>DHXA01000183.1:0-18196 GCA_002413455.1 Rhodanobacter sp. UBA5168 | reverse complement strand
GCCGCCTTGGCCGGCAGAAACCCCTCGAACACGAAGCGGTCGCTGGGCAGGCCGGCCACCGACAACGCAGCGATCGCCGCGCAGGCGCCCGGCACCGGAATGCAGCGGATACCGGCCGCGCGCGCGGCGCGCACCAGGCGAAAGCCGGGGTCGCTGATCAGCGGCGTGCCCGCATCGGAAATCAGCGCCACCGAATCGCCCGCGATCATCCTGCGCACGATTGCGTCCACCGCATCGCGCTCGTTGTAGTCGTGCAACGCGATCAACGGCGTGTCGATGTTGTGATGTACCAGCAGCGGCCGACTGTGCCGGGTGTCTTCGGCGGCGATCACCGCCACCGCACGCAAGGTCTCGATCGCGCGGGCAGACAGATCATCGCGATGACCGATCGGGGTGGCCACCACCCACAGACAGCCTGACTGAACTGCTGACATCGTCATACTCCTGCGCCGTGAGCCGGCAATCCGATCGGCTATGATCGCGCATTGACGACCATGACGAACAAGGGATCTCCCATGCGCCTCATGCGCCTCTCGCGCGTCGCCGCGATCGGACTGCTTTTCTCGCTGGCGCTGGCCGCCTGCGTGCCGATGAACGCGCCGCGCTCCCCGGCTGAAATCGCCGCCGCGCAGAGTGCCGACGCACTGGCCCAGCAAGGCCAGTTCGATCAGGCCGCGCAGGCCTATCTGACGCTCGCCAGCCAGTCATCCGGACACGCCGACAGCTATCGCCTGCTGGCTGCCGAAGCCTGGCGCCAGGAAGGCCAGATCGAACGCGCCGCCCCGGTGCTTGCCAGCATCAAGCGCCAGCGCCTGAGTGGCGATGAACCGTTGCGACTCGACCTGCTGCAGGCCGAACTGGCGCTCAGCCAGCACGATGCGGCCACCGCGCTGCGGCTCACCACCCAGCCCAACGTAACCGTGCCGGCCGGCATGCAGATGCGCCTGCTGGAATTGCGCGCCCGCGCCATGGTGGCCAGCGGCGATGACTGGGGTGCCGCGCGCACGCGCGTGCAGATGGACGACCAGTTGAACGGTTATGACCACGCGCAGAACCGCCAGCAGGTTCTCGATCTGCTCGGCAAGCTCGGTGTCGACCCACTCAAGCAGCGCGCCGCCGCGATGAAACCGGGCGACCGCATGCTGCCCTGGGTGAACGAGGCACTGAGCCGGCTCGGCGTGGTCGTGGCGCAAGCGCAGCCGGAGCTGCAGCAGCCGGTGGGCACCTTGCTGCCGGGCGCCGACGCCAACGTGCGCGAGGGCTACAAGGTGCCGAGCCAGGTCGCCCTGCTGCTGCCCGGCGACGGCAACTACGCGGCGGCAAGCGCGTCGATCCGCGAAGGTTTCTTCGCCGCCTACCTCGATGCCGGGCGCAACCATGCACCACGACCCAGCGTGCGCGTCTACGACAGCAAGGGCACCGCCGACGGCGCCACCAAGGCCTATCAGCAGGCGGTCAGCGATGGCGCGCGGCTGGTGGTCGGCCCGCTCACCCGCGGCGAAGTGGCGGCCGTGTTCGGCCAGGGGCAATTGCCGGTGCCGGTGCTGGCCTTGAATCACCCCGACGATCGGCAACTGCCGAGCGGCGACGCCAGCGAATTCGGCCTGCTGCCGGAAACCGAAGGCGCCCAGGCCGCCGACCACATGATCGAGCGCGGCCTGCGCCGGGCCTACGTGATGGTCTCCGACGACGATTTCGCGCAGCGTGCCGCCGGCGCGTTCAAGGCCGAGCTGGCCGCGCGCGGCGGTGAGCTCGCGGGCATGGTGGTGCTGCCGACCGGCGCCACCAGCTACGCCGGCGCCATCGCCGGGCAGCATCTTCCGACCAGCCCGACCGCTCCCGCGACCGACGCCAGCGCCGCCACACCCGCCGCTCCGGTTACCAACGGCACCGGCGATACCGGCGACACCGGCATCTTCATCAGCATGCGCCCGTTGCAGGCGCGCCTGCTGATACCGCAGTTGCGTATCGCGCAAGTCACCCTGCCGGTCGTCGCCACCTCGCACGTCTACGAAGGCAGCGACGATGCCGCGGCCAATCGCGACCTGGACGGCGTGGAGTTCTGCGATGCGCCCTGGCTGTTCGACGCCCAGCCAGGGCTGCCCAACCACGACGACATGGCCGCTCGTTTGCCATCCGCCAGTGGCGGCGGCGCGCGGCTGTTCGCGTTCGGCATGGACGCATGGAGCCTGGTGCCCTACCTCGACTGGCTACGCGCGCACCCCGGCAGCTACGTGCCCGGCGCCAGCGGCCAGCTCACCGCTGACCAGTTCGGCCGCGTGCGCCGCATGCTGATCTGGGCGAAATTCCAGGACGGCCTGGCTCACCCGCTGGGCGGCAACCTGCAGATGGACGACGTGCCATCAAACATGCCGCCCGCCACCATCGAGCCCGCGCCATCGAGCTCGTCGTCGAACGACGCCGCGCAGCCTGTTTCGGGCTGATGCGCGCGGCTGGCAACGACTTCGAACGGCGTGCCTGCACCGAGCTCGAACGTGCCGGACTGAAGCTACTGGCGCGCAACTACACCACGCGCCACGGCGAACTAGATCTGGTGATGCGCGACGGTGACACCATCGCGTTCATCGAGGTGCGCTACCGCAACAATGCCAGCCACGGCGACGCAGTCGCTTCGGTCACCGCCAGCAAACAGGCCAAACTGATCCTCGCTGCGCAACACTGGCTGGCCGCCCATCCACAGCACGCGCGCAGCACATGTCGCTTCGATGTGGTCAGCTACGACGGGCCTCCCAACGCCATCCGGCACGAGTGGTTGCGAGGAGCGTTCGAGGCTGGTTGAGGCAACACATCTCCGAAGGCTCGTGTCGCCGCCTCCTGCGCTTGGCGGTACGTTGGAACTACCACGGTTTCGACGTCGTCGGCGACAAACGGCAGCGAATCCGTGCCGCTCGCGCAGCAGCTGCCGGCCGAGGAAGGCTGGTGCGTCGGCGGGTCCAGCGGCGTCAACCTGGCCGGCACGATCACCTCGCCCGCGAACCGGGCCCGGGTCATACCATCGTCACCCTGCTCGCCGATGCCGGCACGCGCTATTGGGCCAAGCTGTTCAATCCGGCATTCCTGCACCAGAAAGGCATTCCCGTACCGGACCGGCCGGCGCAGGCTTCCTGGCTGAACCCATGAATACGCATTCTGTGGAAGCGGCATGCATCGCGACTGCTTTTGCGTACCCAGGTGAAAAGCTTCGCGACCGAAACTCCTCCCGCACGGCAGCCAGCGACTGCACAGGCAGAAGCCATCGCCGCTTCATGCAAGCCCTGCTAACGTAATTGGATGACTGATCACCCCGACACGTCCGCGTTGCACACCCAGCTGCAACGCGACGGCTTTGCCTTCGTCACCGCCAACATCATGCGCAACCTGCTGCAAGCACGGGCGCTGAGCGACTGGCCCGCGTTCGCCGCCAGCTGGAACGATCTGGCGTCCGACAGCTACCTCGCCGCCAGCGGCCGCCGGCGCCGCCGACGCCACGCGACATTCGCCGTGGACGCCGACGGCGCAACACAACGTCGGCCACACCAGCCGCACTATCAAAGCCTGCAGTACAACCCGCTGCAAGGCGATATCCAGCGCTGGTTCGAGCCCATCGAGCCGGCGATCGCCGATGGCGCCAGCTTGCGCCGCATCCTCGATTTCTGCGGCGAGTGCTTCGGCGCGCTGGCGCCCACCACCCGCCACTGGCATGTCGAAGTGCACCAATTCCGCATCGAGGCCCGCGTCGGCGAGGCCGGCGAACCGACACCGGAAGGCGTGCACCGCGACGGTGTCGACTACGTGCTGGTGTTGCTGATCGATCGCGCCAACATCGAAAGCGGCACTACCACCATCCACGCCCACGACGGCAGCTTGCTGGGCAGCTTCACGCTCACCCACGCACTGGACGCCGCGCTGGTCGATGACGCCCGTGTATTCCATGGCGTCACTGCGGTGACGCCGCTCGATCCCGACCAGCCCGCGCATCGCGACGTGCTGGTGGTGACGTTCAAGGCCGCGGCTCACTGAGGTACGGTCGATCCATGCAGAGCCCGACTCGCGCAAACCTCATGCAGGCAATGCCAGCCATGCGTCGAGCCGCGCATCGTCGCCTTCGCCGATCGCAATGATGCGATAACCGGCCCAGACCCGATCGGCCGAAGCCGCCGACTCGTGCCACTGCTCCTGTATGCCCACTTCGATGCATTGCGGCGTATCGCTGTCGCCGGACAACGGCAGGCGCACCTGATGGACCGCCTCGCTTCGCGGCGCCGCGGGGCAGATCAACAGCATACCGGTGCCCGACAGGTTGCCGATCCGCCCCATGGGCTGGCCCGTGATGACATCCATGACCGTCGCCTCGAAATCGACAGGTTTACGCCGGGTCCTGCGCTGGTCGCGGTCGCGTCGATGCCGGCTGTGGTCAGCTTCATTCATGCGTCGCTCCCAGGCGTGACGGGTGGGGCTGCCGGCTCAGTTCCCGCGTAACGGCGCGCCAGGCGTGATCGAGTACATCCTCGTGATCCGAGGCAATCTCGCGCACGTGGGCACCGACGATCTCTTGAGCCAATTGCAGCTCACCCAGTTCCTCCGCACGCTGGCCACTGCGAGTAACGAACAGGCTGTGTCCGGTCAGTGGCGAGTACCACACCAGCCGGCGCCGGATAGCGCGCCCACCGGACGGATCGACGAACTCGAACCATACCCCGGGCGGCAACGCACGAAGATGCCGGTGGATGCGCAGTACGTCGGGGCTGGGCGCCACCGCGGCGGGACCGAACGGGTGAGTGACAGGCACGTGGCCGACAGTCGGGAGGCTCGCCTCGAGGAGGCGATCTTCCTGCCGCTGGCTGTGCCTGGGGTGCATGCCGGGATCGTCGGTGCCGATCGCTTTGCCGGCGGGTTCGTTCCGGTTCGCATCCATCATCCGCCGGGCCACCTTGGCGACCTCATCGTCCGGCATGCCGATCTGTCGCAAGCCGGCCTCCACTTCGTGCCGCAGTTTGTGGCGATCGCCGACCGGCAGACCGCCGAGCAGCTGATCGGTGACCGCCAGTCGAGTTCCAAATATCTGGCTCTGTTCGCCGTGGCGCAGCAGGGTCAGCGCCAGCACGTCCGACCAGGCATGATCGAGCCGCTCATCGAGATGATGTCCCCGTGCAGCCCTGGCGACGCGGTGGGACAGCAACTCGCCAACCCGATGGCGTGCCTGTTCCAGACGCTCGAGCCCCTGCATCGCATCCACCTGGCGACGTTCGGCCAATTGCGTCTTGTGCTGCAGGTACGCGAGGTACTGTTCGATGTCGTCCTGCAGTGAAACGTAAAGCGCAACACTGGGCGCTTCACGACGGGTACGTTCAATCAGCTGACCCAACTTGAGGCGCAAGCCGCGATCCGTCAACCCACTGGCATCATCAAGCCAGTCGCGGGCGATTTCGGCGATCCTGCCCAGCACCTTGCGCGCAGGGTGTTCATGCTGCTCGGAAAATCCGTGATCGACCAGCGCCATGCGCAGCATGGGCAACTGCAAGTCCCAGAGCAGTGTTTGTGCGTCGCTGGTGGGAGGCAGTTGCCGGGCGATTTGCCCGAACAAGCGCACGATCAATTCCACTGTGTCGTCTTGTTCGCTGGACAGGCTGGCGCGGGTGGTCTGGCTCGAACGTCCTACGTTGAGCTGGATAAGCAGCTCCTCGCGCAGGCGCTGGGGACGGTTCAAATCGAAGCGGGTCTGCTCATCCGCTTCTGAAAGATGCGCCTGCAGCGTGGCAAGAGCGATTTGCAGTTCCTCATCGGTGGCCGTGCTGCTTTCCGCAGACGCGCCACCGCCGGGGCGTGGCCGCAGGGACGACTCGGGTCCGCTATCCGGCGTGGCCAGGGATTTGGGCTGGCCTGTGACGGCCGGTGCAACGGGCTGGGGCAGCCCTTCTTTCCTGGCATGATCGCGGCGCGGTGCGGCCCGCGGCAACGCAAAGGGGCGCAAGCGCGGCAGAATGCCATCGGCGCACAAATGCGCATTGATCAGTTCATACAGTGGCGCCACGCCCTGGATCAAGCTGCCCTCCAGGCTCTGCAGCAGCAGCAGCTCGTGAACACTGGGCAAACCAAGCGTGTGGCTGGCCGCGCGAAAGGCACTGGCCATGGCCTGCGGCCCGATCGGCAGCGCTTCGCTTTCCAATGGCGGGGTTCCGATCAGTACGGCAAACCGATAGCCCAGCTCGATGAGCTGCGGGCCGCCGCGGGCCTCGCTGCGCGCGACCAGCTGATCGAGTGCGGCAGCCAGTTCGTGCTCCAGCGGATCGAGCAGGCTCAGCGTCTGCGGAACAGCCACGGCCGTTTTCACGGCGGGCATGCCAAACCGGTCGAATGCCTGATCGATGCTTGCGATGAAACGCTGCTCGAACGCCTGGCGCTCATTGCGCAATTGCTGGCGGGTGGTCAGATACTGCTGCTGATCGAGATGACTGCCGGTGAGCTCGGACTGCCGGTGCAGGCTCACGTCGAAATGGTCGAGACTGCGCCTCAGCGGCTCATGCAACCAGTTGCCGCAAAGCAGGCGCAGTTCGCCGAGCAGTCGTTGCGTCCGCGCCGGCCACCGTGCATCAGGATGGCAGGCAGGATCGGCATCCCCTCCGGCCCGCGGTTTTGTGTGTTCGTCAGTCATGACAACCTCGACATCCAGGCGGCTTTCCACAGCCGCGAGCCGGAAACGCCTTTGCAGCGTTTTTTTGAAATGCCCACAAGGTGGATTTATTCATAATCGGCAAGGATCAAAAGCATCAGGTATTAAACCCACGTTTGCTGTCAAAATTTTGGAAACCCCGGAAGAGTCCTGGATCGCCCTGATAAATAGCCGTCAGCGCCGGAAAGGTGCAGGACGGCCCAGCAGGTAGCCCTGGCCCAATTCGCAACCCATCGCCAGCAGAGTCCTGTGCTGAGCTTCGGTTTCGATGCCTTCGGCGACGACATGGATGTTGAGGGCGCGCGCAAGCGCCAGGATCGCCTCGACCATGACGCCGGTTGCGTTGCCCGGGTTGCTGCCCTTGTCCAGTTTCTGCACAAAAACCTGATCGATTTTCAACATGCGCAAAGGCAGTGAGTGCAGATAACTGAGCGACGAATAACCCGTCCCGAAATCATCAAGCGCGGCACCTACGCCCGCCGCGCGTAACCGTTCGAGCGTGGCGCGCACGCGCTCGGCGTTGTCCAGCAGCGCGCCTTCGGTGACTTCGACGATCAGACGCGAATTCGGCAAGCCGGTGTATTCGAGAAGCTGGAGCAGACGCGTGTCGAAATCGGCGTAGTGCAGATGCCTTGCCGAGACATTGAGCGTCATGAACGTGTCATCGCCGGCCTGAAGCATGAGCCGACGACAACTGAGCTCGAACATGCGCCAGTCGATCGCTTCGATCAGGCCGCTGTCCTCGGCGATCTTGATGAAATCCACAGGCTTGAGCAGGCCGCGCTTTGGATGGTTCCAGCGCAACAGCGCCTCGTGGCCCACCACCTGGTCATTCTCGAGCTTGCAGATCGGCTGGAAATACGGTTCAAACTCGTCGTATTGCAACGCATGGCGCAATTCGGCTTCCAGCGTCAGCACGTCGACCATGTTCTTTGCCAGCGCTTCGTCGAATATTTCGAAACGCTTGCGGCCGCTTTCCTTTGCGCGATACAGCGCAATGTCGGCGTCGCGCAGCACATCATCAGCGCTGTCGTAGCGGTAGCGGCCGTTGTCGGCGACGGCAATGCCGATACTGGCCGACGGCTCCAGTTCCTTGCCCGCCAATTGCATCGGCTCGCCGAGGCACTTCAGTATGCGCTGCGCCACCATCACCGCCGTGCCGGGAATTTCCACGTCCTCCAGCAGGATCGCAAACTCGTCGCCGGACAACCGTGCCACCACGTCCGGATCGCGTACACAGCTCATCAGCCGTGTGGCGATTTCCTTGAGAAACGTGTCGCCGGCCAGATGGCCAAGACTGTCGTTGATCACCTTGAAGCGATCGATATCCAGATACAGCAGCGCACAACGCCGCACCGGTTCGCGTTGCAGCAGCGCCAACACCCGGTCGAGTCGATCGCGCAGGTAGCCACGGTTCGGCAAACCGGTCAGCGGATCGTGCATCACCTGATGCTTCAACTGCTGCTGGATCTGTTCGCGCTGGCGAATCTGCTGGAGCAACTCGTGCGTGCGCTCTTCCACCCGTTGTTCGAGTTGCGCATTGGCCTGATGCAGCGAAGCGGTGGAACGGCGGCGGTAGATGCTGTTGGCAATCTGCAGCGCGGCGAAGCTGAGCAGCTCCTGATCGGCTGCACCGTAGACGTTCGCCTCCGTATAGCTCTGCACAGCCACGAGTCCGATGACCTCGTCGGCGACCACCAGCGGCACACCCAGCCAACACGCCGCAGGGGTCCCGATGTTGTGCACGATGACTTCGCCCTCCTGGACCAGCATCTCGACATCAGTGAGCAGCCCCAGAAACGGACGGGCATGCCGGAGGACGTATTCACTCAGGCCACGCCTGAGCGGCCGAACCAGCGTGTGGAGCGTTCCCATATCCACGTAGTAAGGAAATTCGAGCATCAGGCCGTCGTCGGAGAGCAGTGCGATGAAGAAGTTTTCCGCATTGAGCAGAGCGCCAACCACCGCATGCGTACGTGCGTAGAACTCGTTCTCGTCGATGTCCGCGGTCGCCAACTGAGCCAGCTGGAACAGCGCCCCCTGCAACTGCTCGGCGCGCAGTCGCTCCAGCACCTCCTGTTGCAGACCGCGATTGGCCTCGGCCAACTCGAGCGTTCTTGTCTGTACCCGCAGCTCCAGGTCGTTCTTGGTCTGTTTGCGCTCCAGGGCGGTGAGGATGTGGCTACCGACGAATTCCAGCAGCGCCCGATCTTCGAGCGTATATACGATGCCCTCGCGATAGCTCTGCACCACCAGCGCGCCATGCACCTGACCATTGCGAAGCATGGGCACACCGAGCCAGTCGGTGCTGTCCGGACCAGCCTTGATGACCAGTCCGCTCACCTGTTCGCGAAGCTGCTCCTGACTGCCCATCAACGGCTTTCCGCCACTCAGCAGATGCCAGGTCAACGTGTGGCGCAGATCTTCCAGCGCCTCTTCCCTTGTGGTGTCAGGCCCCTGCTTGTCCTCGACATCCGCGTAATAGAGGAAGCGCATCGTGCCGCGCTCCTGATCGTATCTAACGATGAAAAAGTTCTCGCCATACATCAACGTGCTGACGATTTCGTGGATGCCGCGCAGAAGCTCCGGCATGTCCAGATCGGAACCGGCCAGATCGGAAATCGCGAACAGCGCTCGCTGCAGGTTTTCCGAACGTTCCAGCTGCTTGTGCGAATCCTGCACCCCGATCAGCTTCAGTGTCTGCTGCAATCGATGATTGGCCATGGCGAAATGCCGATCGAGGGCCTTTCGCAAGGTTTGCGCTGCCTGTCCGCAAGCGAAATGAAGCAACAACACGGCGCGTCCATGCAGTATGGGCTGCCACGCTACCCGTCGGCCATCGTCATCGAGGCACAAGCCATTTTCGGCGAGCGCACCCTGCGCCCAGACAACCTCGTCGGGAGTCACGCTTGCACCGCAGGGATGCGCCTCGATATCGCCACCCCATAGCAAGGTGGCCTTCTCGCAACCGGGAAGCGCTTCAGCCAGGTCCACGATCACCTCTCCGACTTCGACAGGCGTCGTCGCAACGATCAGGCGACGCAACCAGGTCCGCTCTTCCACTGCCGTGGGCGGCACCAGAAGAGAGACGTGCAATTGGCTGCTCATCAACATGATGTTCCCTGGTGATACACCCAAAGGCATGCAACGCCTGTTCCAGACAGGCTTTACGATTCCTGCGGTCACGATTACTGTGACGTCCATCGCCTATGCGCGCTGCCTTGGCGTTCATCTACGGCTCACCGCCCGAGCAAAGGGATGATCCTGTGAGCGGCGCCGTTCTGGCGCAGATGATGGACTCGTTCAAGCCACGAACTATTCGGCGCATTCGGCGGACACGGGAAAATCCGGCACGCGGGCTTTGTCACAAACTGCCTGAAATTTGCAGGCGGCCAGCTGGCGCGGGTCTTCCAGAGTCCCTGCCATGCGTCGAGCCTGAGCGGCGCAAAGGGCGCGGATGGAATGGGTTGGCGGAGCAATCTCATTCGGCGGCCTTCGATCGCGTAACATGCACAGCTGATCTTTCACCAGGCGATGCCATGTCCCTCGATTCATCACATCGCGGGAATTCTGTTGCCGCTCCGTCGCACGATGCCCACGTCGAGCGGTTGAAGTTCAGCGGCGACAACTCGTTTCATCGCGAGCTGCGCCGGCGCGTCGAGGCCGAGTTCAAGCGGAGCGGCACCCGCCAGCGCGACAGCGCGCAGATGTACCTGAAGACCGCGATCATCCTCGCCACGTTCGTGCTGGCCTATGTCGCGCTGGTGTTCTTCGCCGTCACGTGGTGGCAGGGGTTGTCGCTGGCCATGGTACTCGGCACGGCGATGGCGGGGATCGGTTTCAACATCATGCACGACGGCGGCCATCAGGCGTATTCGCAGCGGCGTGGAATCAACCGGCTGATGGCGCTGACGCTGGATCTGGTCGGCGGCAGCTCATACATCTGGCAGTGGAAACACGCGCGTTTCCATCACACCTGGGTCAACGTGGCCGGCCACGACAGCGACATCGACCTCGGTGTACTGGGTCGGCTGTCACCGCAGCAGCCGCGCCGGCCGTGGCATCGCTGGCAGCACATCTACCTGTGGCCGCTGTATGGCGTCACCGCCATCCGCTGGCACCTCTACGGCGACTTCCGCGACATGCTCACCGGCACCGTCGGCGAGCGCCCGTTCGTTCGCCCGAAGGGCTGGGACCTGGCCGGGTTCGTGATCGGCAAGCTGGTGTTCTTCGGCCTCGCGTTCGGCGTGCCGCTGGTCGTCCACTCGATCGGCAGCGTGCTGCTGTTCTATGCGCTCGTCTCGGCCGTCGCCGGCGTGCTGCTGGCGCTGGTGTTCCAGATGGCACACGTCGTGGAAGAGGCGGCGTTTCCGCTGCCGGATGAAACCGGCCTGCAGATGGCTACGCCGTGGGCGGTCCATCAGCTGGAGACCACGGTGGACTTCGCCCGAGGCAACCGCGTGCTGAGCTGGCTGATCGGCGGCCTGAATTTCCAGGTCGAGCACCACCTGTTCCCGCGCATCTCGCACGTGCACTACCCGCTGGTCGCCCGCGTGGTGGAAGACACCTGCCGCGAGTTCGGCGTGACCTATCGCGAACACCGCACGTTCGGTGCGGGCATCGCCTCGCACTATCGGTTGCTGCGGGCACTGGGCCGACCCGAAACGCGTGCCGTTGCCGCGCTGACAGCCGTTTCCGCACTACCCGGCTGATTCCGCTCGCGCGAACGACAAGCCGGATGCGGCAGACGCTGCAGCGCCTGTCGCCTCGCGTTTGCGATCGGCCCAGACGGCTGCGACACTCCGCAGGCGAGGCGCCGCCGGTCGCCATCCGAGGGGAACCGTCATGTCCACTGTCGCGAATATCGTGGTCGCCGCCATCGCGCTGCTGCACCTGTGGTTTCTGATCCTGGAAATGTTCCTGTGGACCCGACCCTCGGGCCGCCGCGCGTTCGGCCTCAGCGCGGAATTTGCCGAACAATCGAAAGCGCTCGCCGCCAATCAGGGCCTCTACAACGGCTTCCTCGCCGCCGGACTGATCTGGGGACTGTGTCTCGGCAGCGCCGGCTTCGGCGTGAAGGTGTTCTTTCTCGGCTGCGTGCTGGTTGCCGGCATCTTCGGCGGGCTGACCGCAAGCCGGAAGATTCTGTGGATCCAGGCATTGCCGGCCGCGGTCGGGCTGGCGCTGGTCCTGTTGTCCTGATCACCGCCGCACACCCGATGCACCCCACCCGCGAAGCGGTCGGCGAACGTTTCGACCCTGCCCTGATGCAACGCGCTCGCGAGCGCACCTGGGCCGCATTGGACGGCATTCGCCAGCACATGCATCCGGGCATCAACGAAGACGAGGCGAAGCTCGCAGCGATCGAAGTGTTCCGCGAACTGGGCGTCGAGCGGCTGTGGCATCCGGTGTTGATCCGCATCGGCGCGAACACCACCAAGACATACCGGCAACGTTCCGATCCGAGCGTGCGCCTGGGCGAGAACGACAGTTACTTCATCGACCTCGGGCTGGTATTCGATGGCCACGAAGGCGACGTGGGCGACACCTTGGTGGTAGGACACGCGCCGGAGAAACAAGCCTGCGCGGATGCGGCTCGCACGCTGTTCGACGAGGTGGCCAGCGCATGGCGCACGCAGCGTTTGAGTGGTCAGGCGCTCTACGCATTTGCCGGCGAACGCGCCGAAGCGATGGGCTGGCGGCTCAATCACGCGATCAAGGGCCACCGGGTCGGCGACTACCCGCATTCGATCCACCAGGGTGGCAATCTTGGCGACATGGAAGCCGCGCCTTCCAGCGGTCTGTGGATACTGGAGATCCAGATCGCACATCCGTCGGAGCCGTTTGGCGCGTTCCACGAAGATCTGCTGATCGCGACCGATGGCTGACCTGGAAATATCCGCGAGCGATCGCTAGTCCATCGCGTTGTCTCAACGTGCAGGCTCGTCGGCAGTCACTGGGCTGCCCGGCAATGCGCGCTATGCTGCAGTTTCATCCAGGCCCGCCTGGGTTTCGGGCTGTACCCATGCCATCGCAGACAAAGCCAGTGTCCACTCCCGTCGCCGCCGGCAAGAAAGGCGCATCTGTGAAAGCTGGCAGGCCAACATCGACCCACCCCATGATCGTCGGCATCGGCGCATCGGCTGGCGGGCTGGAAGCGTTCAAGGCGTTCTTCGCGCATATGCCGGTGGATAGCGGCCAGCTGGCCTTCGTACTGGTGCAGCATCTGGCGCCCGATCACACCAGCCTGCTGGCCGAGTTGGTCGGTCGCAACACCAGCATGCCGGTGATCGAGGCAGCGCATGGCATGCGGGTCGAGCCGCGGCACATCTACGTGATTCCACCCAACGCCACCCTCACCGTTGAAAACAGCGTTCTGCAGGTGAGCAAGCCGGCGCCCCCGCGCGAGCATCGCTGGCCGATCAACACCTTCTTTACTTCACTGGCCGAAGACCAGGGCGATTGCGCTGTGTGCGTGGTGCTGGCCGGCACCGGCAGCGATGGTGCGCAGGGATTGCGCGCGGTAAAGGATCACGGTGGACTGGCGCTGGCGCAATCGGGCTTCGACCACGAGGCAATGACCGGCATGCCGGCCAATGCGGTGGCCACCGGGCTGGTCGACGCCGTGCTGCCGGTGTCCGACATGCCAGCGCGACTGCTCGCCTATCAGAAACAGATGCATGCGGCGCAGCGCAAGCAGGGTTCCGATGGCGTGCGCGGCGACCTGGCCGCACACCTGAAAACCATCTGCGGGCTGCTGCATGCCGAGGTCGGCCACGACTTCAGCCAGTACAAGGAAAAGACCCTGATGCGGCGCATCCAGCGGCGCATGCTGGTGGTGCAGGCCGAAACCGTCACCGATTACATCGAGTACCTGGACCAGCATCCCAACGAACACGAGCTGCTGTTCCGCGAGTTCCTGATTGGCGTCACCGAGTTCTTCCGCGATCCGGTCGCGTTCGAGGCGCTGCGCACCATCGCGGTGCCCGCGCTGCTGGCCGACCGGGCCGGCGACGACGTGCTGCGGGTCTGGGTGCCTGGTTGCGCCACTGGCGAGGAGGCCTACTCCATCGCGATCCTGCTGCGCGAGGCGATGGGTTCGCAACACGGACTGAAGGTAAAGATCTTCGCCACCGACATCGATGATCAGGCGATCGGACGTGCCCGCGCCGGACGTTACCGGGCACCGTTGAACGGCATTTCGCCCGAGCGCCTGGAGCGCTGGTTCAGCAAGGATCGCGACGATTACTGCGTGGTCAAGCAGATCCGCGAGATGTGCATCTTCTCGCCGCACAGCGTGCTCAAGGATCCGCCGTTCTCGCGGATGGATCTGGTCTCCTGCCGCAATCTGCTGATCTATCTCGGCAACGATCTGCAGCAGCGGCTGGTGCAGTCGTTCCACTACGCGCTGCGGCCCGGCGGCTTTCTGCTGCTGGGCACTTCGGAGCGGCTGGCCCGCAACGCGCGACTGTTCACCGAACGGGACAAGAAACAACGCCTGTACATGCGCCGCGACGACGCCGACACACGGCCACGGGATCTACCCAACATGCGACGTCACCCTGTGGAACACGCCACGCAAACCGCGCGTCAGCAGGGCGAGAACCTGATCGATCGGCGGGCACGCCAGGCACTGGAACCCTGGTCCCCGGCTTACGTGGTGATCAACGCCAGCCACGACGTGCTGCGCTTCAGCGGCGACACCGGACGTTACCTCGCGCCATCGGCCGGTGCGGCCAGCCTCAATCTGTTCCATCTGCTCGACAAGCCGCTGCGCGGCGCCGTGCATGCCGCCACGCTGCAGGCCTTCGCCGACGGCACGCGAGTGATCCGCGAAGAGCTCGCGCTGCTGCTCAACGGGCATGAGCGCTCGCTGCGGCTGATCGTGGAGCCGCTCGCCGAAGGCGACGGCAAGATCGAGATGTGCGTGGTCGCGTTCGATGAGCTGGAACCTGCACCGCACTCGACCGGCCCGGCGACCGACGGCGAATCCGGCGGCGAGCCCGGCCGCGTCCGCACGCTGGAAGACGAGTTGCGCGAAACCCGCGCGCAGCTGCATACCGCGGTCGATCTGCACGAAATGGCCAGCGAGGACCTGAAATCGGCGAACGAGGAATACCAGTCGGTCAACGAGGAGCTGCAGTCCGCCAACGAGGAGCTGGAAACCTCCACTGAGGAGATGCAGTCGATCAACGAGGAGCTGCAGACCGTCAACGTCGAGCTCAACAGCAAGAACGAGGCGCTGAACCGGCTCAACAGCGACATCCGCAACCTGCTGGACAGCACCCACATCGCCACGCTGTTCCTGGACAAGGACCTGACCATCCGCAGCTACACGCCGGCGATGACCGAGCTGTTCCATCTGCGCGACGGCGACAAGGGCCGCCCGATCACCGAGATCTCGCCGCGCATCAACTACCCGGAACTGAAAAGCGACGTGGCACGCGTGCTGCTCGACATGGCGGTCACCGAGCGCACCTTGCGCGGCGACGGCGACGCGCCCACGTTTCTGCTGCGCATGCGGCCCTACCTGACGGTCGACAACCTGGTCGACGGCGTGGTGCTGACCTTCGTCGACATCACCGAAAGCCAGCGGTTGAACAACGAGCATGCGCGGCTGGCGGCGATCGTGAACTCCTCGCGCGATGCGATCTTCGGCTTCTCGATGGATGAACGGATCAGCAGCTGGAACGCCAGTGCCGAACGCATCTTCGGGCTGTCGGCCGACCAGGTGGTCGGCCAGCCGTTGAGCATCCTGCTGCCGTCCGAGTCCTCCGAGGAGACCAGGAAGTTTTTTGCCAGCCACGAGCGGCCCAAGCGGCTTGCCGAATTCGAGATGACCTGGACGCGGCCGGACGGGGAATCGGTACCGCTGGCGATCAGCTACTCGCCGGTATGCAGCCAGGACGGCACGCTGTTTGCCGGCAAGCTGGTGGCGCGCGACATCACCGAGCGCGTGCGCGCGGCACGATATACGGAAATGATGCTGGCCGAGCTCAATCATCGGGTGAAGAACACGCTGGCGACGGTGCAGGCGATTGCCCAGCAGACCATCGCCAACGCACCGAATCTGCCTGCCTTCGCGGAAAGTTTTCTGTCCCGGCTGCTGGCGCTGTCGCATACGCACAACCTGCTTGCGCAGGATGCCTGGATCGGTGCGTCGCTGGCCGGCATCGTCAAAAACGAACTGGCGCCCTACCGGCAAGACAGCGACTCACGCATGAACGACGCACGGATGCGCCTGCAGGGCGACGAGATCACCTTGCCGTCGAAGCAGGCGCTGGCAATAAGCATGGCCTTGCACGAATTGGCCACCAATGCCGGCAAATACGGCTCGCTGTCGGTGCCCGAAGGTCGGGTTGCCGTCACCTGGACGACACACATGAAGGACCAACGTCTGTGGCTGTTGCTGCAGTGGACGGAAACCGGTGGTCCCACGGTGGCGCCACCCACCCGCCGCGGCTTCGGTTCTCGCCTGATTGGCGAGGGCGTACCGTATGAACTGGATGGCGAGGTGACGCTCGCATTTTCCCCTGACGGCGTTACCTGCGTCATCGATGTGCCACTGGACGAGGTTGTTTCCTGATGACCACTGATTGCGTCCAGCCCTGCATCCTGCTTGCCGAAGACGAGATGATGCTGGCGATGATGCTGGAGGATCGCCTCTTGGCATCGGGTTACAACGTGATCAAGGCCGCGCGGCTGAGCCGTTGCCTGGAGCTGGCCGAGTCGGCGTCGATCGATCTGGCCATTCTCGACATCAACCTGGCCGGCGACCAGAGCTTTCCCGTCGCCATGGTGCTGCGGCGACGCGGCATCCCGTTTGTGTTCTCCTCCGGCTACGGCGACCAGGATCTGCCCGAGGCATGGCGCAACGAAAAGGTCCTGCAGAAGCCCTACGATTCCAGGCAACTGACCGAAGCACTGGCTACCCTGCGCATCGCCTGACGGCCCTCGCCGAGGGGGATCCGTGCCCTCGTTGCCACCCCTCGGCTGAACCGATCCCAGCAGGCTTGCCGCTGGCCGGTTATGATGGGCGGTCTGATGCACTCGCACCCTGCCTGCCGGGGCCAGCGCAACCCAGCCCCAAACCGCAGGCATCTTGAAAACAATCCCGGTGGACGGCATCTGCTGTCCTCCTCACGTTTGTCCTGACGCAACCCTTTCCGGAATCCAGACCGTGGCCCGACAGAAACCCATCTCGCTCTACCGCAACATCGGCATCATTGCGCATATCGATGCGGGCAAGACCACCACCACCGAACGCGTGCTGTATTACACCGGCAAGAAGCACCAGATCATCGACGTGCACGACACGAAGGATGGCAAGGGCTCCACCACCACCGATTACATGGAGCAGGAGCGCAAGCGCGGCATCACGATCCAGTCGGCGGCGGTGACGGCCGAGTGGAAAGGTCACCAGATCAACGTGATCGACACCCCGGGACACGTGGACTTCACCATCGAGGTGAACCGTTCGCTGCGCGTGCTCGACGGCGCCGTGGTGGTGTTCGACGGCGTCGCCGGCGTGGAACCGCAGACCGAGACCAACTGGCGCCTGGCCGACCAGTACAACGTGCCGCGCGTGTGCTACATCAACAAGATGGACCGCATCGGCGCCAGCTTCGCGCATTGCGTGAAGGGCATTCGCGAGCGCCTGAATGCGCCGGCGCTGCTGTGCCAGATTCCGCTGGGCAGCTCCGACGAATTCATCGGCATGGCCGACCTGGTCGCCAACGTCGCCTACATCTGGGCGTCGGACGACAAGGACAGCACCTGGGAAACGGTGTCGTTCGAGGAAGCGCGGGCGCGCCTGAAGTTCGGCTCCACCGTCGACAACGACTGGATCGACCAGTTGCCGAAGCTGCGCGAGGAAATGCTCGAAACCGCGCTGGCGATGGACGACGACGCGTTCAGCCACCTCATCGAGACTGGCGAGCACGATCCGGCGAAGCTGAAGGAATGCATCCGCAAGGGCTGCGTCACCGGCAAGCTGGTGCCGGTGTTCTGCGGCTCGTCGTACAAGAACAAGGGCGTGCAGCAGCTGCTCGACGCCGTGGTCGACTACATGCCGTACCCCGGCGAGAACGGCGGCATCTCGATCGTCGACGAGGACGGCAATATCATCGGCGAGCAGGAAGTGCGCGACGACGCACCGGCGCGCGCGCTGGCGTTCAAGGTCATCAACGACCAGTTCGGCACGCTGACCTTCTGCCGCATCTATTCGGGCGTGATCAAGAAGGGCGACACGCTGCAGAACGTCACCCGCGGCAAGAAGGAGCGCGTGGGCCGCATCGTGGAAGTGCAGGCCAACGCCACCAAGGAAATCGACGAGGTTCGCGCCGGCGACATCTGCGCGTTCGTCTCGATGAAGGACACCGAGACAGGCGATTCGCTGTCCGACCCGGCGCATCCGGCCTTGCTCGAGCGCATGCGCTTCCCCGATCCGGTGATCAGCGTGTCGGTCGAGCCGAAAACCCGCGGCGACGTCGACAAAATGTCGACCGCGCTCTACAAGATGGTCAA
>DHXA01000177.1 GCA_002413455.1 Rhodanobacter sp. UBA5168 | reverse complement strand
GCGCCGTACAGCAGCACCAGATCGCCGACGAAGCTGCCGAGCAAGCCGCAGAACACGTGCAATGCCTCGACGGCCGCCGGCTCGCTGCCGGCCAGCGCGGCCCCGGTGATCTCCGCTGGCGTCAGCAGTCGTGCCGGGCTGCCGCGCAATTCGCACAGCGCGCGATAGAGCTTCAGCAGGCCCGGCCCGGACAGCGCATCCTCGAACGATACGTGCGGTCGATCGCGGCGGAACAGACGCAGGATCTCGATCTCGCGCTCGTTGCCCGGCGCCAGCGAAATCTGCCCGGCCTCGGTGGCCAGCACCTGCGCCCGCGGCTGACCGGGCAGCAACACCGCCGAACCCAGCCCGGTACCCGGCCCCATCACCAGCGCCGGCCCAGGCGCGACCGGCGCGGTGGCTTCGATGATCGGGCGCGTCTCGTCGGTGCCGATGAACTGGGTCGCGTAGGCCACCGCTTCGAAATCGTTGATCACCGCCAGCCGCTGGATACCGAGGCCGTCGCGAATGTCGCGGATCGACACCGGCCACGGCAGGTTCTCGTTGACGATCGCGTCGTCCAGCACGTAACCGGCGCAGGCCACCGCACAATGGCGCAACTGGCTCCGCATCGCTGCGTACGGCGTGTTCGCCAGTTGCTCGACGAAGTCCTGCAACATCGCGGTGAGGCTGGACCAGTCGGCGCAACCGTAGCGGTGGTAGTGCAGCACGCTGACCGGACGCTTGCCGACGGCGTTGCCGATAACCAGCCCGATGCGCGCATGCGTGCCGCCCACGTCGGCCGCCAGGAACGGCTGATCCCGGCCCGGCCCGGTCGACCCGTTCGACATCGACGCCGCGGCCAGAGCCATCGCCGACGGCCCCGCTGCATGACGCTGGTTGGCGACTTCCCCCACTCCGTTCTCCCGTGACCGACATCACCCCGTGCCGCGCGGCATGCGTTCGCCGCTGGCCGGGTGGCCTGATTCGGGCGGAGTCTGCTGTCAGAATGACAACGTTGTCAATGGGGCTGGTGGCGATTCATGGAAGTTTCGATACGGCGTCGCAACATAGCTGTCATGACACTCCAAGAAATTGCATGAAAAGCGTCGATGGATGGCCTATAGCATGGGTTTTCGGTTTCGCACGCGAGCCGCGCCCGGCTTGCCGCAATGCGACAGGAGGGCTTGCCAATGGCCATCTGGACGGCTGCGCCAGGGTCCGCCGCAAGGTCATCGTGCGGGTCAGAAATTGACAACGTTGCACTTTCCGGCAAATAAAGAGACATTCCTGTCTGTCCCGGTCATTCGACCGGTGCGGTACGGTCGGACTCCGGGGAGAAGAGACCATGGCAACCACGCTGGCGGCGGCGCCGTCCGAACGCACCAATCTGGGCCCGATGCTGATCATCGGTCTGCTGTTTTTCATCTTCGGTTTCGTCACCTGGCTCAACGGGCCGCTGATCACCTTCGTCAAGCTGGCCTTCCAGGTGGGCGACGCCTATGCGTTCCTGGTGCCGTTCGCGTTCTACATCTCGTACCTGGTGTTCTCATGGCCGGCGGCGATGCTGCTGCGCCGTACCGGCATGAAGCTGGGCATGGCGCTGGGCCTGTTCGTGATGGCGATCGGCGCGGTGCTGTTCGGCCAGTTCGTCAGCGCGCGGGTGTTTGCCGGTGCATTGACCGGCTTGTTCGTGATCGGCGCCGGCCTCTCGCTGCTGCAGACGGCGTCCAATCCGTACATCAGCATCCTCGGCCCGATCGACAGCGCCGCCCAGCGCATCGCCTTCATGGGCATCTGCAACAAGGTCGCTGGCATCCTGGCACCGCTGCTGATCGGCACGCTGGTGCTGAACGGCATCGGCAATCTCGACGAAAAAGTGAAGGCGGCAGACCCGGCGGCCCGCGAGCTGCTGCTCAACGAATTCGCCGCCAAGATCCACGCGCCGTATCTGGTGATGGCCGGCATTCTGGCGCTGCTGGCGATCTGGATTGCGCGCTCGTCGCTGCCCGACATCGAGGCGACCACGGCCAACAGTACGCCCGTCCGCGCTGGCGGTTCCGCGGCGCGCACCGGCATTCTGCAGGTTCCGCACCTGTGGCTGGGCGTGTTGTGCCTGTTCCTGTATGTGGGTGTCGAGGTGATGGCCGGTGATGCGATCGGTACGTATGGCGCCAGCTTCCACCTGCCGCTCGACGAGACCAAGTTCTTTACCGCATTCACCCTGACCGGCATGTTGATCGGCTATGTCGCCGGCCTGTTGCTGATCCCGCGGGTCGTTTCGCAGCAGCGTTATCTGGCGATCTCTGCGGTGCTCGGCGTACTGTTCTCGATCGGCGCCTACCTCACCCAGAGCTACGTCTCGGTCGGCTTCGTCGCCGCGCTCGGCTTCGCCAACGCGATGATGTGGCCGGCGATCTTTCCGCTGGCGATCAAGGGTCTGGGCAGCCTCACCGAGCGCGGCTCGGCGCTGCTGATCATGGCTATCGCCGGCGGCGCGGTGGTGCCGCAACTGTTCGTGCACCTGAAGCAGCATGTCGATTTCCAACTCGCGTTCATGCTGCTGATGGTGCCGTGCTACCTGTACATCCTGTACTACGGGCTGGCTGGCCACCGGGTCGGGCAGGAGCAAGCCGGGTGAGCCGTGCATTCGCTCGGGGCAGGGCCATAAGTTAGGATGCGCGAGGCGCCGCACATCACCGTGCGGCGCCGTCGGCGCCATCCATCACGATGCATGAGGTTCAGCGGTTGCGCAGCGCCACCATCAGAGATGTTGCAGAACGGGCCGGCGTTTCGCTGAAAACCGTTTCGCGTGTGATCAACAACGAGCCTTCGGTGCATGCCCGCACGCGCGAGAAGGTGCAGCGCGAGATCGACGCGCTCGGCTATCAGCCCGATCCGTCTGCGCGCAGCCTGCGCAGCACCCGCGCCTATGCGCTGGGGCTGGTCTACGACAACCCCAACGCGCATTACGTGATCAACATGCAGCGCGGCGTGCTGTCGGTGTGCCGCGCCAGCGGTTTCGGCCTGCAGATCCACCCTTGCGATTCGTCCTCGCCGACACTGGCCGACGAACTGTGCGAACTGGTGCGTCGCTCGCGCCTGGCCGGGCTGGTGCTGGCGCCGCCGATGTCCGAGCAGCCGGCGCTGATCCGCGCGCTGAGCGAAGCGAAGATCCCGTTCATCCGCATCATCTCGGCGCGCAAGGATCCGCAGGATGGCTCGCCGTGCGTGTATGTGGACGATCGCGACGCCGCCTACGCGATCACCGAGCACCTGATCCAGCTCGGCCATCAGCGCATCGGTTTCCTGTGGGGCGGCCGCGAGCATCGCTCCAGTCTGGAGCGCTATCAGGGTTACGAGGACGCGCTGAAGGATTACGGCATCGCGCTGGACCGCAAGCTGATCGTGCCCGGCGACTACACCTTCGACGACGGCTTCCGCGGCGCCCGCAAGTTGCTGGCGTTGAAAGACCGGCCCAGCGCGATCTTCGGCTCGAACGACGAGATCGCCGCCGGCGTGCTGGCCGCGGCGCATTCGGACGGCATCAACGTGCCGTACGAACTGTCGATCGCCGGCTTCGAGGACAGCCCGTTCTCCAAGCAGTCCTGGCCCGCACTGACCACCGCGCGCCAGGCCACCGAGGAAATCGCGCGGCACGCCGCGCAGCGGCTGATCGGCGACCTGCAGCGCGAAGCCAATGGCGAGCCGGTGAGCAGCATCAACGAAGGCTTCAGCCCGGAACTGGTGGTGCGCGGCTCGACCGCCCCGCGGCATACCGCGCCGCCCAAGCGCTGATCGCCGCGGCGGTTTTCAGGTGCGAGTCCGGGTTGATGTTTGACTGACTACCAAGAGTGATAACCGAAGCTGCCCCGATGACGACGAAGGTCGCGAGCACTTGGCGACCGCCAGCTTCTCTTTGAAGTTAAGGAAACGCTCCGCCGGATGCCCGAATTGACTTGATGATTGCTCCACCGCATTCAGGTGCGCGCCTGGCCTCAACGGCACAGTCTGAGCATGTGAAATAAACGAGAGTGCTATTGACCTGCCCGCATCGGGCTGCCGCCGTCATCCCCACGCAATCACCCCGATCGCCAGCAATGCCAGCAGCACGCCGCCAAGATTGAGTCGGCTCAACCGCTCACGGAACAGCAGCAGGCCGACCAGCGCGCCCAGCGCCACCACGCCGATATTCATGCTGGCGAACACCAGCGCGGGATGCTGCGGCAGCGCGCGATGGCCACGCAGGTAGAACAGGATGTTGCCGAAGTTGGCCAGCCCCAGCAGCACGCCGGCCAGCGCGCTGCGCGTGGTGAAACGGGTTTGGCCCTGCGCGCGCCGCCACAGCCGCAACGCGAACGCCACCAGCAACGCCAGCGCGAACATCGCCTGCAGCGACGCGCCCAGCGGCACGCCGGCCAGCGCCACGCGCTTGAACAGGATGTCGATCATGCCGAAGCCGCCGAACACCAGCAGCGGATACAGCCAGCCGGCGGCACCACCATTTGTGGCGCCATGTCCATTCCGCCAGATCATGCACAGCAACGCGAGCAGACCGAGCGCGATGCCGAGCGCCTTGAATGCGGTGAGCTGCTCGCCGAACAGCGCGAACGCGGCCAGCAACGAGAGCAATAGCGACAATCGCTGCGCCGCGTCGCTGCGCACGATGCCGGCATGGCGCACCGACGCGGCCAGCGCCAG
>DHXA01000075.1 GCA_002413455.1 Rhodanobacter sp. UBA5168 | reverse complement strand
CCGATGATGGCGTCGCCGATGCGCGCCGGATCGATGCCCGGTGCCTGCGCGATTACCGCGCGGATCACGTGGGCGAGCATGTCGTCGGGACGGGTGTTGCGGAACACACCGCGCGGCGCCTTGCCGACCGGGGTGCGGGTGGCGGCGACGATGTAGGCGTCTTGCACTTGCTTGGTCATGGGATTTTGATCCTTGGGATTGACGGAGTGGTTCGGGATGGATGTCTAGCCGTCCGTTTCCGTCAGTTCCTCAGCGGTTTGCCGGTGGTCATGGTGTGGGCGATGCGGGCCTGGGTCTTCTCGGTCTGGGCCAGTTCCACAAAATGCTTGCGCTCCAGCGCCAGCAGCCATTCCTCGTCGACGGTCGAGCCACGCTCGATCACGCCGCCGCACAGGGTGTCGGCAATGCGGGCGGCGATGTCCACGTCGTGCTCGGAGGCGAAATAGCCGGCTTGCAGATTGGCCAGCGAGGCCCTGAACGTGGCGGTGCCGACGTCGCCGGCGACCGGGATCGCGCGGGCCGGCAGCGGTGGACGGTAGCCGCTCTCCGCCAGCGAGTTGGCCACTTGTTTGGCGACGTAGAGCAGTTCATGGGCATTGAACACGACGACGTCGCTGTCGCGCAGCAGGCCGAGCTGCTTCGCTTCGAACGCGCTGGTGGAGACCTTGGCCATCGCCACGGTCTCGAACACCTTCTTCAGTTCCTCGAACGGGTCGCCCGGATTCGCCTTGGCGGCGCGCACGGCCAGCTCGTGCAGGCCGCCACCGGCCGGCAGCAGGCCGACGCCGGCCTCGACCAGGCCGATATAGCTTTCCAGTGCCGCCACGGTGCGCGCCGAATGCATCTGGAATTCGCAGCCGCCACCGAACGCCATGCCGCGCACGGCGGACACCACCGGCACTAGCGCGTGCTTGATGGCCATGCTGGTGCGCTGGAAGTTCTCGACCATCTTCTCGAAATCGGCGATCTTGCCTTCCTTGAGCAGGCCCAGCGCGCCCTTGAGATCCGCGCCGGCGGAGAACGGCTCGCCGGTCTGCCAGATCACCACGGCCTTGAGCTTCTCCTCGGCCAGCCTGATCGCGTGCTGCACGCCGTCGAGCACGAAGTCGTTGACCGTGTTCATCTTGGTCTTGAACGAGAGGATGCCGATGCCATCGTCGCCCAGTGTCCACAGGCGCACGCCGCCGTTCTCCCACACGGTGCTGCCCTGGTCGAATTTCTCGCCGAGGATCGGATCGGGGAACAGCTGACGCTTGTATACGGGATGCTGTGAACGCGGCTTGTCGGCGTTGGCGCTGGCCGAGTACGAGCCGTCCTTGCCATGGACGCCTTTACGGCCATCGGTGACCCATGCGGGCAGCGGCGCATCACTCATCGCCTTGCCGGCCTTGATGTCTTCGTTGATCCAGTTGGCGACCTGCTGCCAGCCAGCAGCCTGCCAGGTCTCGAAAGGGCCGAGCTTCCAGCCGTAGCCCCAGCGGATCGCGAAATCGACGTCGCGCGCGGTGTCGGCGATGTCGGCCAGATGATAGGCCGTGTAGTGGAACAGGTCGCGGAAGGTGGCCCACAGGAACTGCGCCTGCGGATCACCGGACGCGCGCAGCTTGCCGAACTTCTCGGCCGGGTCCTTGATCGCCAGGATCGCGGCGACTTCATCGGACGGCTTCTGCTCGGAGGCGCGATAGTCCTTTGCCGCCGGATCGAGCACCACGATGTCCTTGCCAGCCTTCTTGTAGAAGCCGGCACCGGTCTTCTGCCCAAGAGCGCCGTTATCAATCAACCCCTGCAGCCACACTGGCGCCTTGAAGTACTGGTGCCACGGATCGTCCGGCAGGGTGTCGGCCATGGTCTTGATGACGTGCGCCATGGTGTCCAGACCGACCACGTCGGCGGTGCGGTAGGTGGCGCTCTTCGGACGGCCCAGTGCCGGGCCGGTCAGCGCGTCGACCGTGTCGAAGCCGAGCTTGAACTGCTCGGTGTGGTACATCGCCGACAGCATAGAGAACACGCCGATGCGGTTGCCGATGAAGTTCGGTGTGTCCTTGGCAATCACCACGCCCTTGCCGACGGTGGTGACGAGGAAAGCTTCGAGGCCTTCGATCACGGTCGGGTCGGTGAGCTTGGTCGGGATCAGCTCGACCAGGTGCATGTAGCGCGGCGGATTGAAGAAGTGCACGCCGGTGAAGCGGTGGCGCAGCTCTTCCGGCAGCGCCTCGGCCAAGCCGTTGATCGACAGGCCGGAGGTGTTGCTGGCCAGCACGGCGGTGGTGGAGATGTACGGGGCGATCTTCTTGTACAGGTCCAGCTTCCAGTCCATCCGCTCGGCGATCGCCTCGATCACCAGGTCGACGTCTTTCAGATGATCGAGGTCATCGTCGTAATTGGCGGGAACAATAGCCACGGCGAGGTTCTTGTCGGCCAGCGGGGCAGGCGAGAGCTTGGCGAGATTGGCGATGGCCTTCAGCGCGATGCCGCTCTTTGGGCCTTCTTTGGCGGGCAGGTCGAACAGTACGGTTTCGACGCCCGCGTTGGTCAGGTGCGCGGCAATCTGCGCGCCCATGACGCCCGCGCCCAGCACGGCGGCCTTGCGGATGCGCAGTGCAGGGTTGGTTGACGGTGCAGCGGTCATTGGCTTCTCCGGAGGTACAAACAGGAATGGACGGTTGAGGCAGGGGAATCAGGGGTGGCTCAGGCCGGCCGCGGCGAAACGGATCAGGTGCTGCGCGGTCTGCTCGCGATGCGCGTGCTCGCTGACGTCACTTTTGCGCTGGATCATGCCGAAGCCGGACATGGCGTGAGTGAGAGCGCCGGTGACCAGATCGATGCGCCAATACAGCTCGGGCTTGCTCAGTTGCGGCAGCAGGCGGGCGAATTCCGCAGTGAACTGGCGCATCACATGGCCATAGTTGGCCGACAAAAACTGGCGCAGGTTGTCGTCGTGCTCGGCGAATGCGCGCGCCAGTACGCGCATGAACAACGAGCCACTGCCATCGTGTGAGAGGTCCAGGGCCGGGCGGATATAGGCACCCAGCACGTCCTCGAGGGTGGTGTCGGGAGCACCGGCAACTTTGGCCAGGGCGGTCAGCCGGCTGGCATTCAGCGCGTCAAGGCGGCGGCGAAACACCTGCTCGACGAGCTTGTCTTTGGATCCGAAGTGGTAATTGACCGCGGCAAGATTGACCCCGGCAGCGGTCGTCAGCTGGCGTAACGAGGCGCCATCGAAACCGCGCTGGGCAAACAGCACCTCGGCGGCACCTAGTATGCGTTCCTTGGTTGAGCCAGAGCTGTTCACTTGGGAGCATCCATCGGCCGGATCGCCGGTTCAAACGATCGTTTGAGGATACGCGGAGGGCTTCGCAGCCGTCAAACCACGGGCGGTTGCAAACCGCAGGTTATTTGCGTATGAGTTAGAATCTGTCAAACTTTCGTGAGCTAAGGCCTCAATCCTTGTCAGGTTTAGCTCATCTACCGGCCCAGGCTGGCCACCACCCTTTTCCTCAATCCGTTTTTCCGGAGCAAACCCGTATGGCGCTGGAGCGCACCCTTTCCATCATCAAACCCGATGCCGTTGCCAAGAACGTCGTCGGCGAAATTTACGCCCGCTTTGAAAAGGCCGGCCTCAAGATCGTTGCTGCGAAGATGAAACAGCTGTCGCGCAAGGAAGCCGAAGGCTTCTACGCGGTGCACCGCGAGCGTCCGTTCTTCAATGCACTGGTCGAGTTCATGATCTCCGGTCCGGTAGTGATCACCGCGCTGGAAGGCGAGAATGCCGTGCTGGCCCATCGCGACCTGATGGGTGCCACCAACCCGAAGGAAGCCGCGCCGGGCACGATCCGCGCCGACTTCGCCGACTCCATCGACGCCAATGCCGTGCATGGTTCCGATGCGGTGGATACCGCCAAGGTGGAGATCGCTTACTTCTTCGCCGCGACGGATGTCCTTTCGCGCTGAGAAACACAGTTGTGAGGCTTGAGTTGTGAACCAGGTTGTTGTGAATCCACCCGCCAAGGTCAACTTGCTCGATTTCGATCGTCAGGGCCTGCGTGATTTTTTCACGCAGATCGGCGAGAAGCCGTATCGTGCCGAGCAGGTGATGAAGTGGATCTACCACGACCTGGAAGACAGCTTCGAAAACATGACCGACGTGGGCAAGGCGTTGCGCGCCAAGCTCACCGAGGTCTGCTACATCGGCGCGCCGAAGACCTTGCTGGACAAGGCGGCCACCGACGGCACCCACAAGTGGCTGCTGGGCATGGACAGCGGCAACGCGATCGAGACGGTGTACATCCCCGAGCCGACCCGCGGCACGCTGTGTGTGTCTTCGCAGATCGGCTGCGCACTCAACTGCAGCTTCTGTTCCACTGGCGCGCAGGGCTTCAACCGCAACCTGTCCACCGCCGAGATCATCGGCCAGGTGTGGGTGGCGGCGAAGTACCTGGGCAACATCACCCACCAGAACCGTCGCATCACCAACGTGGTGATGATGGGCATGGGCGAGCCGCTGGCCAATTTCGACAACGTGGTGCGGGCGATGCGCCTGATGCGCGACGACCTGGGCTTCGGCCTGGCCGCCAAGCGCGTCACGCTGTCCACCGCCGGTATGGTGCCGTTGATCGACCAGCTGTCGGACGCGATCGACGTGTCGCTGGCGGTCTCCCTGCATGCAGCGAACGATGATCTGCGCACCGAACTGGTGCCGATCAACAAGCGTTATCCGATCGCCGAGCTGCTGGCTGCCTGCCAGCGCTGGGTCGCGCGCAAGCCGCGTACCTCGATCACCTTCGAATACACCTTGATGAAGGGCGTCAATGACCAGCCTGAGCACGCCCGCCAGTTGATAAAACTGATGCGCAAGCTGCCGACCTGCAAGGTCAACCTGATTCCGTTCAATCCATTTCCCGGTACCCGGTACGAGCGCTCGGAAGCGAACGACATTCACGACTTCCAGACGCAGCTGCTCAATGCCGGTGTGTTGACCATGTTGCGGCGCACCCGTGGCGACGACATCGATGCCGCCTGCGGTCAATTGGCCGGGCAGGTGACCGATCGCACCCGGCGTAGCGCTGATCTTCGCAAGCGGCAGGATGAGGGGGCATTGCATGCGAGTTGACCGGGTACTGATCTTCAGTCTGTTGTTGCCATTGGCAGGGTGTGTCACCACCCATACCGACAGCAGCAGCCTCGGCAAGAGCATGCCGCAGAGCAGCAAAGCCGATCAGGCGGTGGATGCCGCGCGCATCCACACGGAGCTGGGCCAGCGTTACTTGGCCGCCGGTGATCTTGAGACGGCGCTGGACAAGCTGACCAAGGCGCTGCAGTTCGATCCCAATTACGCGCCAGCGCATACCGTGATCGCGGTTCTGTACGAGCGCATCCACAAGCTGCCCGAAGCCGAGGAGCATTACCGCAAAGCGGTGGCTCTGGAACCGGGCAAGGGTGCGCCGAACAACAACCTGGGCGTTTTCCTGTGCCACGCCGGCAGGATCGCCGAGGCGAACGGCTATTTTCAGAAAGCGGTAGCCGACCCGTTCTACCAGACGCCCGACGTGGCGCTGACGAATGAGGGTGTATGCCAGCTCAAGGCCAACGACGCGAAAGGGGCTGAAGCGAGTTTTCGTGACGCTATCGCGCGAAATCCCAACAACGCAGAGGCACTCTTTCAGCTTGCCAACACGCTCTATCTGAATAAGGATATGTTTCGCGCCAGAGCGTTCATCCAACGATTTGATGCGTTGGGTCAGCCTACGGCCGCCTCACTCAAGCTGGGTCACGATATCGAATCTCGTCTGGGCAACCCGGAAGGTGCCCTTGTCTACAGCAAGCGATTGCTCAGCCAGTTCCCGGACTCTGAGCAGGCGCACACTCTTGAAACTGCCGCCCGCCCATGACATCCATGCAGTCCAATCCGAACGAACAGGAGTCGAGCAAGTCCGATTTGTTCGGCATCCATTTGGCCCATATGGATATGTCCTCGACAGAGCCCCACGGCGGCAGTTTCGGCAGTCGTCTGCATGCGGCGCGTGAAGCCCGCGGAGTGGATCTGGAAACCTGCGCGCATACGCTGAAACTGCCCGCTCGCGTGTTGCGTCAGCTGGAGCGCGACCAGTACGACGACATCGATTCGAAGATTTATCTGGGCAGTTATATCGGCAAATACGGGCGCCACCTCGGCATCAACGAGGCATCGATCCAGGTCGAGGTGGATCGCATCCGGCAGATCGAGCCGCCTTTGGTGGCCACGGGTGGTATCTCGCATTCGCGTTTTCTGCTGGACCGCTACGCCACGGCGGCGACTTATGTGGTGCTGACTGCGGTGATTGTGGTGCCGATGATCTGGCTTGGCGTGCGCGGCACATTGGATCGCGACCTTACTCATCTCGCGCCATTGGATGCGGCACCGGTGGCGCAGATGGATGCACCGGCAACCAAGGTTGCGCTCGACAAAGGCTCGAACACTCAACTTGCCCCGGTAGTGCCGCCGAAGGTGATGCTACCGCGGGCCCAGGATCAGGACCAACCGCTGATGGCGTCGATGGCGCCGTTCCCGAACCTGGAGAGCGGCAGCCTGTCGCCCGCCAAGCCTGCTGCCGTCGATGCCGGCACAGGCGACCACAGCCTCACGCTCAGCCTCAGCGCAGCCAGTTGGGTCGAAGTGATCGGGGCGGGCGGCGCGCGGCTGGAATACGGCTTGCTACCCGCCGGCAGCAGCAAGACCTATCGCAGCGATCAACCGCTGGATGTGCGCATCGGCAACGCCAGTGGTGCGCAAATCAGCATCGACGGCCAGTCGGTGGGGCTGGATGATTTTCGTCATGCCAATGTGGCGCGTTTCCGCGTGCAAATGCAGGATGGCAAGGCCTCCGCAGCGAGCCTTTGATCACCGTCCCGGACGCTCCGGGCAGCCCATTTCGGTTATGCTTGCCCATTGTTCGCCCGGCAACGGGTGAACGCGAGCGGCCGGATGCAATCGGCGCCGGACATAATCAGTGTTTCCCCTTGTTTACCGCGCAGGCCAATGCACGCGCTTGCGGGTGCGCAGCCTTTTGAATGGTGATTGCATGGCATTTGAAGAATACGACAAGTACGAACAAAGCGAGCTGGTTCAGAAATGGCTGCGCGAGAATGGCGTGTCGATCATCGTCGGTATCGCGATCGGACTGGTCGGCATTTTCGGCTGGCAGCAATGGCGTAACCACCAGGCACGCCACGAAGGCGAAGCCTCGCAGCTCTATCAGCAGGTGCAGATCGCGCAGGCGTCCGGCAAGCCGGATACCGCCACGCAACTGACCGATCAGCTGATGAGGGATTACGCCAAGTCGCCGTACGCCGTATTCGCTGTCAGCAATCGGGCCAGGCTACAGGTGGAGGCCAAGCAACTCGACAAGGCGGAGGCATCGCTGGAGTGGGCCGAGAGCCACGCCGCTGATCCGGCGCTGAAGTCATTGACGTTGTTGCGCATCGCGCAAGTGGAAATGGCTCGCGACAACGGCAAAGCCGCGCTGACCACGCTGGACAGCATCCCCTCCAACGCCTATCACGGCCTGGTCCAGGAACTCCGCGGCGATGTGCTGGTCAAGCTTGGACGTTCCGACGAAGCACGCAAGGCTTATCAGACAGCCTTGTCGGCGTTGAGCGGGGAAGCACCGCAACGCGGTGCGTTGCAGATGAAACTCGATGATTTGGCTGTGGCCGGGAAGCAGGGTGCATGAAAAGATTTCTACTGATCACGCTGGCTTCATTGGTTGCCCTCGCCGGCTGCCATTCGTTCAAGAAGGAAAACGTCCAGCCGCCGACTCCGCTGGCCAAGGATTTCAAACCCACCTTGCAGGTAAACCGCCTGTGGCGCACCAGCGTCGGTGATGGTGCCGGCGTCAGCGGCGCGCGCCTGCGACCGGCTGTGGTCAATGGCGTGCTCTACGCCGACAGCACGGACGGCAAGCTGGTCGCGATTGATGCCACCAGCGGCAAGACCCTGTGGTCGAAAAGCTCGCGCACCCACGGGTGGTTCGGCTGGGGCGACAAGAAACGCAAGGACGCTTTGTATGCCGGCGGTCCGGCGGTTACCGGTGACCTGCTCGCCGTGGGCACGCTGGATGGTCATGTCTATGGCGTGAATGCAAAAGACGGCAGCCCGCGCTGGGAAGCCGAATTGAATGCCGAAGTGCTGACGTCACCGGTGATTGTCGGTGATCTGGTGGTGGTTCGTACCGGTGACGGTCGGGTTTATGCGTTGGACGGCACGACCGGGCAGCGTCGCTGGGTATACGACCAGGGTAGTGTTCCCTTGCTGAGTCTTCGCGGCAACGGCCCGCTGCTGGTAGCCAACGGCGTACTGTTTTTCGGTAGCGACGACGGCAAGCTCATCGCGCTGCGTCTGGACAATGGCTCGAAGCTGTGGGAGCAGAAACTGTCCAGCGGCGAGGGCCGCACGGAGATCGACCGTCTGAGTGATGTCGACGGTGCGATCCTGCTTGATGGCGCCACGCTTTACGGTGCGGCCTATCACGGCAATCTGGTGGCGGTGGATGGCCCCAGCGGTCGGCCGCTGTGGTCGCATCCCTTCTCCAGTTTTGGTTCGCTGGCAGTCGGCGGCAACGCAATTTTCGGCGTCAACGACCAGTCGCAGGTGTGGGCGTTCGACAAGAACGGTGGCGCCGACATGTGGAAGAACGATGCTCTGAAATACCGCTGGCTCACGGGCCCGGCCGTACAGGGCGATTACGTCGTGGTCGGCGATCTGGAAGGCTACGTGCACTGGCTGCAGACTGGCGACGGTGCGCTGGCTGCACGCGAAAGGTTGTCGAAGAAGGCGATTCGCGCCCAGCCGCTGGTGGTGGGTGACACCGTCTACGTCGAGGACGTGGAGGGCCGTATCGGCGCCTACCGTCTGTCTGCGCACTGATTGCTGGAACGAAGTACACATCATGCTGCCCGTCGTCGCGCTGGTTGGTCGTCCGAATGTCGGTAAATCGACCCTTTTCAATGTACTGACGCGCAGCCGTGATGCCCTGGTGGCCGATATGCCGGGCGTTACCCGCGATCGCCACTACGGTGTCTGCCGTTCAGGCGAGCGGCCCTTTGTGGTGGTCGATACCGGCGGTTTGTCCGGTGTCGAGGAAGCCATGGATGTGCTGACCGCGAAACAGGTGCGCCTGGCGATCGAGGAAGCGAACGTATTGGTGTTCGTGGTCGATGCGCGCGAAGGTCTGTTGCCGCAGGATTACGTGATCCTGGGCGAGCTGCGTCGCAGCGGCAAGACCATCATCGCCGCGGTCAACAAGACCGACGGGCTGGAAGAGGAAGCCGTGCTGGCGGAATTTTCCGCCTTCGGCGTCGGCAAGATCCTGCCGTTGTCTGCCGCGCACAATCGCGGCACTGGCGACCTGATCGAGCTGATCCTGCCATTGCTGCCGGTCGACGAGGAAAGTACGACCGAGGCGGAAGGCGAGGGCGGCAGCATTCGGGTCGCCATCGTCGGCCGTCCCAACGCCGGCAAGTCGACTTTGATCAATCGTCTGCTGGGCGAGGACCGGCTGATCGTCTCCGATGTCGCTGGCACCACCCGTGATCCGATCCGCGTCCCGCTGGAACGCGATGGCAAACGCTATACGTTGATCGACACCGCCGGCATCCGCCGCAAGGCGCGGGTCGAGGAAGCTGTCGAGAAATTCAGCGTCATCAAGACACTCCAGTCGATTGCCGCCGCCCAGGTCGTGGTGGTGATGATCGATGCCCGCGAAAACCTGGCCGACCAGGACCTCACCCTGATCGGCTATGCGATGGACGAGGGCAGGGCGCTAGTGATCGCCATCAACAAGTGGGACGGCCTGGATCAGTACCAGCGTGACGAATGCATGCGTGCGCTGGACCGCCGGCTGGTGTTCGTCGACTGGGCCAAGCAGGTGCATATCTCGGCGTTGCACGGTTCGGGTCTGCGCGAACTGATGCGTGCGGTGGTGCGGGCGCACGCGTCGGCGACCAAGGTGCTGGTGTCGTCCGATCTTACCAAGACGCTGGAGAAAGCCTACGAGGGCTACCAGCCGCCGCTGGTTCATGGCCACTCGCCGAAGCTGCGTTTTGCGCATCCGGGCGGCAACAATCCGCCGACCATCGTGATCCACGGCACACGAACCAAGCACATCGCGCCGGCGTATCAACGCTATCTGGAAAACTTCTTCCGCAAGCGCTACAAGCTGGAGGGTACTCCGATCCGGATTGCCTTCCGCGAAGGCGAAAACCCGTACGCGGGGCGCAAGAAGGTGCTGACCAAGGAGCAGGAGCAAAAAGCCCGGCGCCGGGTCAGTGATCTGATCAAGCGCACGCGCTGATTCGTCCGCGCGGCGCATCGCCGCCTGGGATGTCTGTCCGGGAGCTTGTCCGGCTGCGGGTCAACCCATGGGGCCTCCCGTGCACTGCGGCAAGCCGTTTGTGCGGGTAAGGTCGAGCCCGGATAATGATCGGCTTTACAGCCAGGCATCAAGATGAGTGCACGCATTCTCGACGGCAAACGTATCGCGCAGGAACTGCTGGGCCGTGTGAGCTTGCGCGTCGCCGCACGGGTGGCGCAAGGTTTAGCCGCACCCGGGCTGGCGGTGGTGCTGGTGGGCAGCGACGCGGCTTCGTCGGTGTATGTGCGCAACAAGCGCAAGGCTTGTCATCAGGTCGGTTTTCGTTCGTTCGACTACGATCTGCCGTCCACTACCACGCAGGACGAGCTGTTTGCGCTGATCGACCGACTGAACGCCGACCCCGACGTGCATGGCATCCTGGTGCAATCGCCGCTGCCTGAACATATCGACGAGGATGCGCTGGTCGATCGCATCGATCCGGACAAGGACGTGGACGGTTTCCAGGCGGTGAACGTGGGTCGCCTCGCATTGCGCCGGTTCGGCCTGCGTCCTTGCACGCCCAGGGGCGTGATGACCCTGCTCGGCCACACCGATCGCCCGGTGCGCGGCCAGCATGCGGTGGTGGTGGGCGTGTCCAATCATGTAGGCCGGCCACTGGCGCTGGAACTGATGATTGCCGGCTGCACCACCACGTCCTGTCATCGTTTCACCCGGGACCTGGCGGGTTTCGTACGCCAGGCCGATATCGTGATTGTGGCGGTTGGCAAGCCGGGCCTGGTCAAGGGCGAATGGATCAAACCCGGCGCCGTGGTGATCGACGTCGGCATCAACCGGCTCGACGATGGCCGACTGGTCGGCGATGTGGAATTCGATGCGGCGGCGGAGCGCGCCAGCTGGATCACCCCGGTACCCGGCGGGGTCGGTCCGATGACGGTGGCTACGCTGATGGAAAACACCCTCGAAGCCGCCGAGGCGTATGCGGTGCCCAAACGGACCAGCTGATTCGGCGCTGCATTCAGCCGCACGGCTGGCGAGCCTCACGGCGGGGCGCGTATAATTCCCTCTTTGCAGCGGGACTTTTCGCATGCGCATCCTCGCCGAGGCCCTGACCTACGACGACGTCTACCTTGTTCCGGGCCATTCCATCGTGTTGCCGCGCGATGTGAATACGTCAACGCGATTCACCCGCGACCTGCGCCTGAACATTCCTATCGTGTCCGCCGCCATGGATACCGTCACCGAAGCCCGGCTCGCCATCACCATGGCGCAGAACGGCGGCATCGGCATCATCCACAAGAACATGACCGCCGAACAACAGGCCGCCGAAGTGCGCCTGGTGAAGAAGTTCGAGGCCGGTGTGATCCGCAGTCCGATCACCGTGGGGCCCGATACCTCGATCCGCGAAGTGCTGCGGCTGACCCATGCGCACAACATCTCCGGCGTGCCGGTGGTGGAGGGTGCCAAGCTGGTCGGTATCGTCACCAGCCGCGACCTGCGCTTCGAACGCAAGCACGACGATCCGGTGCGCAACATCATGACGCGGCAAGACAAGCTCGTAACGGTGCGCGAAGGGGCCAGCCAGGACGATGTGCTGCTGCTGTTGCACAAGCATCGTATCGAGAAGGTGCTGGTGGTCAATGATGATTTCCAGTTGCGCGGACTCATCACCGTCAAGGACATCCAGAAAGCGCGCGACAATCCGCATGCCGCGAAGGATCGTCACGAGGCTCTGCTGGTCGGTGCCGCCGTAGGCGTGGGTGGTGATACCGAGCAGCGGATCGCCGCGCTGGTCGATGCCGGCGTCGACGTATTGGTGGTGGATACCGCGCATGGCCATTCGCAAGGTGTGATCGAACGTGCCGGCTGGGTCAAGAAACACTATCCGCAGGTGCAGCTGATCGCCGGCAACATCGTTACCGGTGAGGCTGCGCGCGCACTGCTTGACGTGGGCGTGGATGCGGTCAAGGTCGGTGTGGGTCCTGGTTCGATCTGCACCACCCGCGTGGTCGCTGGCGTCGGCGTGCCGCAGATCACCGCGATCGACCTGGTCGCCACCGCGCTGAAGGACGAGATCCCGCTGATCGCCGATGGCGGTATCCGCTATTCCGGCGATATCCCCAAGGCGCTTGCGGCCGGCGCATCCACAGTGATGCTCGGTTCGATGTTCGCCGGCACCGAGGAATCGCCTGGTGAAGTGGAATTGTTCCAGGGGCGTTCCTACAAGAGCTATCGCGGCATGGGTTCGATCGGCGCGATGCAGCTGGGCTCGAAGGATCGCTACTTCCAGGACGAGGCCGACGCCGACAAGCTGGTGCCCGAAGGCATCGAGGGGCGCGTGCCGTACCGCGGCCCGCTGCGCAACATCATCCATCAGCTGATCGGTGGATTGCGCGCGTCGATGGGTTACCTCGGCGCAGCCACCATCGATGACGTGCGTCATAACGCACAGTTCGTCAAGGTGACCTCCGCAGGTGTCACCGAGGCGCATCCGCACGACATCCAGATCACCAAGGAAGCGCCGAACTATCGGCTGAATTCCTGATGAGCCGGGGATAGGGAGTCGGAGATGGGGCGTCGTTGAAAACGACCCCTTCGTTCCCGGCTATTCCCTCATGCGCCGAATGCATAGCGAACCGCCTTTTCCATTCCCGACTTTCCATTTCCGCTTCCCGGCGATGCAATGACCAATATCCACAGCGACAAGATCCTGATCCTCGATTTCGGCGCGCAGTACACGCAGTTGATCGCGCGGCGCATCCGCGAGCTCGGCACGTATTGCGAGATCTGGGCCTGGGATCATGAGCCGGCCGAGATCGCCGCATTCGGCGCCAGGGGCATCATCCTGTCCGGTGGTCCCGAATCGACCACGCTGGAGGATGCTCCGAAAGCGCCGCAGCAGGTGTTCGACGCCGGTGTGCCGATCCTCGGCATCTGCTACGGCATGCAGACACTGGCCGTCCAACTGGGCGGCGCAACCGAAGCGGCCGACGCGCGCGAGTTTGGGCACGCCGAAGTGGATATCGTCGCGCCCAGCCGTCTGTTTGAGGGGCTCAGTGATCAGCTGGATGGCCACAAGCTGGACGTCTGGATGAGTCACGGTGATCACGTCAGCAAGGCACCGCCGGGTTTCGTCGTCACCGGTACCACCGATCGCATCCCGGTCGCGGTGATGGAGAACGAGGCCAGGCGCTGGTATGGCGTGCAGTTCCATCCGGAAGTGACGCATACGAAGCAGGGCGGGGCGCTGCTCAAGCGTTTCATCACCGACGTCTGTGGGTGTGCCACGTTGTGGACACCGGCCAACATCATCGACGACCAGATCGCCCGCGTGCGCAAACAGGTCGGTGATGATCACGTGCTGCTTGGTTTGTCCGGCGGCGTGGATTCCTCCGTGGTCGCGGCGCTGTTGCATAAGGCGATCGGTGATCGGCTGACCTGCGTGTTCGTCGACACCGGCCTGCTGCGCTGGCAGGAGGGCGACCAGGTGATGGCCACCATGGCCGAACACATGGGCGTCAAGGTGATCCGCGTCAACGCGGCCGATCGCTATTTCGATGCGCTGGCCGGCGTGGCCGATCCGGAAGCCAAGCGCAAGATCATCGGCGCGCTGTTCGTGGAGATTTTCGACGAGGAGTCGGAAAAGCTGATCGCCGCCGGCGGCAACGTGAAGTGGCTGGCACAGGGCACCATCTACCCGGACGTGATCGAATCCGCCGGCAGCAAGACCGGCAAGGCCCACGTCATCAAGAGCCACCACAACGTTGGCGGTCTGCCGGCGCACATGAAGCTCAAGCTGGTCGAACCGCTGCGCGAGTTGTTCAAGGACGAGGTGCGCCGCATCGGCGTGGAACTGGGCCTGCCGCGTGTGATGGTCTATCGCCACCCGTTTCCCGGCCCAGGTCTTGGCGTGCGCATACTCGGCGAAGTGAAGCGCGAATATGCCGAGCTGCTGGCGCAGGCCGATGCCATCTTCATCGACGAACTGCGCAAGGCGGATCTGTACGACCAGACCAGCCAGGCGTTTGCGGTGTTTCTGCCGGTGAAGTCTGTCGGCGTGGTTGGCGACGCACGCGCCTACGAATGGGTGATCGCGCTGCGTGCGGTGGAGACGATCGACTTCATGACCGCGCACTGGGCGCATCTGCCGTACGAGTTCCTCGGCAGGGTTTCCAACCGGATCATCAACGAGTTGCGTGGCGTCTCGCGGGTCGTCTACGACATCAGCGGCAAGCCACCTGCCACGATCGAGTGGGAGTAGGGCGCCCGTCATAGCGCAATGCACCGAAATGACTGACGAGATTTCCAACCCATCCGGAGCATTCTCGACCGAGGATGTGCAATACATGCAGCGTGCGTTGCAGCTCGCCGTGCATGCCCGTGATGCCGAAGACGAAGTGCCGGTGGGGGCAGTGCTGGTGCAGAACGGCGAGATCGTGGGGCTGGGCTGGAACCGCAACATCATCTTGCACGACCCGACCGCCCACGCCGAAATCATGGCGCTGCGTGCGGCCGGCGAAAAGCTGGCCAACCATCGGCTGTCGGGCGCCACGCTCTACGTGACTCTGGAACCGTGCTCGATGTGCGCGATGGCAATGATTCATGCCCGTATCGGCCGACTGGTCTATGCCGCTTCGGACCCCAAGACGGGGGCTGCCGGCAGCGTGTTCGACACCCTCGTCGACGCGCGCCACAACCACCGCATCGAGGTGGCTGGCGGGCTGCTCGCCGAGGCATCCGCGCGCCTGCTGCGTGATTTTTTTCGCGCACGTCGCTGAGTGTCAGCGGGGTCAGCGTCCGGCTGTGGCTACATTCGTTTCCCAGCCCACCAACTGCAGTTGCTGTCCCCATGGCGATACGAAATTCACCACCGTCTTGCCGGCGAGCGGGCCTGATCGCAGCTTCCGCGGAGAGCCGACAACGCGCACACCCGAACGTCGCAGCCATTGGTCTGCGTTGCCGACGTTTCCCGAAATGAATTGAACGGGGCCATCGTCGGATGGGGCCGCATGCCGCAGCGGGGAGGGCATGGCGGTTGCGTGATTGTCGAACAGCTCTACGATCGAGCCGGAGTCGCAGGTCAGAAGCCGTGAATCGCTCATGCCCTTCGCTGTCGACCCGGCGGTTGCCGGGCCGATCAACTGACAATCCAGGACATTCCGGAAAAAGCTCACTGCCTGCGGCAGATCCGGTACGCCGATTCGCACGTAGTCGTTGCCGCGAAATGCAGCCGCGTGAGTGTTCAAAGGCGTTGTGACAGTGACAACACCAAGCAATGCGATTGCCAACAGGGGCAGCAGCGATCTGTTCATGACTCAGCACCAAGGCACTTGTTGGCGCAAACATGGGCCTGCTCGACCCAGATGGAAGCCGCCTCGCGCGTCCAGTGAGTTTCCCTGCGTGAACAGTCGATCGGGAAAGTCTGGCGCGCGGCCAGCATCGATTCCTCGTTCGTCCACAGAAACAGACCGATCACATCCAAGCCATTTATCCGCGCAAACGGAGCCCCGATCCTGTGCATCACATCAAAGGTCGGTCGGCGTTAACGATACGTCGATTGGCCGGCCATCGTTGTTATCTCAGAGTCCCGCAAGATGAAAAGTCATCTCACTTCCTTGTTGCAACGCAAGCGCGTCGAGATCGAAGGTACCGATGGTGCCCGCCGAATCTCGAAATCCCGGAATGCAGCCGACGCCACGAGCCTTGAAACAAGCGATGGGTATGACTGGCTGCATCAGATCAGGTGTGCCGAGCAACTCGGATCGACCCGGCCAGATCGCCAACTTCGAAAGGTGTGAAGCCAACCTCGATCATTTCCTGTACGGCGCCGATGAGAGCAGAACGCCCACTGAGACGCAGCAAGGTGATGCCGGCCAGTTGGACCGCGCGCGACCGGTTGGAACCAGTCGTCAGTAGTACGGGCGGAAGCGGCGGAGAGGCCCCTCACATACCGAGATCGACTGCAGGGAGTTCTTCATCACCAGACACACTTTGTGCCACAGACGGAGACGGGTCGGCCAACACTGCTTAGTCCGTTGCTTGCGCAAGCCGAGGCGAAGAGCGCTGTAGCGCTTCAACCAACTTCGACATGGATATCGGCTTGCTCAAATAGTCGTCAACCCCTGCCGCCAGACAAGCACGGCGATCCTTCTCCACGGCGTCAGCAGTGAAAGCCACGATGCGCGGTCGACGCTCCGGAGGATAGCTGGCAAGGATGATTCGAGTCGCTTCGAGTCCGTCCATGTCCGACATTTGCACATCCATCAGGACGAGATCGTAAAACTCTCGTCCCACGGCAGCCACAGCTTCTCTGCCGTTAACGACATAGTCCGCGTTATAGCCAAGTCGATGGAGTGCTGAAGGGCGTTCCCTTTTCGCGCAAGACCTCGCGCGGCTTGAGCATGGCTTCGTCGAGAAGCTTGATCAGTTGTTCGCGGCTCGGCGGCGTATTGAGATACTCGATCACGGTAGGCTCAATGCCGGCATGGCGGATCAACGCCAGCGTATTGTGTGAGGTGCCGCAGTTCTCATCGTCAGCAGGCTCCACTGGCACAGCAGCGGGTAGTGGCCGATTCCATCGGAGCCGGAGCCGGCGCAGCCACTTCGGTCACGCCGGCGGCAGCCAACAAGGCGTGCGCCTCGGCCGCAGCCTTGCGCTCGCTGTAGCGGTCGACCAGGTAGTCGCTGCGATCGCGCACCATCAGCGTGAACTTGAGCAGCTCTTCCATGACGTCCACGACGCGGTCGTAGAACGCCGACGGCTTCATCCGGCCGGCATCATCGAACTCCTGCCAGGCTTTGGCGACAGACGACTGGTTCGGGATCACCACCATGCGCATCCAGCGGCCGAGTACGCGCAGCGCGTTCACGACATTGAAGGATTGCGATCCGCCACTAACCTGCATCACTGCCAAGGTACGTCCCTGCGTCGGGCGCACGCTGCCGTCTTCCAGTGGCAGCCAGTCGATCTGATTCTTGAACACGCCAGTCACGGCACCGTGCCGCTCGGGACTGACCCAGACCTGGCCTTCGGACCACAGAGATAGCGCACGCAGTTCCTGCACCTTGGGGTGGGAGGCCGGCACGCTGTCCAGGATCGGCAGCTCGTGTGGGTCGAACAACCGCGTCTCGGCACCGAACTGCCGCAGGATGCGCTCGGCCTCCGACGCCAGCTTGCGGCTGAACGACTGGGATCGCAGCGAGCCATACAGGATCAGGATGCGCGGCGGATGGCTGGAATCCGCCGGCAACGCCAGTTTGGCCAAGCTCGGCGTTTCCAGCACATCGGCAACAAGGTGGGGCAGATCCTGCGTCGTCATGGGCACGGTTCCTGTTGCTTTGATCGGACGATTCTATCATTATGGAAATATAGAATTCTATCCGAGACCGTCATGCATCCGTGCCGCGTTCTATTCATCTGCACGGGCAATTCCGCCCGCAGCATCCTGTCCGAAGCGACCCTCAACTTTCTGGGTAAAGGTCGTTTCGAAGCGTTCAGCGCCGGCAGCCAGCCGACCGGCCGAGTCAATCCCTACGCGATCGAAGAACTCAAGGCCGTCGGCATTCCCACCGACGGCCTCAGCAGCAAGTCGTGGGATCGCTTTACGGGGGAAGGTGCGCCGCCGCTGGATATCGTGATCACCGTCTGCGACAACGCCGCGAACGAGACGTGCCCGGTGCTGTTCGGCGATTTCGTGAAGGCGCATTGGGGTCAGCCCGATCCGGCGGCCGTCGATGGCGCCGGCGCCGCGATCGAGGCATTCCGGCTTGCTCACACACTCGTGCTTTATCGAGTCACCGCGTTGGTGAACCTGCCGGTGGAAACGATGAGCCGGGACGAGTTGAAGCGGGCGCTTGATCATATCGGCACCATCACCGACGCTGAAGAGGAACACGCATGAGCCAACCGTTGCCTGCAGACGTGGTCGATGCCGGTCCGGACACGGTCAGTGGCAACCGCATTGGCTTCTTCGAGCGCTACCTCACGGTGTGGGTCTTGCTGTGCATCGTGGCGGGCACGGTCCTGGGCCAAGGCTTGCCCGGCACCTTTGAAGCCCTGGGAGCCATGCAGGTTGCCCAGGTCAACCTGCCGGTGGCTGTCCTCATCTGGCTGATGATCATCCCGATGCTGCTGAAGATCGATTTCAGTGCGCTCGGCGGTGTGCGCCGGCAATGGAAAGGCATCGGCGTCACACTCTTCATCAACTGGGCCGTGAAGCCGTTTTCGATGGCGTTGCTGGGATGGATCTTCATCCGCCACGTCTTCGCCGGTTACCTTCCCGCAGATCAGCTCGACTCCTACATCGCCGGCCTGATCCTGTTGGCCGCGGCGCCATGCACGGCCATGGTGTTCGTCTGGAGCAACCTCTGCCACGGCGAGCCACATTTCACGCTGAGCCAGGTCGCCTTGAACGACACCATCATGGTCGTCGCGTTTGCGCCCATCGTGGCGCTGCTGCTGGGCATTTCCTCGATCACGGTGCCCTGGAGCACGCTGCTGTTGTCGGTGCTGCTCTACATCGTGGTGCCCGTGGCCATCAGCGTGGCGCTTCGGCGCTGGGTGCTTTCACAGGGCGGCGAGGCGCAACTGCAGAAGCTGCTTCAGCGCCTGGGGCCTGCCTCCTTGTTCGCGCTGCTGGCGACCCTTGTATTGCTGTTCGGTTTCCAGGGAAAGCAGATCCTTGCCCAACCGACGGTGATCGTCATGCTCGCCGTGCCGATCCTGATCCAGGTGTATTTCAACTCCGGCCTGGCCTACGTGCTCAACCGTCGGTTCGGTGTGCCCCATTGTGTGGCGGGACCCTCGGCCCTGATCGGCGCGAGCAACTTCTTCGAGTTGGCCGTCGCTACTGCGGTGGGCCTGTTCGGCGTGCACTCCGGCGCCGCGCTGGCCACCGTGGTCGGCGTGTTGATCGAAGTACCGGTGATGTTGTCGGTGGTTCGGATCGTCAATAGCAGCAAGCGCTGGTATGAATCGCCGCAGACTTGAACGGAGCATCGTCGTGCAAGGTCATTACAACGTGTTGTTCATATGCAACTCGGCGCGCAGCCTTCTGGCCGAATCGACCGTCCATCACTTTGGCCGCGATCGCTTTCATGGCTTCAGGGCCGGAAGCCAGCCCAAAGGCGTCATCTATCCTCAGACGCTGGAGGTGCTGAAGGCCGTCGATCTTCCGGTTGGCGGATTGCGCAGCAAGAGCTGGACGGAGTTCACGACACCGGAGGCTCCGTCGATGGATTTCGTGATTACCGTGTGCGACCAGTTGGCCGGCGAGGTCTGTCCGGCATGGCCGGGAGCGCCGATCACCGCGCACTGGAGCATTGCCGATCCAGCCAAGGCACAGGGCGATGAGGCAACCGTGTACAAAGCCTTCGTGCTGGCGAGAAATCTTCTGCAGCAGCGGATCAGCTTGCTGCTCAACTTGGACGTCGCTGCGCTGGATCGGCTCGCGCTGTCGAGTCGACTCGATGCGATTGGGAAAGACACGGCCGATTGATCCGGTGGTGAGCGCAAGCATTACACTGCCTGCGAAGATCACCCCACCGTTCTGAGACGGCTACCCGCATCATGCAGACCAAACAAGCCCTCACGATCCTTTCTGCACTCGCTCAAGAGTCGCGTTTGGCGGTGTATCGGCTGTTGATCGAACATGCCCCGGACGGTCTGGCCGCGAGCGCGATCGCAGAGAAGTTGGGGTTGGCCAATGCCACGCTCTCGTTTCATCTGAAAGAACTGTCGCACGCCGGTCTCGTGACCAGTCAGCAAAGCGGCCGTTTCATTTACTACGCGCCGGTGATCGAAGCCATGAACGACCTGATCGGCTACCTGACCGATCATTGCTGCAGCCAAAACGAGAGCGTGTGCGACGTGGCGTCGACCTCCTGCCAGACAGCGTCGCCACGCCTCTCAGCGACAGCCCAGCGACGCCGGAAAGTGTCCTGATCTGAAAGGGCCGCCTTGCAGGAACCGGCTCTACACCTTCAGATAATCGCGTATGGCGGTGCTTGATGGACGCTCGCTCATCGGCTTTCAGCAGCGTCGGGTGCGAGCGTACTTCGCGAATACTCATTCATTGTCGTCGGTGGTGAAACAAGCGGGCAGGGCGCCGATTGAGGAGACACCTGAATGCCCAAAGGATCGGCCGACGCGCTGGTCGCCTCGGCAAACGGCCGAGGTGGAGCGCGTGCGGATCCACTTGGGCACGGCTCGCCGAACACGGTGATGCGCATGTTGGATCTCTGGCACAACGGCTTCGGGACGCCGTGTAACTGCCCGATGTACCTGCGGGGTGTACACACTGTGCCGGGATTCGTAATCCATAACACCGCGTCTGGACATGGCCGGTGTTCCTGGAAAGTCGTGGCTTGTTCGTACGGTGGAACCGATGCTGGTGCGAGGCCTCCGGTAAATCAGGCACCGGCCACTGCGCTTCCACCGTCGCCCGCATCCCGATAGATCAGGCCGAAGAGGTATGGCAGTTCGCCATGGCTGTCGCGGATGCACTCGGGTTCGGCGTGTGACTCGGCAAGCTTCATTCGCGACCAAGCCGATGGCCGCGACACGCCTGTGGATTATGCAGGTCATCGATCTCAAACTGAGTTTTTGCATCGCAGCGCGACACCTCGCTCTTAAGCGTCTTAATCTGCTCACAGGGGATTTAGATGGATCCAAGTCAATAGTGATTCAGGTTACTGCGAAGGATCTGAATGACTTGGAGTGAGGCGGGGAGGAGCTATGGACGCGCGAGTCAGGCGCCGCCCGGGATGTCGCTGCTTCCCGCCAAACCGGTTGAAAGGGATGGGAAGCGCTGCATGAAACCAGAAACCGTCCGTATTCCCGTGATGACAAGCCCAGGCGCAGCATGCGTGCCCATGTTCGTGGGTGCTGTTGCCAGCAGTTGGGATGGTTGCCACCGTGTTCGCCGTACGAGTCATGGGGTGAGGAACAGCAATTTCTGTCGATGCGTTCAATCCGTCGACCGGCGATCGCAACGACAGCAGCCCCTGCTTTTCGGCAGCAGGCACGGTCACCCCGCCTCGCTGGACGGCTGCCACCAAAACTACAACGCGCGCGTTCGCGACTCCGGCTTCACCCATTTGTCAGGCTCCGGCTGCGCCGGGGCGCGCGGCGAAAATGACTTACCTACCACACGTGTTTACGCGCAAGCCGTTGTACGCCGCACTCGCCTTGGCGACCTTGTCATTTGGCGGCTACCTGGGAATACCCGCGGTCGCCTTTTCACATGCATCCGCGCCTGCTGCAACCTCAACGACAACACCGGCGCCGGCACCAGCGTCGGATAGTGCAGAGGCGAAGGAGGACGGTAGTCCCAACCGTACTCATGCCGTGCTGCCGATCGCTGCTCTCGATCAGCGCTTCGGCGGCGAAGTGGCGGTGACCTTGGCGACTTCCGGGGCGGATGCGGATATGGCGGGTTCTTCTCGGGCGGGCGACATGGCATCAGAAGGTAAGTCGCGCGCCCAGCATGAAGCCTCGGTTGGGGCCGGGCTCGAAATAGCGTCCGTTGCCGTCGTTGACGATCACCGAGCCGATGTAGCGGCGGTCGGCCAGGTTGCTGATGCGCGCGCTGAGGTCGAGCCGGATGGTTTCGCCCAGTGCGAAGGTGTAGCCGGCATCCACGTCGACCAGCGCATAGCCGGCCGCGCGATCGGTGTCCAAGTCGTTCACGGTGACCGAGCCGACGCCGGTGAGCGTGAGGCCTTCGCGCCAGCCGGTACCGTTGCCGTGTTCAAGCCGCAGTGAGCCGTAGTCCTCTGGCACGCCGGGAATGCGCGAGTTCGCCGCCACCGGCATGGTCGGCACCGGGCAGGGCGATCCGGTGCAGGTGAGAAAGCCATCCTGGAAACGTGCCTTGAGATGAGTGTAGCCGGCACTGAGGCGCCAGTCGGGCGCCAGCTCGCCGGTGGCGGACAGCTCGATGCCTTGGCGGCGCGTGTTGCCGGCATTGCTGTAGGTGGCGCGACCGTTGACGTTGGTGGCCACGGTCAGCTCGTCGCGGGTGTCGGCGCGGAAGGCGGCAGCGTCGACCTCTATCCCGTGCGTGACCTGCCATTTTGTGCCCAGCTCGTAATTGCGGCTGCGCGCGGGCTTCAGGTTGAAGGCGAGGCCGGCCTGGCCATCGCTGCGGTAACCGATTTCGTTGTAGCTTGGCGTCTCGAAGCCCTTGCCGTAGCTGGCGTACAGGCGCAGGTCGTCGGCCGGGCGAAACTGCAGACCCACCACTGGCGTGGTGGCGCTATAGCTGACGTCGCCACTGTCATCGGGGTTGGTCGGGGTGATGTAGAAGTCGTGCTCGGAGAATCGCACTTCATCGTGGCGAAGCCCCAGCAGCAAGGCCCACTGTGGCACGAAGTGCCAGTAGAACTGCGCGTACTCGGCCACGTTGTTGACGTTGTCGTGCTCGTTGCGGCGCAGTGCGCCCTGCACGCCCAGCGTGTCGCCGATGAAGTTCTCGTAGCCGGTGCGGCGCTGGATCTGGTAATCGCCGCTGGCGCCTAGAACGGCCTCGTAGTTGCCGCTGGCGAGCTGACCACTATGGGTCCAGCGCAGGTCGGCGCCGCCATAGTTGGTGTCGGGCGACACGACGCCGCCGGACTGCAGAGGATTTTTTTGCACGGCGGGAGGAATCGACAGGTACTGGGTGATGCTGCGTTGCCCGTAGTACGCCATCGCACGGAGCTGGTCGGTCTGGCTCAGCGTCTGTTCGTAGATGAGTCCAATCTGGTTCTGCTCGGTGCTCTTGCGCGTGTTGTACTGCGATGCCACGGTGGTGGCCTGGCGACGGTCCTGGTCGACCTGCGCGCGGGTCAACCCCAGCGCATCCTGGGCAATCGGCTGGTCGATCCGATTGAGCACCACGGTAAGCTTGCGCTGTTGGCCGAGATCGATGCCGAACTTGGCGTTGTCCGACTCGCGCTGCACCCGGCTGTGTGCGCGGTAGCCGCCGGAGAGGAATTCCGAGGCGGCGATGTTGTAGTCCACCGGGCCGACGATCCCGCGCGTATTGGCCGAGTAACGGAAGCTGTCGTAGCTGCCGCCGTACACGCCGAGCGTGGTTTGCGGCGTGGCGGTGCCGTCGGCGCTGTACAGCTGCACCACGCCGCCGGCGGCGTTGCCGTAGAGCACCGAGAACGGCCCGCGCAGCACCTCCACGCGGTCGGCCGAGTCGAGGTTGAACTGCGACACCTGGCCCTGGCCGTCCGGAAGGGTGGCGGGAATGCCGTCCATGTAGATTCGGATGCTGCGCACGCCGAAGGTGGCGCGCGAGCCGAAGCCGCGGATCGAGATCTGTTCGTCCTGCGCATAGTTCTGCCGGTCGCGCGCGAGAATCCCCGGCACGCCCGCCAGCACCTCGGAGAAGTTCACCCCTGGCTGGCCGGCGGCGGCGGGATCGACGTGCACCACGCTGAGAGCGGCTGGTACGTCGAACGACGGGATATCGAGCCGGCTGGCGTTGACCTGAATCGCGGGCAGGGTCGTCTGGGCGTTTCCACTGGTAGCCTGGGCGTGCAGGGGCAGCGCCACTGACAGTGCAACGGCAGCGGCCAGCGGCGTCCTGGCCGGACTGAGCCGGGCAGCCTTGTATCCGAGGGCCATCCGACCCCATGTGCGGTGCTTCAGGTTCACTACTTGTTTATTCCGAAAAAAAGGGGCACCAACATGCCGCGTTTAACCGCCCCCGCGCATTGGTTGATCGTGGCGTCGCAGCTCCACTTTGGTCTTCGTCGCTTCACGCAGAGTTGAGTTGCGCGCTGCGGGATGGATGCCTGTACTGCCGCAGCAGGAACGCCAGGGATGAACCATGTTCAGAGCCGAAGATGATGTTCATCGAGTTTGAATGCGTCGAACTCGGCTTCCCCTGTATCTCAAGGATTTCCCGATCATTGGTTTCCTGCGCTGGGGCCTCGACCCTGGTTTTGCCAGTGGCAATCATCCCTCAATCTGTGTATGGGAAATGGCCAGTACCTTGAGTGTGCTGGCCAGACCGCTTCGAGTTACTGCTTGGTTACCCGCCAGACCGAATTACCGACATCGTCCGCGATCAACAGGGCCCCTTCCTTGTCGGCGATCAGCCCCACCGGCGCGCCGTAGAGCTTGGACTCGTCCTTGGAGTAGAAACCGGTGACCACGGGTTCGGGCTTGCCGCTCGGCATGCCGTCCTTGAACGGGACGAACACCACCTGGTAGCCGCTCAGCGGCGAGCGATCCCAGCTGCCGTGCTCGCTGATGAACGCGCCGTTCTGGTACTGCGCCGGCAGCCCGTTGCTGTCGGTGACCAGCACACCCAGCGGCGCGACGTGCGAGCCGATGGAGTAGTCGGGCTTGATCGCCGTGGCCACCAGGTCCGGCCGCTGCGGCTGCGCACGCGGATCCACGTGCTGGCCGTAGTAGCTGAAGGGCCAGCCGTAGAATGCGCCTTCCTTCACCGAGGTCAGGTAGTCCGGCACCAGGTCAGCGCCGATCTCGTCACGCTCGTTGGCGACGGCAAACAACTTGCCGGTCTGCGGATCGAACGACAGCCCCGTCGGGTTGCGGATACCCGAAGCGTAGATGCGGCTGGCGCCGGTGGCGACTTCGATTTCCAGAATGTTGGCGCGGCGGTATTCCACCGGCAGCCCGTTTTCGGTGATGTTGCTGTTCGAACCGACGCCTACGTACAACTTGCTGCCGTCCGCGCTGGCTACCATGTCCTTGGTCCAGTGGTGGTTGAGGTAGGGCGGCAAGTCAGCGAACGGGATGGCGGGGGCTGTGATCTGCGTTTCGCCGGTCACGTACGGGAACTTAACGACACCGTCGGTATTGGCCACGTAGAGCCAATTGCCGACCAGTGCCACGCCGAAGGGCGAGTGCAGGTGCTCGATGAAGATGTGCCTTTCCCACTTGCCCGTGGTGGGATCCCTGCGCAGCAGGGTGATGCGGTTGCCGCCCTTCGCACCCTTGCCAGAGAGATCCTTAACCTTGTTGGCGATCAGCTGCTTGGGCGTGGTGATCGGCTCGGCGCCGGGACCGTTGGATTCCACCACCAGCACGTCATCATTCGGCAGCACGTACACGTTGCGCGGATGCATCAGGTCGCCGGCGATCTTCTCGATTTTCAGGCCCTGCGCCACCTGCGGGGTCTGGTCGTCCTTCCAGCCGGCATAGTGGGGTACCTGCATGGGAGGAATCAGATAGTTCTCCAGCTTTGGCAGGGTCGGGTCGTTGCCCGCTTGCTGCGAGGGCTCGAACTTCGCCTTTCCGCTGCACCCGCCCAGGACAGCTGCACATGCCAGTGCCAGCGCACTGCTGAGGAGGACCTTATTCATGGACGATGTCTCCCGAGTGGGTGGACTGCACGGCAATGATGATGTGGCTGATGGCCAGGAGAAGGACGGTCAAGAGCGAGAGCCAGCAACCGGCGGGAACAACGCCATACGCGTCGCGGCTGTGCACGAAGGCATTGAAGATCGCTGCAACGATAGCCAGCAGGTTGAGCCAGAAGTCGAGCCGATCGGCGCTCGTGGTGATTGTCCGTGAGGTGATCCATACCTGCGCCAGATTGATCAGGCGCGGCACGATGGCCAGCAGCAGGCCAAAGACGATGAGCCATGCGGAGGCCTTGTCCCACAGAATGACGGCCGTTTGGGCATAAATGATGTCGAAGATCAGGGCGGCGACGAAGCATCCGAAAGGGATCGGGTTGAGAAGGCCGTAGATGGCATTCGCAACGACGGAGCGACGCGGTGCGGCATGGGAGTTCATGAGCTGCGGTCTCGATTGTGGGGAGGGAGGGAGTAGGTGCGGGCCTAGGCGTTCGGGATCGATGTCCCCAGGAATGGGCCGCGTTTCGGGCTGACGGAAATGTGTGGTCGACGTAGCCTCCCTAGCTCGCGTAGCCGTGGAGGAAGGCCTCTACCGCGTCGTCGATCAGCCTGCTGCGTTCCGCCTTCCGGGGCATTTTTCCAAGGCCCAGCAGCAGGCGATGCTCGAGGTCGGCGGTCAGCATGTCGTGGAAATAGATGGCCGCGCGTCTGGCGTTCCCTTGGCGCAGCCGGCCGGCCTTCTGGTGTCCGGCGATGAAGCACGTGCAGATCGCGTAAGTGCGCTCCGGCCCGGCTTTGAACCATGCTTCGGCGACTTCCGGAAAGCTGGGAGACTCGGCGACTATCAGCCGGTGCAGGGCTAGGGCGCGAGTGCCGAGTACGGCTGTCAGCAGCCCCTCGGAAAGACGGCGCAGGCCTTCGTCCAGGGGTAGGGTGATGAAATCGTTGTCCAGCAGCGGAATCAGGATCTCGGTCAGCAGGTCGTCGATGGTGGCCAGGAAAAGCCCTTTCTTGCCACCGAACCAGGAATACACGTTGGTCTTCGATTGGCAGGCGTTGCGGACAAGCTCATCCAGGCTCACCGCCGCGTAGCCGCGGGCAAGGAACTGTTCACTCGCCATGATCAGCAGCTGTGCGCGCTTGCTGCGTGAGCTTGGCCTCAGGCGATCGGGTGGTGCTGCCATCGGCTGGATCACTCAGGCAGCCCGGGAGATCTGCAGGCCGGCGATTTCCCGCAGCAAGTCGTCGATGGCCTCCGACGCAAAGCGCAGCGATGCGTCGTCTACCAGGCGCCCGTCGTCGATCTTGTCGTGTACGGAGGCAATCACGACCTGCGGTGTCACGACCACACGCGCCAGCATGGCGGACAGGGTCTCAAACATATGCGCTTGCGCCCTCACGCCACCAGTGAACGCAGGTGAGGCACTCATGATCAGCACCGGCTTGCACTTGAAGGGCGAGGCATAGGTGGGACGTGAAGCCCAGTCCAGAGCATTCTTCAGCACACCGGTCATGCCATGGTTGAACTCGGGCGAGATCAGCAGCACGCCGTCACAGTCGGTGATGGCCCGCTTGAGTGCCTTGACGGATTCCGGCTGCAGTTCGCCCTCCTCATCCTGGTTGTACAGCGGCACCGATTTGAGGTCGAAGATGTCGAGCGTGGCGCGGTTGCCAAGACCTTCCCCCAGAGTGCGCAGGATGGCGGTGCAATAGGAGGCGCGGCGCAGGCTGCCGGAAAGGCCGAGCAGACGGGGAGCGGAGCGTGGCTGGGACATCGTGGAGCTACCTCGGTTGCGGAGTAGGTTGTATCCATACCGTACGGTGCAGTACATAAAATGCATGCGTCACGGTTTGCCACAAGCCGGTGGCAAAGTAGCGGGGCGATTAAGAACGACCACTACATGGCCGCCAGCCAGGACTTTGGCGGTGAGCGTATTCCCAAAATGTCCTCGGCCATCACGCCTACACCGTCGGAAACGTCTTGGTCGCTTGGGACTGTTCGTGCCACCGAGCGACAGGCCTGGCCCGATTGAATGCAAGGATGGCCTTCCAGCGCGCCGCAAATTCAGGCACAAGGTTGCGCGCAAACGGAAGCGCTGAGAATGCCCCTGGGCGCGAATGATTTTTGCCAAAATGGGCAAGCTTCCCGCGCAAGCCCAGGGCAAGAGAGACGATTACCGCGACGCCATCCGCGCGCTTGGGCTAGCAGCTTGCGTTGAGCACGTCGGCAGGACGGGAAGAGGTAGAAAGGGCGGTGCGCCCTGACTTCCACGATCGTGTGAAAGCCATTGCGGCATGGTTAGCCGATCGGCCACTCGCATGCTACTGAACAAGCAACAGGTGCTTCCGCCGAGACGTTTGCCGGAACAGCTCGTCGCATTCGCCCGAGTATGCCGAGCGCGTCAGCATGCACCGAACGCGCGCTCGTCCGTTGCACGCTGGCTGTCGCAATCCCGCGTGGCAGGCTATTTCATACAGCGTACACGGCGAGCACGCTGTCATCGTTCGCACTACTCTCCCTCGTTGGCGTGTGCATCAATCCGACACCAGTAGGGTGGGTCGCCGAACCGCTGTTCGATGAAGGCCAGGAACGCCCGCACTTTCGGAGGAACCACCTTCTTGGGCGGATAGACGCCCCAAATGGCGGGCGTGGCCCCGGTGGTGGTCTGGACATTCCATTCATTGAGCACGGTCACCAGGCGACCTTCGGTGATCGCTTTGCCGGTAAGCCATGTCGGAAGAAGCGCAACGCCAAGGCCGGCCAGGACGGCATCGAGCAGGGCTTCCGAGTGGTTTGCCCGGAACCTGCCACGTACGGCAACTTTCTGAAGTTGAGTGCGCTTCGCCTTTTTCGTATTGAAATACCAGATGTTCCTTGGCTGCAGGGCAAACAGCACGCACTGGTGATCCTCCAGATCGCGTGGCTCCGCGATGGCGCGAGACATTTGCAAGTAGGCTGGACTAGCTACCAAGGTGCGCCGATGCGGTGCAAGTCGCTTGGCGATCAGTCGAGAGTCGGCCAGCGTCCCGATGCGGACGGCAAGGTCGCAGCCGCTGGCAATCAGGTCGACCGTCTCGTCATCCAGGGTGACGTCAACGCGGATGTCCGGATGCTCGGCCATGAAGTCGGGCAGATGCGGCACGATATGCTGGCGCCCGAACACCACCGGAATGTTGAGTCGCAACAGCCCCTGAGGGCGCGCATTGAGGGATGTCGCGGCAAGCCGAGCCTGCGCCAGGTCATCAAGGATGCGGACTGCGTGACCATGAAAATGGCGCCCCGCTTCCGTGAGATGCAGGGCGCGCGTGGAGCGGTTGAACAACGCTGCCCCAAGATCGGTCTCGAGTGCGCTGATGTATCGAGAGACCGTTGAGACTTTGATGCCTTCCTCATCCGCCGCCTTCGAAAAGCTACCTAGCTCCACGACGTGAGCGAACGCGCGCATGGCGGCGAAGTAATTCACTCTCTTTCCTTACCTTCGCGTCGGAGCCTGTCCATTTTTGCAAAAATCATTCGCGCTGGGGGCCATTCTCGGCGGCTCGGATTGCGTGCACCATCTCTTGCGAATTTGATGCGCCGAGACTGTCTATGAATTCTACTAGGTCCGACTTGGCGCCAGCCAGTCGCAAGACAAGTGCGACCGTTCCCAGGGGACACAAAGACTTGTCCGCCTGCGTGGGCGTGGTGGACCCGGACCATATGCGGCGGGCTCTCGCCAACAGGTTGCTGGCTAGCGGCGACTTGGTGATGGTGTTCGATCGCGATGAGCATCGTCAGCGAGCGCTCCAGATCGAACGCGCGCATGTCGCGTCGCGGCTGCTCTTGCCCTTGGCGGCCATCCTGCACGACTGCCTCCTCGCCGCGGTCGTCAAGGGATGGGCTGACCTGGACTGGTCGGTACCTGGTGCGTTGGCTGCGGCTGTTGCCGCTCCCGTCCCCTGCCACGCGCTGACCCCTCGCCATGGCTGAATCCCGCTCCGCTATCCCGGCCAAGCTTGCTCGCCGCCCCTCGGTAGTCGCGCCGATCGTCGGGACTGTCTCCTTCACCTTCGTCACCTACCTCACCATCGGCTTGTCGCTGGCGGTGTTGCCGGGCTTCGTGCATGGCAAGCTCGGTTTCGGTGCGATGCTGGCGGGACTGGCCATCAGCACGCAATATCTGGCCACCTTGCTCAGCCGTCCGCAGGTTGGCCGCATGGCCGATTCGCTCGGACCCAAGCGCACGGTGCTCACTGGGCTTTCGCTTTGCGCGGCCAGCGGCGGCTTGCTATTGCTCGGTGCGCTGCTCTGGCGGCAACCCATGCTCAGCCTGGGCGTGATCCTGGTGGCGCGACTGGTGCTGGGGTGTGCCGAAAGTTGCGTGGGGACCGGGGCGATCACCTGGGGCATGGGCCAGGTTGGTCATCAGCACACCGCGCGCGTGATTTCCTGGAACGGGGTGGCGACCTACGGCGGACTGGCGGCGGGCGCACCGCTCGGGGTCATGATCACCCATGCCTACGGATTCTCCGCCATTGGCGCGGCGACGCTGGCGTTGATGCTGCTGGCGTTGCCATGGGCACGCCGCAAGCCGGCGACCGCGGTGGCCAGCGGTGAACGCACGCCGTTCCGCGCGGTGGCCGTCCATGTGATTCCCTATGGCCTGGGACTCGCGCTCGGCTCCATCGGCTTCGGCTGCATCGCCACCTTCATCACGTTGTATTTCGCCGCCCACGGCTGGGCGGGGGCGGCGGTCAGCCTCAGCGTATTCGGCACCACGTTCGTCGGCGCACGCTTCGTGTTTGGCCGCACGATCGACTGGCTGGGCGGCTACAGGGTCGCCATGGCCTCATTCGCGGTGGAGACCCTGGGCTTGCTGACGCTCTGGACGGCCAGCGGTGCGCTGACCGCAGCGGCGGGGGCGGCGATCGCCGGACTGGGTTTCTCGCTGGTGTTTCCCTCGCTAGGCGTGGAAGCCGTGCAGCGCATTCCCGAACATAGCCGCGGCGCGGCTATCGGCATGTTCTCGGTGTTTCTCGATGTCGCCATGGCCGTGGCCGGCCCGGTGGGCGGCTGGGTCGCGGCGGGCATGGGTTTCGCCGCAATCTATGGATTTGCAGCGGGCGCAGCGGTACTCGGGATCGTGCTCACGCAGATGCTGCATCTGCAAGCCAGGCGTGTGCCGGCGAGCTTGCACCTTGGTTCGAAAATTATTGCCTTACGGAGACCACGTACACATGACTGAAAAACCAACCGTCGCTGTCCTGGGTCTGGGCGCCATGGGGCACGCCTTTGCGAGCAATCTGCTCAAGCACGATTTTCCCACTCGTGTGTGGAACCGCAACCGGGCCCGAGCCGAAGATTTGTCGGGAGCGCAGATCTGCGACACGCCACGTGAGGCTGCAGAAGGCGCCGCCGTAGTGATCACGATGCTGCCAGACGGCGAGATCACTGAAAGCGTATTGATCGGTGCGGACGGCGCACTGGCAGGCGCGCCCAAAGGAGCGACGATCGCGCAGATGGGCACCATCGGCGTCGAATCGACCACGCAACTGGCTCGCACGATCGATTCCACTCGCCCGGACATCGTGTTTATCGATGCACCGGTATCCGGCACGAAAGGGCCTGCCGAGCAGGCCAGGATAAGAATATTGGCCAGTGGCGATCATGCAGCCGCGAGCGCGATCGAGCCGGTCTTTTCGGCGATTGCCAGCCATACCCAATGGCTGGGCAAGGTGGGTGCTGGCTCACGCATGAAGCTGGTCGTCAATGCGTGGCTGATCAGCATGATGCAGGGGCTGGCTGAAGTCGCTCGTCTGGCCGAGACGTTCGGCTTCACCACGGACGATTTCTGGTCGGCACTGGACGGTGGCCCGCTTGCAACGCCGTATGCCAAGGCCAAGCTGGACATGATCAAGGACGGCCGTTTCGAAGCGCAGATGGCCCTTGCCTGGGGCCTCAAGGATGCCGGGCTGGCGCTGGACGTCGCCAATGACATCCAGATGCCGGCGCTTGAACGTATTCGGGAGGTATGGGCGGAGGCCGTGGAGGCAGGACTCGGCGAACTGGATATATCCGCCGTCTATCGCCGCCTCGGCAAGCACGCATGACAAGGGCAGGGAGGAAGCACCTGAAGCTCACTCTGAGGTAAAGGGATTGAGCTGAACGGGCGGGGGTAGTTGATGCGACTTGACTTCCTCCGTCCCGGTTACTGCAGTTATTGACCGCGCTGTCGGAGCTGCAGGCGGCATGACTCGCAGCGTCGCCGTTCAGTTAAGTGGGCGTCCCGGTAGGCGATCGAGGGAAATGCAGCATGAAGCGTGTTTTTTCGCCCGGAACGCTCTGCACGCCGACGGTGCCGCCGTGAAGCTCCATGACTCGCTTGACGATCGACAAGCCGAGGCCCGTTGACGTTGCGGAGTCGCTGCGTGAAGGGTCGACCCGATGGAAACGGTCGAACAGCTTGTCCAGGTGTTCCGCCTCGATGCCCGGGCCTGGGTTTTCCACGGCGACATGGATGCCGCGGTCAGAGGGGTCGGCGGTGATCTGGATGGTGTTGCTGGGCGATGTGTATCGCAACGCATTCGCAAGCAGATTGCTCACCGCACGACGGAAGAGGTCACGATCGGCGTCCACGCGGATGCTGACACCGGCTTCTGATGAAGGTCCCTCGAAATAGTCGGCGATGCGCTGGAGTTCCTCCGCGGTAATGGACGTGGAGAGTCGAGGCTTATCTAAATAAATATAATTTTACATAATATACATTATGCGAATATCTGGTAATTCCTTGAGCGTTGCGTAAAAAGGCCCTCTAGGTGGCCTGGCCCTAGCTTTTGACCATGCATATCATCGTGTTATGGTCATTCTAGGTGTTGTGGCCTTATAGGTCCCCTTGTGATCAAGCTGCTAGCCGGTTCCGCCGTTCCTGACGTATTGCGCAACCCGGTTTTGCTGGATACGAACCAGCTGCCGCGTTACTGGGCGACGGTCTGGTCAGCGCTGGCCAACGGCGATGCAGCGCCAGCAACCCAGTCCAAAAAGCTTCGAGCCATCGAGAACCTGTATCGGCACGTCGACATGCTGTACGGGTGTGGCGCACTCGACGATGCGCTCGGCCGACTGGATGAGCAGAAATTGGCCGCTGCTCTCGAATCCTGGTTCATCACGATACGCAACCGTCCCGATGTCACCGACGCCGATGAGACACGATGGCAGACGGGGCTCGCCTACGTAACGTCGATCGTTACCTGGCTCTCCAGCAGCACGATCCCCAACGAGCGCTTGCAGCATATCGAGGCGCGGTTGCATCGTCTTTCCCATCTCTATCGACAGCTCCATGTGCGAAGAAAGCGCCAACCCTCATCCATTCGGTCGTTGCCCGCGAATGTGGCGCAGACGCTGTATGCCATGCTGGATCCCGCCTCATCCGACAATCCGTTTCCACGAGAACGAGCGCGCTGGCTCGCCTTTATCAGCTTTGTCTTGATGCTTCATCAGGGACTGCGCCGGGGCGAATTGTTGTTGCTCACCGCAGATACCATCAAGAGCGCTTTCGATCAGCAGCACCAGCGGACACGCTACTGGCTTAATGTGCGGGAAAGTCCCTATGAGGTGGCCGAGGATGACCCGCGCCATTCACGCCCTGGTATTAAAACCGCCCACTCGATACGTCAACTACCGGTCAGCGAGACGGTCGCCACACTGGTGCAGAGCTATGTCGAGAACTACCGTGGAAAGCCGAATCATGCCTTCCTGCTCAACTCGCAGAAGAACGCCCCTCTTTCGACCGAGTCGTTGACCAAAGTTTTCGCCAAGGTCTCGGCAGCGCTTCCCACAGTCGTGCTGCGGGAACTGAACGAAAGGACGGGGAAAACCTCCGTAACACCCCATGATTTGCGTCACACGTGTGCCGTCGTTAGGCTCAATCAGCTATTGCAGCATGGCGATTCAATGGATGAGGCGCTACAAAAGCTTCGCGCGTTCTTTGGTTGGTCGCGCGAATCGTTGATGCCCGTCCGGTACGCTCGCGCGGTATTTGAAGACCGTCTTTCATCGGTGTGGGGCGACATGTTCGATGAACAAGTGGCCATGATGCGCGCGATTCCTTGAGGTCGTTCCCATATAAGGGGGATGCATGCTCTCTGAAGACAGGAAAACCCATTCGAGCGAAGGCTCGGTGTTAGCCGCCATCGTGGCACAGCTTCCTACCCTGCCGCCCGTCATTCGCTACTACGACGAATTCAACGACAAGCTGTGCTCGATCCACGACCCTTTCCACGCATCCGAGTTTCGCATCTGCTCTCGTGGGACTACTACGTGCATCGACTTTGGACGTTTTCCTGGTGCGTATGGAACTCTGTTGAAGCATGTTTTTTTGTTTCTCCTAAGCGAAGATATCAGCGCATCGTCGGCAACTCTATACGTATTAGGCTCAGCACATTTCAGCGAAGAAGACGTTGAGTCTGTGCTCAACGCTGGTCCCACAAAAATTGTGCACCTTTGGTTGCGCTTTCTAGCTCGTGAAATACCCGCGGATGCATGTCACTTCGGGAAAGCGCTGCTTCGGATTCTCTGCAGGCACCGCCTTGCAAACTGGTCAGATTCTTACCTCGACTTCTTGAGCAAATCGCTGCCGTTTCCAGCGTATGACAAATACGCAGGTATACGCTCAGGAGAGGCCTTCTTGCTCGTTGAGGAGCAGGCATCCATTGTTCGATATTTGGACGAGATGGCGACGACAGCCTCTTCACCATCTCAGAAAGAGAGCCTGAATTATCAGAATCTGTGTGATGCAGCGATGCTGCTCTGTGCTTTTCAGTTTGGTATGCGTCCAGTTCAAATTGCGATGCTCTCGTTTGCAGATGTGCGTGTTCGAGATATGTCGGATAACAATCTTGCGACTGTGCATCTGACTTTTCGAATGGTGAAGCAGCGCCGCGCGTCGGTGGTGAAGCCGTTACTTCGAGGGGTCAAACGTGAGTGGTCGCCGTTGTTCATTGAGCTGATGCGCCAAGCAAACGAACGTAAAAAGCGTGCTGTCGACCATATTTTCGAAATGCAATCTTCGGGACATGCTGGTGCACGCATCGCCAATCGCCTTCGAACACTCATTGGCAGAGATGCCTCGGTGACGGATCTACGACACACCGCAGCGCAGCGCCTCGTCGATGCAGGCGCAAGCCAAGAGGAATTGGCCGAATTCCTTGGCCACACCGACATGACGACCGGGCTCGTCTATTTCGACACTTCAGCCAATCAGGCAGAGCGCGTCAACAAGGCACTTGGCATCTCGGATGTTTACCAGCGCGTAGCGCGGATCGCGCACGACCGATTCATTACCGCTGACGAACTTATCCACCTCAAAGGCGACCAGCAGATCGCAGGAGTGCCACATGGCACGCCGATCGCAGGTATCGGGGGATGTTCATCGGGCCAACCCGCCTGCCCTTACAACCCGATTCTCTCTTGCTACGGTTGTCGGAAATTCATGCCGATCCATGAAGTCACGATTCACCATCAAGTGATCGCCGACCTGCGAAAGGTGGTTCTTCTTTTTAACGAGACGGCCCGTGGTGAGTCGACCTCCCCGCCTTATCTTCAGCTGCAGCGGACCATCGCCGAGGTCCAAGCGGTGATCCAGGAAATCGAGGGAGACGCCGCGTGAACCCTCATTTTGCGGCGTTTATTGATCTTGGCAGGCACCTCGCGGTGGAGCGAAACCTTACGTGGGAGATTCCCACCGATGCCTCAGGGAAAGCCCCAAAAGGGCAAGGATGGAACCTCACCGAATTGGTCGGAGGCGTTGCGCCGATGTACTACCTTTCCAATTTGGGAACGGATATGCCTTCACTGGAGGCACTGCAGAGGCAACAGGCTGATAGCGCGGCGAGCGCGCCTGCCCCAACGACCCTGGCTGAAACTTGGCAGGATCTGATTAAAGCCACAGTGGCCGAGCAGCTGTTTGTCCGGCGCAATTCGGCTCACCACGTGGCTGGCAATGTGATTCGGCCACTTCGGGTGATCGCAACGTGTGCGTGTGGAAAAGCGCCTTGGGAACTCACCATAGAGGAGCTGATGGTTGCGGTAAAAATCGGAAGAGAAATCCAGCCTTCGGGAAAACTTGCCGACCTGATGCTGGGTCTGGTCAAGGTCCTGTTCGACGCTAACCACCTAACCAACGTCGGCCCCCTTTACCCTGCCCTCGTCGACCAACGCTTGAATCCAAGGACGAGCCGGCGAGCATCGTTTCTCAAGTCTCAAGACGAACTTCGGCACAGTTTGGAGGACCGCAAGCGTGATGAGCGGCTACCGGAGCGGAAAGCTTTCTGGGAGCTGATTCGCATCGTGATGACGGAGAAGCCGCGCAGTTTTGCGGACGAACTTCGTTTCGCTGGCGTAAAGCTCATGATTGCCACGGGCTTTCGGATCGGCGAGGCGGTGATGCTCCCAGCCGATTGGTTACGTGAGAAAAGCTACTTCGATAAAAAGGGACGTAGCGCTGCAGAAGCAGGTGGCTACGCCAAGTCGCTCATGATTCGGCACTTCGCGGAAAAGCAGCAGATCGACGGCATCGATAGCCACGTTCTGTACGAAAAACTTCATCACATTCCGCGCATGTTCGAAGCCCTGCTCGTGGGGACTCTCGATCACGTAACCATGTTGACAGCGCCCCTACGTAAGACGCTGAAGCTTCAAACGGAATCGGGAAGGTTGTTTCCCTGGTATGCCGCGACGGATCTGATCCCTGCCTTTTATTTCTACACGCACCTTACCGGCAATCCATTCTGGACAGATTTAGGTCCAATCGATCGCGAACGCTGGCAACAGCGATGCAAGGATGATCTGTCCGGAGCTCAGCTCGACCAGCTATATGCAGAGCAATGCGATGATTTTTATGCGGAGAGAGCGAAGCCTGACATGGCATCCTATGTTTATTTTCGTCGCCTTCGCGAGGCCTTGCCGGCAAGTTCGTCTCATATGCAGCTTCGACGAGCGAATGGTTCAATAATTCCACAGGGAGAGCGCGTCATATGGGCCGACGTCTATCTCAGAGTCGAAGAGCTGGAGGCCTACGTACGGTCTGATTTGCCGACAAAGCTTCCGGACGTGGCACCCCTCAAACTTCCGGAGCGTGATCTGCAATCATGGGAATTGCTTTTTCTACAACCGAAGCGCTCGCTCGCCGAGTTGCGCAATGGTGGGCTTTGCGACGTTGGCCGTTACATTGCGATAAAACGCCCGATCCCCGATCTGATTGGTTCCGGACTGGGTGATAGAACAACTCGCGAGTCATTGTTTTCGCGTTATGGTCAGAATGAACCAGACCGACAACTCACGCTTGATCCGCATATGCTGCGGCATCTGCAAAATACGGAACTTTTCCGCCTAGGGGTGGCCGATACCATCATCTCAAAGCGGTTCAACCGGCGCAGCGTGGCGCAGAGCTATGAATACGATCATCGCAGCCTGGCCGAAGAACTTGATCAGCTGGAGATTCCGGCCGAAGTCGAAATGTCGCTTGGCACGAAGGCCACCACCGTTTTCAAAATGATCTCCTTGGGCAAGGCAAGCGGTCCGATTATTGATGGGTTCAAACGCATACAAGCCGAGGAAGGGGATGCTGCAGCCTTCGAATACTTGAAAGTTGAAGGGGATGGGTTTCACGCCACGCCCTACGGCCACTGCTTGAATAGTTTCACAGTGGATCCCTGCCCCAAGCATCTCGAGTGCTTTACCGGGTGTCGTCATCTTTCCGCGAGCGACCTACCCGAGGTACGAGACAACCTGGTTCGGTTAGAGAACAAGATGGCGGCAGCACATGCTGCCGCGCAGGCGCGCTCTCCGAGCACGATCGGTCGCATCAATCAGATCGAACACGCGCGCGTACGCCTGGAAGGTATTCGCAAGTTGCTTTCGACAAAGCACGGTGAACATCCGTTCCCGGAAGGCCCGGACCTTTCCATTCCAAAACCAACGGGGGTGTTGGATGACTAGCGACGTGAAGCCGCAGGCCGAACCTGGTGTTGATACCGAGATGCGTCATGTGCTCGATGATTTACTCGCTCGGGATGAAGACATTACCGCTCGAGCGGTTGCTCGATTGCATCCTAGGATCAACGCCGCGTCGTCTGTCACCCGCAGCGCCTCGCGGAGCCAGCTTCTTTCTGAATATCAACAGCGACAGACGGAATTTCGCCGATGGAGTGGCCGTTTGAAAAAGATGTCCGGGGCAGCGGCTACCGAAGCGCTCGCCTCTCGCGATGCGAGGATTGCCGAACTCGAAACGCAAATCACCCTGCTCACGGCTTCACATGTCGCCATGATCAGAGCTGTTGGTGAGCTGGGCGGCTTTGGCAAATGGGCGATGTTCTTCGAGCGTTTCAGGGATACGCGCGAACAATTGAAGCAGCTCGGCGCTTTACCTGAGGGGACTCGTGATTCCCCCAAGGACACCTCACTACCTAAGGTGCTACGGCGCGTCAGCAATCCGCGACGATCATTGAAGCGCACACCGTGAAGGCACTGGGTCGGTTTCGCTTGAGTACGAAGAATGCTTCGCGGGACCCTCTGTGGTTTGTAGCCTTCACGGTTCCCCTACCCCGCTTGATCACAGCGACGCCGCCATTTGGCTGCGCACGAAAGCCCCCCGGGCAGTTCCACCTCGCACTAACGGGGTGAACTCCCCTGCTCTTTGCTCGCCTTGAAGGTGTCTTCAAAGCGAGCTATGAATTCGCTGCAGGCTCCTCGGTATCGCAACGCTTCAGCAGGCATGGCTACCCCAACTTCGCGCGCGATATCCGTCGCATACTTCACCTGATTTGGCGACGGCAGCTGAAGATCGAGGTCAAGGAAGGTTGCCAACGAGTTGGCAATGCAGACAGACAGTCGAAGCGTAAATGAATCGACCGTTTCAGTTTGAACTGCGCGCTCACGCTGCACCGCAAGGGCTTCGTGGAGGCGTCGGTCCACGGATAGGGATACTTCCCACATATCTTCGAACATGAGCTTTAGGGCCACTGTCCCTTACCCTCCGTTGCCCGGAACACACCAACTGCTTCGCTGTAAGGCTACGAATATCGTAGTATCGGGATCAAGGCAAAGCAACGAATCTCGTAGGAGCCACTTCCTACGGTCATCCAATGCCTCGCCGACAAGAGCCGTCATCTGTATTCAGCCGACGTTTGAGACAAGCTCGATTGGCGGCTGGTTTGTCTCAAAAGGGGCTCGGCATCCGTGCGGGGTTAGATGCGTTTGTGGCCAGCACCAGAATCAATCGCTACGAGCAAGGAATCCACGCTCCGGATGCTTCAACAGCTGAACGTCTGGCAAAAGTCCTTGGTGTGCCGCTTGCCTATATGTATGCCGACAGCGAGCGGTTGGCGCGCATGATCCGTGCGTTTGATCAAATGAATGCCACGGATCAAGAAAAATTACTCAAGGATGTGGAAGGTCGTTGAAGACGTCAGATCCAGGCACGATGCATTGCCTTCTTCTTCATTGAGACTGACTTGGAGATAGTGTGATGGACAACGTTAGGCTCGTAGCCATCCGGAATGCTGGTGATTGTCGATCCATCGAGCTACCGCCAGACGTTGTCGCGGCTCTGGGCTGGGTCGAAAAGGAGAACCTATACTTGCATTGTCATCTCGATGATGGCGTCTGGATTTCTGCAAAAGACGACTCAGCTGTGATGGAGGAGATTGTGGCCGTTGCCCAGAATTTGACTAAAAAAAGGGCACAAAGCTGAGCTTTGCGTCATCAGTCAATCTAAGCCATGGATGGAAGGCATATCGCCGGGGATGCATGTCTAACGGCCGGATCGTGGATCCTAGACCCGACTGCTACGGAACGCGGCAGCTGCTATCTGTTCGTTGACCCAGGGGATTTAAACCAGTCCGCCCCGCAAAACCATCGTCGGACTATGATGGTTGGTGAGACCGTCGAACAAACGGTGAAAGGGGAGTTACATGGGCATCGCGATCGAAGGAACCGTCGCAAGCAAGATTGGCTTTGCTTCGCACCAGAACGCGGTACCCATTCTTCGGGAACTGACCATATCGAATGACGCGGGCATTGATCACGACGATCTCGTCGTGGAGTTGACCAGTGGCCTGCCCTTCCTGGAACCAAAGCATTGGCGCATCGATCGCCTGCTTCATGGGTCGAGCGTGCGTATCCCGGATCGCGACGTGAAGCTGCACGCCGCCTATCTTTCGGAGCTCACTGAGAGCCTGTGCTCCGACCTGACAATCAAGGTGCGCATTGGCGACCAAGTGATCGCCGAGACGTCATATCCCGTCGAGCTGCTAGCCAAGAACCAATGGGGTGGGGCACAGGCGATGCCTGAGCTGCTCGCCGCTTTTTGCATGCCGAACGATCCTTCAACCGATCGCGTCTTGAAGGGGGCGTCCGAGGTCCTGCGTCGTGCGGGTAAGAAGGACGCCATTGACGGCTATACAGGACAATCACGAAGCCGGACATGGGAGCTTGCCTCGGCTATCTGGTCCAGCGTCTGCGGCTTGAGTATCAGGTACGCGCTGCCACCGGCAAGCTTTGAAACGCAGGGACAAAAGGTCCGCACACCATCACTGATCCTGGAAGGCGGTGTCGGCACGTGTTTGGATACGGCGTTGCTCTTTGCCGCTGCATTGGAGCAAGCGGGTCTCAATGCGCTCCTTGTCCTCACCCAGGGACACGCCTTCGTCGGAGTGTGGCTGCAGCCGCAGGAGTTCTCGCAACTCATCACGGAGGATGCATCCGCGTTGCGCAAACGCATTGCCTTGAAGGAGCTTGTCACCTTCGAGACCACGCTCGCCACCCAGGCCCCCTCGCCCGGCTTTAGCCATGCAGTGGAGCATGCCCAGCGGCAGGTGAACGACGACGACTTCATCATGGCGCTCGACATCCGTCGTGCCCGGATGCAACGCATCCGCCCGCTGGCGCTCGCTATGCCCCAACGACCACACGGCAGCGCCGACGGGGAAGCGCCTGCTGCAGCGGTAAGCGACGCGCTCGAGGAAGCCCCTGCCCTTCCCAGCTTCGATGTCGAAGTGGCAATCGAGCCCGAGAGCCCGGCTGGCAAGCTGCAGTTGTGGCAGCGAAAGCTGCTCGATTTGACCACGCGCAACCGCCTCTTGCACGTCCCCGACAGCGCGAAGGCCATCCGGCTTATCTGCCCCGACCCAGCTGCGCTGGAGGACCAGCTGGCGGAGGGCAAGCGGATTCGCGTCGTGGCGATGCCCGACCTCGAAGCCGGGGGCCGGGACTCCGCGCTCTATGAGCAGCAAAACCGGGAGAATTTGCGCGACGCTTACGCCCGCAACGCACTCAATCGTGCCGAAGTGCTGGCAACGCTGGAGAAGACGAAGCTCGAAGCCGCGCTGGTGGACATGTATCGAAAGGCACGTAGCGATCTCGATGAAGGTGGTGCCAATACCCTGTTTCTGGCAATCGGATTTTTGAAATGGAAAAAAGCGGCAGACGATCCGAAGTCCTATTCGGCGCCCTTGATCCTATTGCCCGTGAGGCTCGAGCGAAAAAGCGCGGTATCCGGGGTAACCATGACGATGCTGGACGAGGATCCCCGGTTCAATCTCACCTTACTCGAGCTACTTCGCCACGACTTCGAGCTAAACATACCCGGTCTGGACGGCGATCTTCCGACGGACCAGAGCGGCATCGATGTAGCGGGGATCTGGAATAAGGTCCGACACGCCGTTCGCGACATGCCCGGGTTCGAGGTCACGAACGACCTCGTGCTCGGGACGTTTTCCTTCGCCAAGTACCTCATGTGGAAGGACCTGACGGACCGTTCCGAGCAGCTGATGCAGAGTCCGATGGTCCGCCATCTGCTGGAGAGGAAGATAGGCGGAGCAGGCTTCAAGTCACCGGCTGAGTTCCCGCGTCCCGAGAAACTCGACGCCCAGGTCGAGCCTGGCAAGTTGTTTACTCCCCTGCCCGCTGATTCATCGCAGCTAGCTGCCGTGGTCGCTTCGGCAAGCGAGCACAGTTTCGTGCTGGACGGTCCCCCGGGCACCGGCAAATCACAAACCATCGCCAACATGATCGCCCATAACCTCGCCCTCGGCCGACGCGTGTTGTTTGTGGCTGAAAAGATGGCCGCGCTTGATGTGGTGAAGCGGCGACTCGACGAGAAGAACATCGGCGAGTTCTGCCTTGAACTTCATTCAAGCAAAGCTTCCAAGGTGGAGGTCCTCAAGCAGCTAGAGCGGGCGTGGGACACACGCGACGCCCTCTCTCAGGAGGAGTGGCGCATCGAAGCCGAACGCGTACATGAGCTCAGGAGCAAGCTCAACGGTGTGGTCGGCGTGCTGCACAAGCGCTGGCCCAATGGTCTGACGGTCCACCAAGCCATGGGGCGCGTCATCCGGGATGCGACGCCGAGCACGCCACGGCTGGCGTGGCCCGGCAGCACACGGCACGACGCGGCGCAGATGACGCAATTGCGCGATGTAGCGCGTCGCCTCGATCTCAACCGTCAAGCCGCCGAACGATCGCCTGGTGATTTCTCGCTACTCCGGCGTAGCGATTGGTCCAACGGCTGGCAAGAAGCGGTGGTCGCCAATGCACGCGCGATGCTCTCCGCCATGGATCTCTGCCATACGGCATTCGTGCAGGCGCTGGACTTGACCAAGATGCCTCTTGAGCGCGAGGAGTACATCAGCATCCCCGCTCTTCTCGGTTTCGCACGGCTCCTTCCGGATGCCTATGGGCTGGATCTCAGGTTCGCCTTCTCGCCTGAGGGCGCCTCCAAACAGGCCGCAGCAAAGAAAGGGATCGGCTTCATCCGCGAGTACAGCAGCATCGAGGGGAGTTTGTCGTTCTCCTACGATCGCGAAGCGGCCCGAGGTCTCGACATCGAAGGCATCCGGCGGCACTGGGACGAAGCCGCGCAGAAATTCTGGTTCCTCGCAGGCATGGCCAAGAAGAGGGTTGCTCGTCAGCTCGCCGCGGCGGGTGGTGTCAAGAGCCTTCCAGATGTCGAAACAGATTTGCCGAAGCTGCAGCAGATGCGCGACCTCCTTGTTGAGGTCGATTCGCTCGGCGCTGGACTTCAAGGCATGCCCGGCTGGGCTGGCCTCGCTACGAACATCCCAAAGATTTCGGCAGCGATGAAGCTAGCGGATGAGATGCGTGCAAGCCTTGTCGGCCTGGCCAAGGCACCGGAGCATCTGGTGTTGCTGCGTCGGGCGGCGGCGGTATTGATCGTCGAGGGAAATGACTTGCTGGCCGCTGCCGGAGCCATAGCAGGCGCTGTCGCTATGCTGAAAAGTGCTTACGAACGGTTGCTGTTGGCATTCACCCAGTTCTCCGAGTTGTCGGGAACGACTGTCGATGCGACGGCGGACCTGAAAGCGCTCCGCGCAACCGCACAAGCGGTCATCGAAAACGAGTCTCAGCTCAAGGCATGGTGCGACTGGTGCCGGGTTCAAGATGAAGCGAAGGCTCTTGGCTTGTCATCCCTGACGGACGCCGTGTTGGATCGCAGCGTGGCGAACGGACCGATCGCTGACCTCTTCGAAGTGGCCTATGCCCGTTGGTTCGCCATCGGCGCCATTGACGATGAACCACTCCTGCGCGGTTTCGTACCTGCTGAGCACATGAGCGATATCGAAGCGTACCGGCGTGTGGACGACCAGCTGGCCAAACTCAGCAGCCGTTACATTCGCGCCAAGCTGTGCGGGCTGATTCCGGACAAGAATGAAGCCGCCAAAAGTGGTGGCTTCGGCGTACTCAAACATGAGCTGCAAAAGTCACGCCGCCACAAACCAGTGCGTCAGCTGGCGGTGGAAATGGGCGATGCCATGTCGAAGCTGGCACCCTGCATGCTGATGAGCCCGCTTTCCATCGCTCAATACCTGCCGGCCGACCAGGATTTATTTGACCTAGTGATTTTTGACGAAGCGTCGCAAATCGCGCCTTGGGATGCGATCGGTTCCATCGCGAGGGGCAAGCAGGTCGTGGTGGCAGGCGATCCACAGCAAATGCCACCCACCAGCTTCTTCAATCGTGGCGCGAGCGCCGGCGACGACGATACAGAGGAGGACTTGGAGAGCATCCTCGATGAATGCCTGGGCGCCGGGGTGCCCAGCCATCGCCTCACCTGGCATTACCGCAGTCGCCACGAGAGCCTCATCGCGTTCTCCAACCACAACTACTACGACAACGAACTGATCACCTTTCCCGCGGCAGAGACCCGCGCAAGCGCTGTCGAGTGGCGCCGGGTACAAGGCGTATACGCCAAGGGCAAGGGGCGGAACAACCAGATCGAGGCCAAGGCGATCGTCGAGGAGACCGTGAAGCGTCTGACCGATCCGGAGTTTATCGCTTCGGGAAAATCCATAGGTATCATCACACTCAACGGCGAGCAGCAGAAACTCGTCAGCGATCTGCTTGACCAAGCCCGTGCTGAACGCCCCGAGATCGAGCCCTATTTTCAGTTGGACCGGTCTGAGCCTGTCGTAGTGAAGAACCTCGAAACGGTCCAGGGTGACGAACGTGATGTCATCATCCTAGGCATCGGCTACGGCCCCGCCGAACCCGGCGCCCAGGTCATGTCCATGAATTTCGGCCCGCTCAACAGAGAAGGTGGCTGGCGGCGGCTTAATGTGGCGGTGACCCGGGCTCGCCAGGAAATGCTGGTCTTCACGTCCTTCGATCCGTCGATGGTCGACATGAATCGCACGTCGGCACGCGCGGTCCATGACCTACGCCACTTCATCGAGTTTGCTCAGCGTGGACCACGCGCTCTAGCCGAAGCTGTCCACGGCTCCGTCGGCTCGTATGACAGCCCCTTCGAGCAATACGTGGCGGATGGCCTTCGCGCAAAAGGTTGGAACGTTGTGCCACAGATTGGCGTCTCACGTTTTCGCATCGACCTCGGTGTAATCCATCCCGATCGCCCAGGCGACTATTTGGTCGGTGTGGAATGCGACGGTGCGACCTACCACAGTGCAGCCACAGCGCGGGATCGCGACAAAGTCCGCAGCGCGATCCTCCAAGGCCTGGGCTGGAAGCTCGTACGCGTGTGGTCGACGGAATGGTGGGTCGACCGGGCCGGAGCTCTCGATCGCCTGCATGTTGCTATTACGGGCATGCTCGACAAATCGCGAGTCGATGCTGTCGCTGCCGCCGAGGCGGTGAAGAAGGCAATGAAAGCGGTTGCTGACGCTCTGCCATTGCAACCTGATGTTGTCGGACTCGATACCATCGCGAAAATCGAACAGGCAGACAATTCGGACGCAACTATTGCAGAAGCTACTGTTCACGATGAATCCGTGATGCGTTTCTCGACATACGCATCACCCGCGTCCGAGGCCGTCACTCGCAGCCTATACCGCGTGGCCGCCTACCCCGATTTAGTAGGCCAACTCAAGCCCGATCTCTTCCATGAACCCTCATATGGAACGATGCTTGCCACGCTGATCCAGCGCATCCTCCATCAGGAGGCACCGATATTGGACACCCTCCTCGTGCAGCGTGTGGCGCGTGCGCACGGTTTCCAACGTGCTGGACGCCTGATTCGGGAACGGGTCTTAGACATTATTGAGCGAAATCACCACGTCCAACCGGACGCACTGCAGGGAAACTTCGTATGGACGCGTTTCGACGATGTCGAAAAATGGGATTGCTTCCGCGTGCCGGCCACCACTGAGGATGCGCGCTCGATCGAGGAAATCGGCATAAACGAACTTCGGTCAGCAGCTCGTTCGGTCCTACTCGGCGACCGCGCCATCGAGGTAGCGAGGATCTTTGGGGTGAAGCGAGTGACGACGCAGGCTAGATTGCGAATCGAGCATGCGATTCGGACGATGAACGTCTGAGGTACATTACTCGATGTCAGGAAGTGGCGGGTTCTACCCCGTTTTCGTACGAATCCCTGCCGACCTGCAAAACGCCAGCCACCTACCCACCTTCGCCACAGCAACTGACCAGCGTCGCCAGCGAAAGTGACCAGGGGCAGCAACTAAACTGCCCATTTCCGGCAGTAGCCCTGACCAGCAACGCCAGTGGAACTGGCATGGTTTCCCCGTGGAGTCGACCGGCAGAGGTCGGCCAGAAGCGGACGCTGAGCCTGGAAAAAGAAAACTCGACTCTGACCCTGAGGTTTCCCACAAAATTCATGATGGCACGCCCAGTTGATCGAGTAGTTTTTGGCTGGGATGCCTGAGCTGATCGACAAGGGCGCTGAGAGACACGCATGACCATCGTCGGACCAGTGCTTCACGCCCCAATCGCATGACGGAATAAAGCCGCCGCTTCGACCGGAACGGTGTCAGCCACGCATCGATACCGCAAGTTTCATATGCCATGCCCACGAGCCAACTGGCAAACGCGGTCATCGCGCTGAGCAGCAAGAGCACTTCGATACGCGCACCCTTGCGTGTGAGGCTGTCCTCGAAGCCCTGTCCGTAGCGGTGGGACTTCAGATCGCGGAACGACAACTCGATCTGCATGCGACGCCCGTATATCGCGGCGCGCAATAGATGCCAGCTTCGATCGTCCTTCAGATCCGACCAATCGATGATGATGATGGGCTGCTTGCTACGCACCAGCCAACGGGTCATGGCTTAATAGATGTGTTCGCGCTCGGCATGCAGGTGGCGGTTGCCCAGCAGCCGATCCAACGCTTTGGAAAGCGCTTGAGTCGATCTGACCTGTCCTAGCGAGACTGGCTTGGATGTCTCCACCAATACACTAGCTCACTCCCAAATCTTCGGCTGGTCCTTGCGAGCCTTCATCGAGTTCCGCCGCCTCGGTCTGGGACTCATCGCCCGGCTTGAGGGGATCGGCGCTTACCGAGTAGAAGCCAGCCCTACCCAGGTCGTTTCGACGAGTGAACTGAATTGCATTAAGTCGCCGCGCTGTGTCCGGAGCGATTTTTTCATTCTCGAGAATCGTAATTTGGCCCGGCCCTCGCCAATCCGCCAGCCATGAATAGAACCTTTGAGCCACTGTTACCGGATCGACGCCGATTGGTCCGTCCCTATCTGCATATGCTTTCAGAGGGGAGTCGATCACAAGAACGCCAAGATGGGGAAAGCCGGAACTAAGCGAGTACTGCATAACCGCGACCGCGAATGCCATCAGATATACCGACCGAGTACCGGCACCGTACGCCAAGCGGGCACGATGATTCACGCGAATATCGCCCAGTTCCAAATCGAAAATAACAGAGTCAACT
>DHXA01000127.1:4671-9450 GCA_002413455.1 Rhodanobacter sp. UBA5168 | reverse complement strand
ACCACCAGCATCATCGCGGTCAGCCGGTCGACCAGGAAACCGACGCTGGCGTTGAAGTGGCCGATCTGGAACCAGGTGTAGATGTTCTGGTTGTACGTTTCAGCGCCACCCAGGGTGAGCTGGTAGAGCACGTAGAACGACAGTGCGCAGGAGATCGCCACGCCCAGGATGGTGACGGTATGCGAACCAGCGCGGCCGAGGAACTTGCCGAGGAAACCGGCCAGCAGGCAACCGGCCAGGGGCGCCAGCGCGATCGTCAGCAGAATGGATGTCGAAAGACCCATGTGATCAGCCCTTCATGCTGTCGATGTCGGCGATATTGATCGTGCTGCGATTGCGGAACAGCAGCACCAGGATCGCCAGGCCGATGGCAGCTTCCGCCGCGGCCACGGTGAGGATGAAGAACACGAACACCTGCCCCGACACATCGCCAAGGAAACGCGAGAACGCCACGAAGTTCATGTTCACGGCGAGCAGCATCAACTCGATCGACATCAGCAGCACGATCACGTTCTTGCGATTGATGAACAGCCCGGCGACGGCGATGCAAAACAGCACCGCGCCCAGCACGATGTAATGCGCCAGCGTGATCATGGCGTGGACTCCTGTGAATCGGTCGGCTCGTCCGGACGCACGGCGTCCATCTTCACGATGCGGATGCGGTCGCGCGGATCGACCTTGACCTGCTGGCTGGCCGACTCGTAACGCGCGTCACCCCGCTCGCGCAAGGTCAGCGCCACCGCCGCCACCACACCCACAGTGAGGATCAGAGCGGCAATCTCGAACGGCAACAGGAATTTCGTGTACAGCGCCTGGCCCAGCCACGCCGTATTGGACATGCCGGCGGCGGCGGCGGGGTTCGCCCCCATGACCTGCGCGTGCATGGCACGCACACCGATCAGGCCGAGCATTTCCGCCAGCATCACCACGGCCACGATCAGGCCGACGGGCAGGAACTTCACGAAACCCTCGCGCATCTTCTCCTGGTCGATGTCGAGCATCATCACCACGAACAGGAACAGCACCATCACTGCGCCGACGTAGACCACGATCAGTGCCAGCGCCAGGAACTCGGCATCGGCGAGCATCCACAGGCAGGCCGCACTGAAAAAGGTGAGCACCAGCGCAAGCACCGCATGCACGGTGTTCTTCAGCGTGATCACCGACAGCGCAGCGGCCACGGTAACGAAGCCGAACGCGTAGAAACAGATGAGTTGAAACAGTTGGGGATTCATCGTCGGCCTCAGCGGTACGCCGCATCTTGTGCACGGTCAGCGGCTATCTGCTGTTCGAAACGATCGCCGATGGCAAGCAACTGCTGCTTGTTCACCACGTTTTCGCCACGGTGTTCGAAGTGGTATTCGTGGATCGACGTCTCGACGATCGAATCGACCGGACAACTCTCCTCGCAGAAACCGCAGAAGATGCATTTGAACAGGTCGATGTCGTAGCGCGTGGTACGACGCTGACCGTCGCTCTCGCGCGGCGCCGAGTCGATCGTGATCGCCAATGCCGGGCACACCGCCTCGCACAGCTTGCACGCGATGCAGCGCTCCTCGCCGTTCGCGTAGCGACGCAGCGCATGCAGGCCGCGGAAGCGGTTCGACTTCGGAATGTGCTCCATCGGATAGCGCACGGTGTATTTCGGCTTGAACATGTAGCGCATGGTCAGGCCCATGCCCTGGAACAACTCGATCAGCAGCAGACTCTTGAAATAACCGGTGATGCGTTTCATTGGTTATGCCCCCATGCCGATGCTGACCCAGCCGAAAAATTTCATGCAGCCGGCAACCATCACCCAGACGATGGCGATCGGGATAAGCACTTTCCAACCCAACCGCATGATCTGGTCATAGCGATAGCGCGGGAACGTGGCGCGGAACCACAGGAACAGGAAGCTCATCACGAAGGCCTTGATGAACAGCCAGGCCCAGCTGCCGGTCCAGATCCAGTTGATCCAGGCCGGTGCGTCGGCATGGATCCAGCCTTGCAGCGGGCTGAGCCAGCCGCCCAGAAACAGGATCGAGGCCAGAAAACTGACCAGGATCATGTTGGCGTACTCAGCCAGGAAGAAAATCGCGAATGCCGAGCCGGAATATTCCACGTGGAAACCGGCGACGATCTCCGACTCGCCCTCGGCCACGTCGAACGGTGCGCGGTTGGTTTCGGCCACACCGGAGATGAAATAGATGATGAAAACCGGCAGCAGCGGCAGCCAGAACCAGTCGAACAGACCCTTGCCGCCGGCTTGCGCGTTGACGATGTCGGTGAGATTCAGGCTGCCCGCCAGTACCAGCACGCAGACCAGGCACAGGCCCATCGCCAGTTCGTAGGAGATCACCTGCGCCGCCGAGCGCATCGCGCCGAGCAGTGCGTAGCGCGAGTTGGACGCCCAGCCCGCGATGATGATGCCGTACACCCCGAGCGAGGTCATCGCCAGCAGATACAGCACGCCCGCATTCGCGTTCGACAACACCATCTTGCTGCTGAACGGAATCACCGCCCACGCCGCCAACGCCGGGATCAGTGCCAGCAACGGCGCCATGAAGTACAGGAAGCGATTCGCCTTGGTCGGCAGGATCACTTCCTTGATCAGCAGCTTCACCACGTCGGCGAACGCCTGCAGCAGGCCGAACGGACCGATCTTGCTTGGCCCCAGTCGCACATGCATCCAGCCGATGACCTTGCGCTCCCAGTACACGAACATCGCCACGGCGATGATCAGCGGCACCGTAATACACAGGATGAAGACGATCGGCCACACGAGCTGGTTGATGAGTTGATCAGCCATGATGCTTATGCCTTGCTCAAAGTGATGGCCGCGCCGTACGGCGGCAGCGTGGCAGTGAGATCCTGAGCAGCCTCGATCCATGCCGCGCCATCGGGCACAGCCACATCGATCACCAGCGGCAAAGCGACGCCGCCGATGCGCACCTGCGCGACACCGGCGAGACCGAGCCGCTGTGCGTCAGCCGCATTCACGCGGACCGCCGGCGCGCGATTGAGCGGATGCGCATTCAGCGCGGAAGCACGGCGCAACACCGCATCGCCCCGATAGATCGGCCAGGTGGCGAGGCGGGTCAGGCCACTGGCAACCGTGCGCGTGACCAGGCCGCTGCCTGGTGCCACGGCGCGTTCGCCGATCCCGTCACGCAGGCCGGCAAGGTCGTCGAACTCGAAGCCGGCCAGTTGCAGGGCACCACCCAGCGCACGCAGCACCTTCCAGCCCGGACGGGCCTGGCCGGGTGCCTTGGCACCGGCAGACACGCCCTGCGCCAGACCATCGACATTGACCAGGGTGGCGTCCATCTCAGGCAGCAACGCGATCGGCAGGATCACGTCGGCCACTTCACGCAACGCAGGACTGGCATAGGCGCTGAACGCCACCACCTGCTCCGCAGCGCGCAGCGCCTTCAGTGCTGCGCTGCCATCGGCGAAATCATGCGGCGGCTCCACGCCATACAGGACGTAGCTCTTGCGCGGTTGCGCCAGCATCGCCTGCGCGTCCAGCCCGCCGTTGCCTGGCAGCACACCGAGCTTGGCCAGGCCGATCGCATTCGCACCGACCGGTAACTCGTTGTAGCCGGCGCCGGTGGCGTCGGCGATAAACCGCGCAATGGCGCGCAACCATGAGGCCTGCGGATGGGTGGCCGCGGCTTCGCCGAGAATCACCACCGCACTGCCCGACTTCATTGCAGCGATTGCATCGCTGTCGCCCTGATCGCTCGACACAGCGTTAATCGCATCGGCCAGTGCCGCCGGTGCATTGGCACCGACGGCCACTGCCGCCTTGGCCAAGGCCAGCAACGCATCGACCAGCGCCTGTGGCGCGGCGATCGATTCACCGGCCAGGCCGTAATTGAAATCGAAGCTGGCCGGATTGACCGTGTACACCTTCGCGCCCTTCTTCACCGCCTGATGCAGGCGATGGTTGAGCAACGGCATCTCATGGCGCAGATCGGAACCGACCAGCAACGCGGCCTTGACGTGATCCACATTGGCCACCGGCAGCGCGAAACTGGCAGCCACGGCGTTGTCGGCGAAGTCGAGCTGACGCAGGCGATGGTCGACATGTGCGCTGCCCAGACCGCGGGCCAGTCGCATCAGCAGATCACCTTCCTCGTTCGAGCTGGCCGGATGCACCAGGATGCCCAGCTCGCTGCCCGGCGCCTTCCGCAGCGCTTCGCCGGCAAACTGCAGCGCATCTTCCCAGGTGGTCGTCTGCCACTGGCCGTTGCGCTTCACTTCCGGCGCATGGATGCGGTCGACCGAGTAAAGACCCTGGTGGCTGTAGCGGTCCCGATCGGACAGCCAGCATTCGTTGATCGACTCATGGTCGCGCGGTACCGTGCGCAGCACCTCACCGCGGCGCGTGTGCAGCCAAAGGTTGGAGCCGAGCGCGTCGTGATAGCCGATCGACGGTTTGGCGATCAGCTCCCACGCCCGGGCCTGGAATTGGAACGGTTTGTTGGTCAGTGCGCCGACCGGGCAGACATCGATGATGTTGCCGGACAGCTCCGTCTCGATCGTCTTGCCAATATAGGTGCCGATCTGCAGATTCTCGCCGCGGCTCATGCCGCCCAGCTCGTAGGTGCCGGCGATTTCGCTGGTGAAGCGCACGCAGCGCGTGCACTGGATGCAGCGGGTCATCTCGGTGGCGACCAGCGGCCCGATGTTCTCGTCGGCGATGGTGCGCTTGCGTTCGGTATAGCGCGACACGCTGCGGCCGTAGCCCAGAGCCACGTCCTGCAGCTCGCACTCGCCGCCCTGGTCGCAGAT
>DHXA01000127.1:0-4419 GCA_002413455.1 Rhodanobacter sp. UBA5168 | reverse complement strand
CCGCCCTGGTCGCAGATCGGGCAGTCCAGCGGATGGTTGATCAGCAGGAACTCCATCACGTCTTTCTGGAATTTCAGCGCTTTGTCCGAGCGCGTCATCACCTTCATGCCCTCCGCCACCGGCGTGGCGCAGGCCGGCTGCGGTTTGGGCATCAGCTTGCCGCCCATCTCCACGTCGACCAGGCACATGCGGCAGTTCGCGGCGATCGGCAGCTTGCGGTGATAGCAGAAGCGAGGGATGGCGACGCCGATCGCGTCGGCCGCCTCGATGATCATCGCGCCCTTGCGGATCTGCGTGGGCTTGCCGTCGACCTCGATATTGATCAGGTCGGTGGCCTGGTTGGTCGGCTGCGCACTCATGCGGCAACTTCCTGACTGGTGTTGGCCAACTGGTCTTCGGTCATCGAACGGCCGTGTTCCACGAAATATTCAAACTCATTCCAAAAGCGCGCCAGGAAGCCCTGAACCGGCCACGCCGCAGCTTCGCCAAACGCACAAATGGTGTGTCCCTCGATCTGGCCTGCGATCGCCTTGAGCCGGTGCAAGTCCTCCTGCGTGCCGTTGCCCGCGACGATGCGCGACAGCACGCGGTGCATCCAGCCGGTGCCTTCGCGGCACGGCGTGCACTGACCGCATGATTCGGCCATGTAGAAGCGGGAGATGCGATGGCACATCTTCACCATGCAGGTGGTTTCATCCATCACGATGACGGCACCCGAACCGAGACCCGAGCCGGCCTTCTGCAGGGCGTCGAAGTCCATCGTCATGTCCATCATGATGTCGGCCGGGAGCACCTTCATCGAGGCGCCGCCGGGAATCACCGCCTTCAGCCGGTGACCTTCGCGCACGCCGCCGGCCAAGGCCAGCAGATCCTTGAACGGCGTGCCCAGGCGTATTTCGAAATTGCCCGGCTTGTTGACGTGGCCGGAGACCGAGAAGATTTTCGGGCCGCCGTTGTTCGGCTTGCCGAGGTTGAGGAACCAGTCGGCGCCGTTGCGCAGGATCGCTGGCACCGAAGCATAGGTCTCGGTGTTGTTGATCGTGGTCGGCTTGCCGTACAGGCCGAAGTTGGCCGGGAACGGCGGCTTGAAGCGCGGCTGGCCCTTCTTGCCCTCCAGCGACTCCATCAGCGCGGTTTCCTCGCCACAGATGTAGGCTCCGGCACCCAGCGCATTGTAGATGTCCACATCGACGCCGCTGCCCTGCACGTTCTTGCCCAGCAGGCCGGCCGCGTAGGCTTCCTTCAGCGCCTCTTCCAGGTGTTCGAACGGCTCGTGATGGAACTCACCGCGCAGATAGTTGTAGGCCACGGTGGAGCCGGTGCAGTAGCACGCGATGGCCAGACCTTCGATGACCGCATGCGGGTTGTAGCGCAGGATGTCGCGATCCTTGGCAGTACCTGGCTCGGACTCGTCCGAGTTGCACAGGATGTATTTCTGCATGGTGCCCTTGGGCATGAACGACCATTTCAGGCCAGTCGGGAAACCGGCGCCACCGCGACCGCGCAGGCTGGACTTCTTGACTTCCTCGATCAGCGTGGCCGGATCGGGTTTCTCGGCCAGAATCTTCTTCCACGCCTTGTAGCCATCGACCTGGAGATAGCTGTCCATCGCCCACGGCTTGTCGAAATGCAGCGTGGTGTAGACGACCTGGTGTTCCTGCGGGGCGGGTCCGACGGCCATCAGTGGCTCTCCCCGTCATGGCCGTGCGCGACGGGGCCATCGAGGGTCAGACCGTCGAGGATCGCGTCGAGCTTCTCGGTAGTGAGATGCTCGTGATAGTGGCCATTCACCGTCATCGCCGGTGCATACACGCAGGCGGCGATGCACTCCTCTTCCCGCTTCAGGTAGACGCGACCGTCCGGCGTGCTTTCGCCGAGCTTGATGCCGAGCTTCTTCTCGCAGTGGCGCACGAGGCCCTCGGCGCCGTTGAGCCAGCATGAAATGTTGGTGCAGATCGCCACGTTGTTGCGGCCGACCGGCTTGGTCTCCAGCATCGAGTAGAAGCTGGCCACCTCGTACGCCCACACCGCCGGCAGGTCGAGGTACTTCGCGACGGCAGTAATCAGCTCGTCGGTGAGGAAACCCCGGTTCTGCTCCTGCGCGCCGAAAAGCGCCTGGATCAGCGCCGAGCGCTTGCGATCCGGTGGGAATTTGGCCACCCACTCATCGATGTGATGGCGGGTGTGGTCGGTGAGTACGACGAGCGGGTCGACGTGCCTGACCTGCTCGAAATGTCCGGTGGCTTTCATGTGTGTTTTGCTCCGGGCTCAGCGATCGACTTCGCCGAACACGAGGTCATAGGTACCGATCATGGCTACCACGTCGGCGAGCATGTGGCCGCGCACGATGGTGTCCATGGACGACAGGTGGGCAAAGCCCGGTGCGCGCAGGTGCACGCGGAACGGCTTGTTGGCACCGTCGGAAACCAGGTAGCAGCCGAACTCGCCCTTGGGCGCCTCAACCGCGCAGTAGGTCTCGCCGGCCGGCACGCAGTAGCCTTCGGTGAACAACTTGAAGTGATGGATCATGGCTTCCATGTCCTCCTTCATCTCGACCCGCGACGGCGGCGCGACCTTGAAGTTCTTCACCATCACCGGACCCGGATTCGCCCGCAGCCACTTCACGCACTGCTGGATGATCCGGTTCGACTGGCGCATCTCTTCCACGCGCACCAGGTAACGGTCGTAGCAATCGCCGTTGACGCCGACCGGAATGTCGAAATCCATCTCGGCGTACTTCGCGTACGGCTGCTTCTTGCGCAGATCCCATTCGACGCCCGAGCCGCGCAGCATCGCGCCGGTCATGCCCCACTGCTGGGCCAGTTCCGGGCTGATCACGCCAATGCCGACGGTGCGCTGTTTCCAGATGCGATTGTTGGTCAACAGGTCTTCGTACTCGTCCACCTTCGACGGAAAATCGGCAGTGAAAGCGTCGAGATAATCCAGCATCGAGCCTTCGCGCCAGCTGTTGATCCGCTTCAGGTCCTTGCCCTTGTGCCACGGCGACTCGCGGTACTGCGACATCTGCGCCGGCAGGTCGCGATAGACGCCGCCAGGACGGTAATAGGTCGCGTGCATGCGCGCGCCCGACACCGCTTCATAGACGTCCATCAATTCTTCGCGCTCGCGGAACGCGTACAGGAACACCGCCATCGCGCCGAGGTCGAGCGCGTTCGAGCCGATCCACATCAGGTGGTTGAGGATGCGCGTGATCTCGTCGAACATCGTGCGGATGTACTGCGCGCGTTCCGGCGCCTCGATCCCCAGCAGGTTCTCGATCGCCTTCACGTAGGCGTGCTCGTTGCACATCATCGAGACGTAGTCGAGACGGTCCATGTAGCCGATCGACTGGTTGAACGGCTTGGACTCGGCCAGCTTCTCGGTGCCACGATGCAGCAGGCCCACGTGCGGATCGGCGCGGACAATGGTCTCGCCGTCCATCTCCATCACCAGGCGCAGCACGCCGTGTGCGGCCGGATGCTGCGGGCCGAAGTTCATCGTGTAATTGCGGATTTCCTGCATGCTCAATTCTCCCGCCAGTGGTCGGCGGCTTCGGCCTTGGCCTGCATCAGGTCGGCGTCGTTGCGGATGGTTCGCGGTACCAGCACACGCGGTTCGATCGACACCGGCTCGTAGATCACCCGCTTCTGCTCGGGGTCGTAGCGCACCTCGACGTTGCCGATCAGCGGAAAGTCCTTGCGGAACGGATGGCCGACAAATCCGTAGTCGGTGAGGATGCGGCGCAGGTCCGGATGGCCATCGAAGAGGACGCCGTACAGGTCGAACGTCTCACGCTCGAACCAGTTCACGCCCGGCCATACCAGGGTCAGCGACGGCACCATCGGCAGGCTGTCGTCGGCACAGAACACGCGCAGGCGCAGGCGACGATTGTGTTCGATCGACAGCAGCTGGATCACCACGGCAAACCGGCGCGGCTCGTTCTCGCCATTGCCGCGCGGGCGGCCAGCCCAGTCGAAACGTCCCTGCGCCTGCCCTTCCACGCCGCGCGAGAATCCCGTGCTGGAAATGGTTTCGGTGTCCCATTCGGTCTGGCCGTAACCGAGATAATCCACGCCGCACAGGTCGATCAGTTCACTGAAGCGGAACGCCGGCTCATCGCGTAACGCCGTGGCGACGGCGACCAGGTCGGCGGCGGCCAGCTCGGCGGTGGTCTCGTTGCGTACCGTGCTGATGGTCAGCGTGTCGCCGAATCGCGCAGCGAGGCGCTCGGCCAGCGAGTTCGCAGGTGTGTCGGACATATCGAAGCCTCTACGAACGCGCGATGGTGCTGGTGCGGCGGATTTTCTTCTGCAACTGCAGGATGCCGTGGATCAGCGCTTCGGCCGTGGGCGGGCAGCCCGGCACGTAGATGTCCACCGGCACAATGCGATCGCAACCGCGCACCACCGAATAGGAATA
>DHXA01000223.1:9170-13083 GCA_002413455.1 Rhodanobacter sp. UBA5168 | reverse complement strand
TAAGCAAGCAGCACCAGCAGGAAGATTGTCCAGTGCATCCAGCGGACGGGGGCGGCATAACGCGCTTGCGATTCGATCGAGGCCACGGAACTTCTCCTGAGAGGAACACCAGAAATTGTCTTGAACGAGACACGCCGACCGCGCATGCGTCTCGCGCGCCGGCCTCGCAGCGACCATTGTGTACGTCTGGCCGGTCAACCCGTGCAAATGCTTCTCGTCCCCTGGCTCCTGCTAATGTTGCGCGATCCGCCCGACGAACCGCATGGCACGCCAGAAACGAGTGCCGGCGACTCCGGAAACATCCGAAAAGGGGAAGTTGATGCTTGCACATGTTGCGAAACACCCATGGTTGTCGCTGCGCAGCGGCCAGCTGTCGCGCTTGCTGGCAACCGCCCTGCTCGCGGCTTGCGGTGTCGCCCAGGCGACCACGCCCGATCAGGCACGCTGGAAGCACGAAGCGCAGGCCGTCACGATCACCCGTGACGACTGGGGCATTGCCCATGTGCACGGCAAGACCGACGCCGACGCAGTGTTCGGCATGGCCTACGCGCAGGCCGAGGACGACTTCAACCGGGTCGAGACGAACTATCTCAATTCGATCGGCCGGCTCGCCGAGACCGAGGGTGAATCCGCGATCTGGCAGGATCTGCGACAGAAGCTGTTCATCGATCCGGTCGTGCTGAAATCGCTTTACGCAAAAAGCCCGAGCTGGCTGCAGGCGCTGATGAACAGCTGGGCCGACGGGCTCAACTACTACCTCGCCATGCATCCCGGCGTGCACCCGCGCGTCATCGCGCATTTCGAACCATGGATGGCGCTGAGCTTTTCCGAGGGCAGCATCGGCGGCGATATCGAGCGCGTTTCGCTCGATCAGCTCGAAGCGTTTTACGGGCATGACCGCCCGGCACTCGCGCGCGTCGAGCCACCATCGAGCTGGACCGAACCGACCGGCTCGAACGGCATCGCGATCGCGCCGAAGCTGACCGCCGACGGCCACGCCCTGCTGCTGATCAACCCGCATACCTCGTTCTTCTTCCGCTCCGAACTGCAGATGACCAGCGACGCCGGGCTCGATGCCTACGGCGCCGTCACCTGGGGCCAGTTCTTCATCTACCAGGGCTTCAACCACCACATCGGCTGGATGCATACCTCGACCGGCGCCGACGTGGTCGACGAGTTCGCCGAAACCATCGTGCACAAGGACGGCAAGCTGTTCTACCGCTACGGCAAGGAACTGCGGCCGGTCGCCACGCGGACCATCGGCGTGCCCTATCGCGCGAAGGACGGCTCGATGGCCACGCGCCGCTTCACCGCCTTCTTCACCCACCACGGTCCGATCGTGCGCGAGAAAGACGGCAAGTGGATCGCCACCGCACTGATGAACAAGCCGATGGAAGCGCTCGAACAAAGCTGGTTGCGCACCAGGGCCAGCGATTACGCCAGCTATATGAAGGTGGCCGAGCTCAAGGCCAACTCGTCGAACAACACACTGTTCGCCGACGACAAGGGCGAGATCGCTTATCTGCACCCTCAGTTCATCCCGAAACGCGACGACCGCTTCGACTACACGAAACCGGTCGACGGCAGCGATCCGGCCACCGACTGGCAGGGCCTGCTGCCGCTGGACAAGGCCCCGCACGTGCTGAACCCGCCGAACGGCTGGGCGATGAACACCAACAACTGGCCGTATTCCGCCGCCGGCCAGTACAGCCCGAAGCGGTCGGACTATCCGCGTTACATGGACACCTTCGGCGAGAATCCCCGCGGCATCCACGCCACCCGCCTGCTCACCGGCGCGCACGATGTCAGCATGGCTTCGCTGATCACGATGGCATTCGATTCGTACCTGCCGGCGTTCGCGCGACAGCTGCCGATCCTGATCGCCGACTACGACGCGCTGCCCGCCAATGATCCGCTCAGGCCCGGGCTGAAAGGCCAGATCGCGATGCTGCGCGACTGGGACTATCGCTGGGGCATCGCCTCGATGCCGACCTCGCTGGCGGTGTTCTGGGGCGACACCTTGTGGGACGAGGTCAACAAGGCCGACACGTCCGAGGGCCTGTCGGTCTACGACGTCATGGCCGAGAAGGCCGGTGCGAAGGCGCGCCTGGGTGCACTGCTCGAAGCGTCCGACCGGCTGACCAAGGACTTCGGCAGCTGGGGCGTGCCGTGGGGTGAAATCAATCGCTTCCAGCGCATCAACGGCGACATCGTGCAACCCTTCGACGACGCCAAACCGAGCATCCCGGTGCCGTTCGTGTCGTCGCGCTGGGGCTCGCTCGCGTCGTTCGGCGCACACCGCTGGCCAGGCACGAAGCGCTACTACGGCACCAGCGGCAACAGCTTCGTGGCGGTCATCGAGTTCGGTCCGAAGGTGCACGCCCGCGCGATCACCGCCGGCGGCGAAAGCGGCCACCCGGATTCGCCGCATTTCAACGACGAGGCCGAACGCTACACCACGGGCAACCTGCGCACGGTCTACTTCTGGCCCGAACAACTCAAGGGACACACCGAGCGCATCTATCACCCGGGCTCGTGATTTCCTGTTCGTGCCGTATCCGCCTGCGCCGGAAATTTCTGGCGCATCAGCGCGTAGTACTCCCTCTCCGGCGTCTCGCGCCTTGCCTTGACCGCCGTCGCGATGTCCTTCGTCGCCCGTGGCGCAGCCGGGCGCTGTCATCGCTGGCGGCTTCGTGGATCTGCGCGACGGAACGCGGATCAATGCCGCTTGAAGTACTGCACCTCGCGTTCATGCTTCTCGGCTGCCTCGCGCGTCTTGAACGTACCAAGATTGCGGCGCTTGCCCGTATCGGGATCCTTCTTGCGCGAGTAGCGCCGGTATTCACCGGATTTCAGTTTTCGGATCATGCTGGCGACCTCCCCGCGCAGCCTCGCAATGCGTGGGTCGCGAAAAAGTGATGGACGGCTGAACGCAGGTCTCAGATCGCGGCGGCTATGCGACCCACCTCGGCCAGCACGGCATCGCACTCGTCGTCGGTAGCGGTGGACTCTGCGTAATACACCGTCACCAGCAGCGGCTTGCGCTGCGGCGGCCAGACGATGGCAATGTCATTGGTTTCGAAGCGCGGGCCGCGGCCGGTCTTGTCGCCGACGCGCCAGCCGTGCGGGATGCCGGCGCGCAGGAGGTTCGTTCCAGTCGTGCTGGCATTCAGCCATGCGATCAGCTGCTGGCGCGACGCCTCGGAGAGCACATGGCCCAGCAACAGCGTTTGCAGGTCGGCCAGCATCGCGTTCGGTGTCGTGGTGTCGAGCACGCCGCCAGGGCTGGCCAGGTTGAGTTCGGGCTCGATCCGGTCGAGCCGGGTCAGCTTGTCGCCGAGGCTGCGCGCGTAGGCTGTCACGGCGGCGGGGCCACCGAGACCGGTCAGCAGCAGGTTGGCGGCGGTGTTGTCGCTCACCGTGATCGCCGCCTGGCACAGCTCGGCCACGGTCATGCCAGGTGCGCCCACGCGGGTCTTGCTCACCGGCGCATAGGCCAGCAACGCGCTTTTGTCGAAGACGATGCGGCGCGCAAGTTGCTCCGCACCGCGATCGACGCGTGCCAGCACCGCGGCCACGAGCATCAACTTGCCCGTGCTGCACATCAGAAAGCGTTCATCGGCACGATGCACGATGCGGCGCCTGCTGCCGGTGTCGAGGACGGCCACACCCAATCGCCCGCCATGCCGGCGTTCCAGCGCAGCCAGCCTTGCATCGGCGCCCTCCTTGCCAGCAACCAGCGCAAACGTGGAACGTAGGGCGAGTGCGGAAGCGCCGATCACGGCGCCCTTGAGCAGACTTCGACGATTCATGGGATCACCCTGGGGCTTCAAACGGGATTCGGCACGCGCCGTACGCGAGCCGTTACCCTAGCCGTTGCTGCGGGCGTTTCATGGTGTGTGATGAGGCAATC
>DHXA01000223.1:8526-8810 GCA_002413455.1 Rhodanobacter sp. UBA5168 | reverse complement strand
AGCCAGGCGACGACGTTGCCGAAGCTGTCGTACTCCACGAGGTCGCGCGCTTCGTAGAACGTGATGAGGTTGTTGACCCAGCCGAGCGTGGCGATGTCGGCGATGCTGTAGTCGTCGCCCATGATCCAGTCGCGACCGTCTAGCCGGGTATCGAGCACGCCGAGCAGGCGCTTCGATTCGTTGACGTAACGCTCGAGCGGACGCTTGTCGGGAATCTCCTTGCCGGCGAACTTGTTGAAGAAACCGAGCTGGCCGAACATCGGACCGATCGCCGCCATCTGGAA
>DHXA01000223.1:549-8212 GCA_002413455.1 Rhodanobacter sp. UBA5168 | reverse complement strand
GGCTCGCCACCAGGGCCATCCGGATCGATGATCGCGGGAATCTTGCCGTTGGGATTGAGCGACAGGAACTCCGGCGTATGGTTCTCGTTTTCCATGATGTCGACGAGATGCGGTTCATAAGGAAGCCCGGTCTCCTCCAGCATGATCGACACCTTCACCCCGTTCGGCGTGTTGAGTGAATAGAGCTGGATGCGGTCAGGGTGCCGCGCCGGCCAGCGCGCCGCGATCGGGAAGTTGGAAAGGTCGGGCATGGCTTGCTCCTGATGATGAGGTGACAAGCAAATCAGATTGAGCTCTTGCACCGCAAGATCAAGAGAACCGACCTGATCTGCCGCTCTTCCGCATTGGGGCGCACCGCAGGCGTGCGATCGTCGCAATGGCATCATGGCCGCCGGCTTATCCCAGCAGAAAGCCGACGGCATCGACGATGAAGTGCGCCAGCATGTTGGCCCACAGGTTACGGCGCCACAGATAGAGCAGCGTGAGCATCGCACCGGCCGTGCCCGCTATCAGCAAGTGATGCCAGCCCCAGTAGCTGAGATGCTCCAGTGTAAAAATCGCCCAGGTGAACACGCCTGCCGCACTGCGACTGCCGGTCAACTCCTGCACCCGCTCGAGCGCGTAGCCGCGGAACAGGATCTCTTCGGAAACTGCCGCTCGCACGACCGCAATGAATCGCAGCCAGAACGGCACCGCCGTCAGGGTCTGGATCTGCTGCGTCTCGTCCCAGTGCATTGCCGGAAACACGACGAGATACATCACCCCCAGCATGGCGACGATCAGCGCGCCGGTTGCCGCCGCCACAATGATGTCCTTGCTGCCTGGCCTGCGGAATCCGATGGAAGCCAGCGGGCGACGTTCAATTCTGCTCACATACAGCAGGATCGCGACGACCAGGCCCCAGTAGACCAGCTCGTTGGCGGCCATGTGCCCGACGCTGGCAAACGCGTGATCCCATGTTCCGAACGGAAGGCTGATGCAGCCCAGTGCCAGCAGCAGCCCCAGGATGCCGAGCAGCCAGGGTTTTCTGCCATGGGATATAGCCTGTGCAGCAGTCATTGACATGAATTCACCTTGGCCCCGTGTTCGATGCCTTCGTGGTTTTCCGCGGCATGACCGGGCGCGCTTCGCGTGCCTCGTCGACCAGCCGGATGAATTGCAGGACGGCCTGGGTAGTTCGCTTCCGGTCCCCCGTGCTCATCAGTTCCAGGAACAAGCCATCGAACACGGCCCCAAGCAAGGTCACCATCGCAGGGGTTCGCTCGGCTTCGGGTAGCGCGGTCCCGATCAGCACCGACCAGTTCGAGGCATTGCGCTGCAGGTACTGTCCATAGGCGGCGGGATTCTGCACAGCAAGAATCTGCAACTCGTAGAGCAGCTTCAGATGCGGATAATTTTCGCGCGCGATCGCCCAGTCCCAGAACAGTTTCAACGGCCGTGCCGACGGGCTCGCCCGTTGCTCGATCAGACTGCTGAAGGATTGCCGCAGCCGCGTCTGCATGCTGTCGAGTACTTCGGTCAACAATCCCTCTTTCGAGCCGAAGTGGTAGATGAGCAGGCGTGCGCTGGTGCCCAGAGCCTCGGCGAGCGGCCTCAGCGAGAGATCGGACAAGCCATGCCCGAGCAGATAGCCGACCAGCTCGTCAATCAGGATTTCCTTCCGGCTTTTCATGTAACAAACGTTACATGTAACACTCGTTACACGTCAAGCCTGCCTTGCAAAGTCGTCCTCCGGGCCGCTCATACACCCCGGCCCATGCAGCGCTGCCAGCGCTCGTCCACACGTTTGGCGAACCACGCGGTGCTGAGCTTGCGGGTGATCTTCGGACTCTTCAGCGTGATGCCTGGCAGCACCGCGCGCGGCAGTGGCTTGCCTTCGGTCCGTTCGGCCAGCGCGAACATTCGGGCGTAGAGCTTCGTGTCCGCAAAATCCTGGCGATCGCCCAGCTCCAGCGCACGGTGTATCGCCGAATCGCTCATGGCCAGCCGTGCCGCCAGCGAACGCCCGGCCAGTTCCGTCGCACCGGGTGGATCGCCGAAGCCTGCATCAGGTTTGAGCAAGTCGCCATCCAGCGCCAACGGGATCCCCGAAGCCACGCTCACCGCGCGCTGGAATGCCGCGTTGCGGCTGGCGTACCAGCCGGCGTTGAAGTCGGCGAAGCGGTAGATCGGCCGCGGATAGTCCCCCTGGTAACTCAACAGATGTGCGACGCCGAAGTACATGCCGCCGCGCCGGCTGAATACCTCGTCGCGGATCGAGCCCTGCACCGGATACGGATAGTCCTGCGCACGCCTCTCGGCGAACGCGATGCTCACTTGCATCGGCCCACCGGTGTGCACTGGGTTGAGGTCGCCGAACAGGCGCTTGCCCAGCGGCACCATGCCGATGAAATCCTGGAAAATCCCGCTCAGCTGCTTCTCGGTGCGCGCCGCCGCCAGTCGCTCGCTGTAACGCCGGCCGTCCAGCGACTTCAGCCACAGCGCCGCGTCCACCAGAAACCCTGGCACATGCTTCGCGGCGGCGCGGCGGTCGATCTCTCCGCGCGCGATCTTCGCCAGCCCCGGCACCACCGGATCAACCTTGAAGCCGGATTCCTGCTCTGCCACGCTCAGCACCGCGCACAAGTTCGACCTGGTCGGCGCGATGTTCTGCGCCGCGAATGCGGCATAGATGTCCACTGCCCAGCCTTCGCGGTCACCGGTACCGACTGGCATCAGCCGCACGATTTCAGCGCGTACATCGGCCGGACGACGGGGCGACGCCTGCTGCGTTTGCTGGGACGCGCAGCCTCCCAGCAGCAGGAAAACAGTCAGCAGCAGCGTGATGGAACGGTGGCGCATGTTTCACCTCTTCGCCGGAAGAGTGACCGAGCCTACGCCCGACCCAGTGACCAGAACCCGATGCCGCGGCGATGGCCGTAGCCGACCTGTTCGTACAAACACATGGCGCGATGGTTCTGCTGGCTCACGTGCAGGAAGGGGGTACGACCACGTTCGAGATTGTCGTTCGACAGCAGCGCCAGCAGACGGCGGGCGTAACCGCGGCCGGTGAAATCGGGATGCGTGCAGACGGCGCTGATTTCCTGGTACGCGTCCGTGCCAAGGCGCTCGCCGATGATCGCTGCCAGCCGTCCGTCCTGATAGATCCCGAAGTAGCGGCCCAGCTCCATCGTGCGCGGGCGGAAATAATGCGGGTAGACCAGCGCCGTCAGCGCCAGCACATCCGGGCGCTGCGCTTCCGACAACTCGACGACTTCCGGCCCGTCGATCACCGGGATAGGCGCGGTGCAGATCATCTGCGCCAGTTCGCCGAACGTCTCCAGCCGACAGCCCGCCGGCACGTTCGGCGTCACGCCAAGCAGGTAGACCGACTCACCCGGATGGATCAGCGACGCGAGCGCATCGGCCACATCGGCCTCCGCATTCGCCACGCCGAGGAACGGCGCGAACTCCGCTGGATAGCGTGCCGCGTCACCAAGGCCTTGCGCCAGCGCACGATGCCGGGTGCGCAGCGAAGACCAGAAGGGATTGTCGAGCTCGGTAGCCATCATCCCGCGACGCCGTTCAGCCTGCCGTTGGCGACAGAGATTGCCACGGATGAGGCCGGCTGCGCGGATTGTCTTTCAGGTAGCGGCCTGGGCGCCGCAAGCCACGCACCTGCACGCCAACCCACGCCCGCCTGCCCCGTCGATGTGACGTCGGGCATGATCGGCGGCAGGCGGAAGCCGATGATCCTGCGGCGGCTGACACCGGATCACATCGCTTCAGCGACCTGCAGATGGCAATAGCCCGCATGGCGCACATGGGTATCGAGCCGGCAGCTTCGCCAGTTGGAGCCGATGGCGTGATCCGACACATCACGCGCGCGACAACGCTCCCACCGCAGGCGGATATCAGTGACGGAATGTTGGACTGCACCGATCCGTCGACTACGTATCGGCCGACTCAACCGGCCGAGCTTGTCGTCACGGCAACCGCCACATGGCTGGCCGCCACACTGGACACGGCCGTCTGTGACGTAAGCATGGCGCCCACGACCAGCACGCAGATCAGCAGGCAGGCGGCGAAAAGGCTCTGAAGCATCAGGGTCTCGAATTTCATGGCTGTTCTCCTTGGGTGTAGTGACATGAAGCTTTCGAGAGTTAGACAGCAAACCCTGTGCCAACCGCACCAAGTCGCGCAGACCGCATGGCGAGGCCATTTCTTCCGGCGCGCCCACGGAGGGGCGACTGTCCGCGGACGGTCATGGCGCCGTCCGGACACAGCACATGGACGGCCAAACCCTGCAGGATCAGAAATCGTTTCGTGGGTGGCACGAGGCTGCTCTTCAGCAGCTCGTACTTGGCATCGACCATGGCGGCATGGGGTGATGTCCGGTTCGTGGAATCCTCGCGAACGCCGCGGACGGCCAGACCGATGTCCCGCCTGTGCCGTTCGCAACGCGCTTCCCTATCCGTGATCCGATGCACGGCCACGTCCGCGGTGGCCATGCCAGCATCGTCCGGCCGCCTCGCCATGACGGACGGCCATCCACGCCACGGATCATAAGGAGATGTCCCATGAACACGACCTCGCCACAAAGCCTTCCGATGTACTTCCCGCCGGATTTCGTCCTCACGGAGGCCGCCGTATGTGCCTCGCAGGTGCTGACGGCGTATGACCAGTACAACCAGTGGACGGCACAGAACTACCCCTCGCAAGCGGATTTCAACTGGGCGCCGAACGGGCTCGGTTTCAGCTACAGCGCGCCGCTGTGGGCCACTGTCACCATCACGGTGCTGGGACATACCTTCAACTACCCGGAACCGTTCGGCTTCGTCGCCTGGGATGGCACCGGCAACGCGTTCGTGGTGTTTCGCGGCACCATGAGCAAGGCGGACGCAGTTATCGACGCCGAGGTGGACCAGACCGCCTACGCGCTTGCCTCCGGCTTCGGCAATGTCCAGGTCGGCTGGAACAACGTCTACACCACGATCAGCCCGGCGCTGCTGGACCAGCTTTCCCAGATCGGCACGGTCACCCGGCTGTTCTTCACCGGACACAGCATGGGATCAGCCCTGTCGACGCTGGCCGTGCCGGACGTGGCGGCCAACTCGTCGGTCAAGCCCGGCGGCAGCCTCAGCTACGTTCACTACAACTTCGCCAGCCCGCGCGTCGGCGACACCGGCTTCGCTCAGGCGATGGACTGGAATGTGCAGACGCCGACCTACCGCGTGGTGAACACCGAGGATCTCGTCCCCGATGCACCGCCCCCGTTGCTGGGTTCGACGGTCTATCAGCACATCGGCACGCCGGTCGACTTCACCGCGGAGTACCTCACCACCGACGGCAACCACAGCATGGCGGACTGCTACTGGTACGCCATCAACAACGTCGCGCAGCCGCAGGGGCCGGTTTCGGCCGCATCGTTCACGCGACAGGTCCGTTTCGACGGCGTGGTGACGAGCTATGCGCCACGGTCTGCCCGATCCTAGAAAGCCTGCCTCGCCCCGGGTCGGGTCAACCGGCGCGATCCGGGGCGATCTCCGGCCTTTCCCGACAGCATTAATAGCAACCTTAAGGTTGCATTTCATGCCAGGCAGGCGCAAGCTGACATGCAACCGGGAGGTGGCATATGAGCGATCGCATCGAGAAACGCATTGAACTGAAGGCGCCGGTGTCGCGGGTGTGGCGTGCGCTGACCGACTACCGAGAATTCGGCGCATGGTTCCGGGTCGATCTGACCGGACCGTTCGAACCGGGCAAGGAGGCCGTTGGCCAGATCACGCACCCGGGCTACGAGCACGTCACCTGGCGCGCTGTGGTGCAGCGGATGGAACCGGAACGGCTGTTTTCGCTGACCTGGCACCCCTATGCCATCGAGCCTGGCGTCGACTACTCCGCCGAACCGCAGACCTTGATCGAGTTCCGCCTCGAACCCAGCGGCGGAGATACCATGCTGACCCTGACCGAATCGGGCTTCGACAGCATCCCGGCCAGCCGCCGCGCCGAGGCGTTCCGCATGAACGACAACGGCTGGACGCAGCAGATGGAAAACATCCGCCTGCATGTCGATGCCATGTCCCATGGAACCGGCCATGGCATCTAGCGCACAGGCACGGATCGCCCGCCAGTCCGCCAATGCGGCGACCGTGTTCGCCGCGCTGGGCGACCCGACACGACTGGCGCTGGTGGCCCGACTCTGCGACGGGTCGCGTCGCTCGATCGCCCAACTCTGCGACGGTCAATCGCTGACCCGGCAAGCGATCAGCAAGCACCTGCGCGTACTCGAAGGCGCCCGCGTCGTGCGCAGCGAGCGCGCGGGCCGGGAAAGCCTGTTCGTGCTGAACCCGAAACCGATCGAAGACATCCGCAGCTACATCGAACTGGTATCCAGTCAATGGGATACGGCGCTGTCGCGACTCAAGGCGTTCGTGGAGAAATGACCACGCATGGTCGCGTGGCGCGCGACATGGAATTCACCCACTCGAAACGCTGCTTCGGCGCCTCGTGCGTGTTGCCCCGAGTGGGCCCGCAGAACGAGCCCGTGCCTTTCGATGGCAAGCGCATGATCCTCGGCGGCTTCGCGCCGGTGATGGAGTTGACGGGGAAATCGTTGGCCAGCCGGGACACCTTTACGGCGGCTCGCATCGCCTGCGATGCCGGCATGCGCGCTGTCGTCGGATCGAACGCTCAGACGCGCGAGCGCGCAAGCCTGCGCCCAATCGTTCCTGTGCTTGCCAGGCTCAACCTTGAACGACGTTCTCGATACGCCGGTCGGGTATCAACCACAGCAAGGTCCCCAGCACGTACATCAACTGCGCGGCCCACGGCTGCCAGAACGTCAGGGCGATTCCCGCGAGGTACAGCACCGGCGAGAGCTTGCCCTTCCAGTCCGATCCGACCGCGCGTTGGAGTACCGAGTCCGGGCCTTCCACCGCGATGAGCGCCTGCTGGAGCATCAAGTAGGCCAGGGCGGCCATCAGCAGCACGACGCCATACACCACCGTCGGTGAGGCGGCGAAATGGTTTTCGCCCATCCAGGCCGTGGTGAACGGAAACAGTGACAGCCAGAAAAGCAGGTGCAGATTCGCCCACAGCACGCCGCCCGACACCTTGTGGACGGTGAAAAGCATGTGGTGATGGTTGTTCCAGTAGATACCCACGTACACAAAGCTCAGCACGTAGCTGAGCAGCACCGGCGCCAGTGGCCACAGTGAGGCGAGCGAGTGACCGTCCGGCACCTTCAGCCCCAGCACCATGATGGTGATGATGATCGCGATGACACCGTCACTGAATGCTTCCAGCCGCCCCTTGCCCATGTGCCGCCTCCCGACCGACGACCACGGTCGTCCGAGGTGCCAGCTTGCCTCAGAACAAGCGCTGTTGCACAGCCGCTTGTCCCGTTCCGCCCACCGCTTCATCCGGCCAGACCCGGTTCCGTCCCAGCCGATCGTGAAGACCCTGGGGATGCGCAGCGTTGGCGACTATCTGCGTTTCGCGGTTCCGCAAGAAGGCGGCCACGACTCGTCGCCATCGGCGTGCCACACGAAAAATTCGCCCGACCTGGGCTCGCCGGTATCGCGCGCGAAAAGCAGGGACTTTCCGCTGGAGAAAACGCAGCGCCGATCTCGCTGCTGTTGACGTTGACCTTCGGCCCCAGCTTCACCCTGTCTCTTATACA
>DHXA01000223.1:0-345 GCA_002413455.1 Rhodanobacter sp. UBA5168 | reverse complement strand
CTCGTATTCCTCCCCCGCCGTATTGACGGCGCTGACGTTCTCCACCGTCCACTGCCTCGATGCGTCTTCGCGGGCGCGCCAGATATCGTCCTTGCCCACGCCTCCCGCGCGACGGGAGCCGAAGTACAGCCAGCCGTCGGCTGCAAGCCGCGGAAACCACTCGGCCTGGCGGGAATTCAGAGGCGCCGGCAGGCGCACCGGTGTGCCCCACCGGCCATCGGCGTCTCGATCCACGCGCCAGATGTCGAGATCCCGGCTGACCGCGCTTCCACCGGCACGGCTGAAGATGAAGTAGAGGCCGCGGCCGTCCGGCGCGAACCACGGATCGGCCTCGATCCCGGCACC
>DHXA01000149.1 GCA_002413455.1 Rhodanobacter sp. UBA5168 | reverse complement strand
AGCAAGCTCGCGATGGCTCATTACGACGGCGGCCTCGACTGGTCGATGCAATAGTCTGCCGATGTCGATCTCCGCAGCCACGCCTCGACCCGCTTGGGCCAGCCGGCAATCGGAAACTGCCTGTGCCGCAAGCCGAACGCGTGGCTGTCCTGAGCATACGATGCATCCAATTCAAGGTTTCATCGTGGACTGTTCCGCTCCAGGGCATGGCAGTTCACCGGTTCCATTCATTCAATCAGGGGAATTGCGTGTTCAAACGTATCGTGGGTACTGATGTCGCCGAGATGAGTCTGGAGCCTGCCGTCAACTTCCCCCATCAGGAACCCCTGCCGCGATGCTTTGCGCTGGCGCCGCTGTACGATCATCTCGTTACGCGGCAAGTCGACATCAAATCCCTGAACGACGACGGCACGCTGGGCGATGCCGTTGTATCAGCCGTCTTTACGGCCATTGATGTCGAAGGGTGGGCGCGGCGATTCCTAGGCGATCTGGATCGCTTCCTGGCCGCTTCGACGTCGAGCGGGCCCGGTGGTCAGTCGGCGCTCAGTGCCATGCTTGCCAAGGCCATCGACAGCAAGCGCACCATTGCATCGGCCATCGCCGAGCAGCTGCAGGGTGTCCTTGACCATGCGGCCTATGAAACCGCGCCCGACCCTGACTACCAGAAAGGTTTGCAGGTTGCGCGCGATACGCTCAGGCAGCAGCTTCACGTCAGCCTGCTCAAGGGCTATGACATACCGGTCATGATCCAGCAAGACACGTCGTCCACAACACCCCGCGCTGAAGCCGAGCCAGCGACACGCACCGATACCCATCTGGGCGCGCCGCGGGTACCCGTGCCACTGCGCATCTACCCGGCGCCGCCCAGCATCGGCGAACAAACGGCGTCGCCCACGTTCGATTCGCCCCATGGTTTGCAACAGCTTTCGCTATGGACGTACAAACTCACTCTTGCCCACGAGTTTGCAGCGCAAGACACGGCGGGAATTACCACGGAGTTCAACCTGTCGGGTCGGCTGCCCCAGCGACGAGCCTCGGCACCGGGTGTCGACCTGTTCAGCATCATGGCCCAGTACATGGCGGTTGCCGACAAATTGTGGAAGCTGCTGAGCGCTGGGTTGGCGCCCCAATCAGGCGAAGAAACCTCCCATGTGAACGCAACCAGGACTTTCGCTGATCTAGCGGCGGCGGTCGCCGGTCATTGGAGTATTCGTCTGCCACAAGACCAGAGCGACAGCGTGCCGGAGAGCGACTGCGTTGCCGGGACGAGCCATACGTTCGCCGTGCGAGTGGCGTATTCGCAGCATGGTGCAGGCATCGAAAGCGTGTCCTTCACTCGGGAACAGCCACAGGTCGACGCGGGGAACATGTGGCCGGAGGTGGAAGTGCTGCTGCCGGACGGCTTCGGTGTGGCTTTTCTGGCGCAACCATCGGACCCGTCGAGTCTGACCGCCGTTTACGTACCGAAGAAGGGCTTGGAGGTTCCTGCGTTTGCTCAACAAATCTTTCAACTGAGGTGGAGTGGCCTCAACGTATCGGCGTTCCAGAATGCGCGCTCCCGCCTGTCCGTCGTGCGCAACGAAGATCTTCTTTACGACCCCCTGCACCCGGAAATTGCCACGCCGCCGACGAATCCTGTGTTTTTGCTCAAGACCGCAGAGGTGGTCGCCAACAGCAGCGTTGCCCCGCTGATTGAAGGAAACCATGAGCGGGAAATAACAGGCGCCAATCTGCAGGCGGCGTTGGAGGACGCCATCCAGACACTATTTCCGTCGAACGGTCTTGTGGCAAATACACGGGCGACGTGGCGGCTCGATTACTCGTACGAACTGGCCAGGAGCGATACCTCGCTCGGCGACCATTCGCCCAGCCGAGCTCGGGTTCCTGTCGCGCTTTTACCCGATGCACCGCTGGCGGGGATTGCCCAGGCGCTTGCCAACGAGGGCCAGCGGTGGATCGACACCCATCAGCCTGCAGTTGACGGAGGCATCTGGATACTGGGCGTCGTCCTTCATTCGGGCCTTGAGTCGGGTGCGCATCCCTTGTTCAAGGCAGACTTGTTCTATCGGATCTCAAAATAAGCGAGTGCTTGCATCGCGCGCGGCAATGAAGTGTCGACTTCATTGGGGCACTGCAGCTTCCCGGCATCGATTCCCAAGGGGCAAGCTCGACCGTCTCGAAGGCGGCGATCTCCTGCCCGGCGACGACGCACGTCAATAACTCTTTCCACGCGCCGACACCGGCCAGACCACCTCCACCTTGCCGTTGCGCACGCCGACGTACCAGTCGTGCAGGTTGCAGGTCGGGTCGCAATGTCCGGGAACGAGCTTCAGCTTTTCGTTGATGCGCAGGACGCCGCGCGGGTCCTCGATCACGCCGTGTTCGTCCGAGGCGCTGATGTATGCGACATCGTCGCGGCCATGGATGACGGGCAGGCCGCTGTCGAGCGACTGCACCTTGAGGCCCGCGTCGCAGACCGCCTGGCCGGGTTTCGCGTGGCTCATCACCGAGGTCAGGATGAACAGCGCGTTCTCCCATTCGCCTTGGTCGATGCGCTGGCCGTCCTTGTCCCTGATGCGCCCGTAGTCCGCATCCATGAAGGCGTAGCTGCCGCATTGCAGTTCGTTGTAGATGCCTGACTCGGACTCGAAGTAATAGGAGCCCGTGCCGCCACCGGAGACGAGTTCGGGTGTCAGCCCGGCCGCTTGCAGACCCGCGACGATGGGCTTCACCCGTGCGATGGCGTCGTCGAGCTTGGCCTTGCGGTCAGCGTAGTTTTCCAGATGCTGCATGGCGCCCTGGTACGCCTGGAGGCCGGTGAATGTCAGGGCCGGCGCGGCGTCGATGGCTTGGGCGATCGCGACCGCTTCGCTGGTCGTGGCTACACCGCAGCGGCCCGCGCCGCAGTCGATCTCGACCAGGCACTCGATGGTTGTGCCGTGCTTTTGCGCGGCGGCCGAAAGTTCGCTCACGTTCGCCACGTCATCGACGCAGACGATGATCCGCGCGCCGTAGCGCGGCAGGCGCGCGAGTCGGTCGATCTTGTCCGGGTCGCGCACCTGGTTCGACACGAGGATGTCCCTGATGCCGCCACGCGCAAAGGCCTCGGCTTCGGAAACCTTCTGGCAACAGACGCCGACCGCATCGCCCAGGCTTTCCTGCAGCTTCTGCACATCGACCGACTTGTGCATCTTGCCGTGGCTGCGGTGGCGCACGCCGTGCGCTCGCGCGTAGTCGCCCATCTTGACGATGTTGCGCTCCAGCGCGTCGAGATCGAGGATCAGGCAGGGCGTCTGGATATCCGCCTCGTCCATGCCCGGCAGGGCGGGGATGTCATAGCCGACTTCGTAGTCGGCGAAATCCATCGTTGCGTTCACGGGAATCTCCGCAGTTCTTGAGTGGCTTGTCGGGATCGGCATGGCTCCGGTCAATGATGACATTGGCGCGCTTGCCCGAAGAAATCCACGGAAGCGACTGCGGCAGGTCCGATGCGGTGTGCAGCATCGCACTCGATTTCCTGCCTTGATCGCATACATGGGCGGACGCCAGAACGGAGGAGTGTCATGAAGCTTTGGATCATTGCCCTGGGTCTGCTCACTGCATGCGGAAGCGCGCAAGCTGCGACAACGGTCTGGCAACCTGCTGCTGGACATGCACAGATACCGCTGTGGCCAGGCACACCGCCGAATGCCAAGCCCATGCCGGGGGCCGAGTACACCGCGATCGGCGAGAGGTTGATTGGCGGCAAGACGGTCACGGGCGTCTACAACGTGTCGCAGCCCACGATGACGGTCTACGCCCCGACCGGGAAGAACACGGGAACCGCGGTGGTGGTGTTTCCGGGCGGCGGGTTCCAGGGCCTGGCCATGGACCTCGAGGGCACCGATGTCTGCGACTGGCTGACGTCCAGGGGCATTACCTGCGTGCTGCTGAAGTATCGCGTTCCGAGTGCGCCTTACGAATGGCGATGCGATTGCCGTCCGCACAATCGCGCGTTGTCGGTGCCGTCATTGCAGGACGCGCAGCGAACGATGCGGCTGGTCCGCTCCCACGCGGCGCAGTGGCACATCGATCCGCACAAGGTGGGCGTGCTCGGATTTTCGGCGGGCGGCTATCTGGTGGCGGAGATCAGCACGAACTTTGCGCGACGCCTGTATGCACCCGTGGACGCCACCGACAGGGAAAGTGCCCGCCCGGATTTCGCCATGCCCATCTATCCGGGACACCTGGCGATGGATGACGGCAAGTTGAATCCCCATGTTCCGGTCTCCCGCGATACGCCGCCGACGTTCCTGCTGCAGGCAGAAGACGACGATGTGGACGGTGTGGATCAGGCGCTGGTCTACTACACCGCCTTGAAGAACGCCGGCGCGCCGGTGGAAATGCATCTGTACGCACACGGCGGGCATGCGTTCGGGCTGAGGCCCACGTCGAATCCGATCACACGCTGGCCGGCCCTGGCCGAGGCATGGATGGTCACCATCGGGATGATTCCTGTGGCAGGTCGACAGGAGTAACAGAAAACATCATCACTCCGCTGACACGGTTTGGCCAAGCCTCTGGACAGTATGATCAGGCGCAGAGGCCTGCCACAGCAGTGACAGTTACTCGGGGGAGTTGGACCATAAAAGGGGATGACATGAAGCGGATCATGCAACTGATGCTGATGCTTTGCCTGCCCGTGCTCGCGGCGTGCGCATCGCAGCAGACGGGGAAGACACGGAACATGACGATCAACGTCGTGGCACCCTCGAAGGAGAGCGCCAAGGCGGAGGACGCCGATGTGCAGGAGGTTGTCAGCGGAGTAAAGATGCTTGAAGCCGGGAAAATACAGGCAGCCATCGATGGGCCTTTCAACGATGTTGTGAGCCGTTATGAAGCGAAGTACGGGAACAGCAAGAGCAAGATATACAGCGCACGCGGCATGACCGATGCGCTGCTCTATTCCGCGGCATCGGCCATCGCCAAGCCGCCGGTCAACTCGGTCGTGATCGGCCCGGCCTGGGCCATGGCGTACTGGGGGCGGGGCTATGCTTATAACGAAATGGCGCGCTACGACGAGGCCATCGTCGAATTGCGCAAGGCGCTGGCGCTGGCTCCCGACGACGCGCAGTACCTGGTCGAACTCGCCTACGCCTATCAGCAAAAGGGCAATTGGGAGCAGTCCCTTTCGCTCTATCAGTCCGCCGCTGACTATGCCGACATCACCGCCAGTGACGCATCCGAAATGCATTGCAAGGCGCTGCGCGGACAGGGATATGACTTGGTGGAGCTGCATCGCTTGTCCGAAGCGGAGGCGGCTTATCACGGTTGCCTCAAGGTCAAGCCAAATGAACCTAAATCACTGGGCGAACTCGAGTACATCCGTCGATTGCGAGCCAAGGCTGGCTGAGGCCGGGTACAGGATGTTTTAGCTCGTCCATGGTGCTTCAGGGCTTGGTCGTGGACTCGATTCAGCCTCGCCGCATCCAGCAGCACGCGGCCGAGACGGTTCGAGTTTGCCTATCGGATAGCAGAAACAAATCCAGCTTGTCAGTTGTCCTTTGAGCCATCCGAGCTTTCCTTCAGCAGCCCGAGCCGCAACAGGCTTTCGGCGGTGGCGACGATGGCTTCCTCGTTCGAACGCGGTACCCAGCCGAGCACACGTCGGGCCTTTTCGCCGGTGGCGTTCTTCGGTTTGCCGAGTTCGGGAAGGATCTGTTTGACGGCCGGGTCGCGCAGCGCGGCGAGGCGCACCAGCCAGTTCGGCAATTGCCGCGTCGGTACCCGTCTGGCCGAGGCGCCCATGCGGTCCTTCAAGATCCTGGCGATGTCGCGTATCGAGAGGAAATCGCCAGCGACGGCGAGGAATCGCTCACCCTTTGCGGCGGGATCGGTCATGGCGCGGATGTGCAGGTCGGCGACGTCGCGCACATCGACGGCACCGAAGCTGAGCTGCGGACAGCCGGGCATGGCGCCGTCCAT
>DHXA01000044.1 GCA_002413455.1 Rhodanobacter sp. UBA5168 | reverse complement strand
ATCGACGCGGCGCTGCCCGATGACGTCGAAGCCGGCAAGTACGTGGCCGAGCTGGAGGTCAGCGACGAGTCGCCCTTGCTGGGTACGGCCATTGCCGATGCGCGGCTGGGCGACGAGTTCGGGGTGTATCCGCTGGAACTGTTGCGCGGCGAACAGCGGATGTGGTCGCCGCGCGAGCAGAAGCTGGAAGTGGGTGACGTGTTGCTGGTTCGCGGCGATTGGGAAAAAATCGAGGAGTTCCAGCGCAAGGCCAAGCTGCACAACGCGCCGGAGCGCCGCTACGCCCCGGAGGAGGGCGATCACCCTCGCGTGCTGGCCCAGATGATGGTGGCGCCGGCCAGCCCGGTGGAAGGCCGCAGCCTGGCCGAGATCGGTCTGGATTGGCGCTACCACGCCACCGCGCTGGCGCTGAACCGGCGCGGCGAAGTGCTGCGCGAAAAACTCAGCGAGACGCGCCTGGCAGTCGGCGACATGCTGATGGTGCTGGTCGACGAAGCGGCGATGCCGAAACTTCGCAACGACGAGGCGTTCATCGTGCTCAACGAGCGCGACGACGTCCGCGGCATGTCGCGCAAGGCGTTGCTGGCGGCTGCCATCATGGCCGCTGTGGTGCTGGTCTCGGGCATGCACTGGCTGCCGATTCCGATCGCCGCGGTGTGCGGCGCCGTCGCGATGGCACTGGGCGGCTGCTTTGGCCGCAAGGATGTCTACGAGGGCATGGACTGGAAAATCATCATCCTGCTCGGCGCCATCCTGCCGCTCGGGCTGGCGATCGAGAAGACCGGATTGTCGGCGGTGGTGGTGGCCGCCGCCATGCATCTGGTCGGCGGCCATGGCCCGCTGGCCGCGCTGCTGATGGTGTACCTGCTCACGGCGCTGCTTACCGAGCTGATGGGACACAACCCGTCAGTGGTGCTGATGGTGGGGATCGCCGCAACGGTGGCTCAGGCCACCCACGTCGATCCGCGGCCGTTCGTGGTGGCCGTGGCGTTTGCCGCGGCCACCTCGTTCGCCACGCCGGTCGGCTACCCGACCAATACCATGGTGTATTACGCCGGCGGCTACCGTTTTACCGATTTCATGAAGGTGGGTATTCCGCTGATAGCGCTGTTCTGCGCGCTGTCGATGTGGCTGATCCCGATCTTCTGGCCGTTCCATCCGCTTCAATAAGGCAAAACGCTCTTAGCGTTCGCCCCCTCTCCCCTCCGGGGAGAGGGTTGGGGAGAGGGGACACGTCGCGCGGAAGTTTTTGACAAGGCGCGGCTTCGATCGCTTCTACGGCGAGCACCCGCCCCTCTCCTCAATCCTCTCCCCAAGGGGAGAGGAAGCGAACGGGCCGCGCGAGTTCGTGCCTTCGTGCGTTTGAATACACGAAGACTGCCCGGCATTACCGCCCGTTGATTTTATTGTCGGGCGTAGCCCGACAGGGCCAGCTGCAGCAGGATCTTCATTTCCTCGCGCAGCGACAGCGGCGCCACCACTTCCGCATCGGGCCCGTACTTGAGTACGTCCATCAGCAGCTCCTTCGAATTGGAGTAGGGCACCTTCAACTCGTAGCGGCCATCGGGGAGCCACTCGCCCTTCTGCTGCGAATGCCAGTGCTCGTCGGCAACCCAGCGCGCGGCGTGCGGCGAGAAGCGGATGGTCGCCCACGCCTTCGGCTTGCCCGCGAAGATGCCGTAGCTGGAGGCGAGCAAGTCGTTGAGGTCGCCTTCCGCGACATCGGTGGCGGCATCATCCAGCGACTGTGCCTCGACGATACGGTCGACCGCAAAACTGCGCAGCGCCTCGCGATCGTGATCCCACACGTCCAGATACCAGTTGTCGCGGTAATGGGTCAGCCGCTGCGGCGACACGGTGCGCCGGCTGTCGGCATTGGTGGTGCGTGCGCGATAGCGGAAGCGCAGCTGTTTGCGCTCCAGCACCGCGCCGGCGACGATGCGGAACACTTGCTGGTCGAGTTTGCGCTCGCCCCACGGAATGACCCGGATCCGCTCGATCGGCAGCGCCTTGCCGCTGCCCTGATCGGACAGCAAGCCCTCGATGCGCGCCTTGAACGGCGCCAGCGCGCCAGCCAGCACACCCGGACCGGAGCGGCTGATCAGCTCGTTCAACGCGAGCAACGCGGCCAGCTCGTCGGAGGTCAGCCACAGCCCGGGCAGTTCGAACTTCTCCCCCTCGCCCACTTCATAGCGGAACGCGGCCTGGTCGGTGCCCGCGCTTTCGATCGGCGCCCCCAGCGCATCGCGCAGGAACGCCACGTCGCGATACAGCGTGGCGCGCGAGCATTCCAGCTCGCCAAGCAGGCGCGACAGCGGGATCGGATAGTGCGCCGACTTCAACAGGCGGTGCAGGGTGAGTATGCGTTCGTAGCGATCCATGGCGTTTCGTCGAGGCATGCGTGGGTGCAGCGTTGTAGCATGGGTGCGGCCTGCGGTGCCCGCAAGCCCGTCATGCGCAGCCAGATTGCCCGGCGCGATCGCCTGCCCGATTTTTCGACCCAGCCGGTTCACTCATGCAGCCTGTCCGCGGATTACCCAACGCCATCCCGCCCGCCAATGATGCCGACATGCCGATAACGTTCTGGCGGGCGGATGCGGTGTCGCCCCTGTGGCGAATCCTGGCGGCCAGCGGCTACGGCTTGTGGGCATGGCTGGGGCTGGCTTTGTTGCTCGGCTTGTATCCGGCCGGTCGCAACGGCACCCTGGTGCCGCTGTCGGTCGGCGCTTTGCTGATCAGCATCGGTCTGCTGGTGGCCTGCCTGCCATGGCGTGGTGCGTCCGATTGGTATGGCTGGCGACCGCGGCGCGACAACCGGCCGAACCCGGCGGCGCTGCTGGCGCTGGCGACGTACCTGCCGATGCTGGCCGTGGCCGGACTGGCTCGCGGCCATAACATCTTCTGGGCGACGCGCCTGGCCGGCGCCACGCTGACCGTTTGCAGTCTGTCCAGCCTGGCCTACACCGGCTATCGCTTCTGCTGCCAGCTGTCGCCGTCGGCGCAACGCGCGGCAACCTCGCTGCCGATAAGCCGGCTGGTCTTCGCCGGTTACGCCGGGGGCTTGTGGCTATGGCTGTGCGTGCTGGCGTTGGGTGAGCTGACGGCGCCGCGTGGCCTGTATCCGTGGATCATGCTGCTGCTGGCGCTGGCCTTGCTGCTGGGTCTGCTGGAGGGCCTGGCCTGGCAATCGCTGGCCGGTTCGCCCAGCCATGGCGGCGCCGCGCGTGAACAGGCGTTGCGCCCGGCGCGTTTCGTGGCCGCGTTGTTCACCCATGTGATCCCGTGCATCGCGCTGTTGCTGACCCGGCATGACGGCGTCGACCTGGTCGCCGCGGCGGTGGCCGTACCCAGCTGTCTGCTGGGCAAATGCCTGGAGCGGAATCTGTACGAATCATTGTTGATGCGCGGCGCGGCAACGTGACCGACGGCCCTGCGCCGGCCTCATTCATTGCGAGTTCAAGCCGTCTCGTTAAGGTAGTCCGCTACGATTGTTTAACAAATGGACCGTCCCCCGATGAAAAAGACCTTGATCGCCGGCTTGGTGCTGGCCGCCTTTGCGAGCTTCGCCGCGCAGGCCCAGGATGCCGCCACCGACACCGCCGCAACTTCCAGCAATGGCGGCTGGAGCGGGTCGGGCGAATTCGGTTTTGCCTCGGCCACCGGCAATTCGCGCTCGCAGAACATCAACGCCAAGCTCGGCCTGAACCAGGAAAACGAGCAGTGGAAGAACAACTTCTTCGTCGACGCGTTGCGCTCCAAGAGCCAGCAGACCGTCGTCGATTCGTCCGGCAACACGGTCGAGCAGTTCAATACCACCGCGAACCGCTATGACGGCGGCGCGTCGGTCGGCTACAAGCTCGATCCGCGCAGCTACATCGTCGGCGCCGCCCGTTACGAGCACGACGATTTCGGTGCGAACCTGTGGCAGGGCGTCGTCTCGCTCGGCTACGGTTACATCGCCCTGAAGGACGAGCGCAACGAGCTGTCGTTCGAAATCGGTCCGGGTTACAAGCGTTACCGCCCCGCCGACGTCGACTTGCTGGTCGGCGGCGTGCTGGTGCCGCAACGGCAGGCAACGCAGGGCGAGATGGTGGCCCGCGGCCTGATCAACTACAAATACAAGATCACCGCCAACACGTCTTTCGAGAACACGTTCCTGATGGAAGCAGGCTCGAAGAACACCTACCTGCAGAACGATGCCGGCCTCGCCGTCAGCATGACCAAGAAGCTCGCACTGAAGGTCGGCTTCCAGGTGCGCCACAACAGCGACGTGCAGCCGGGTACCAAGGAGATGGACACGCTGACCACGACGAATCTGGTCTACAGCTTCTAAACGGTAGTCTGCGGCTGACCAGGGCGGCCCGGTGGCGCAAGCTGCCGGGCCGTTTGTCATGGAGCAGCGTGCGAAGTGCGAAAACAAAGGCGACCGGCGCCCAGACGCCGACCGCTCGCCATCACAGCCCGAGCAATTCGCCCGCGCCCTGATCCAGCAGTGCCGCCGCTACCTTGCGACCCAGCGCCAGCGCCTGATCACCGGGGCTGCTGGCCTCGGCCCGCAGCAGCAGGCCGCTGGCCGCGTCGCCGACCATGCCGCGCAAATGCAGGCCGTGTTCACCGAGCACGCACCACGCGCCGACCGGCACCGTGCAGCTTCCGCCGAGTGCGTGATTCATCGCCCGTTCGGCGCTGACGGTAAGCCGGGTATCGGCGTCATCCAGCGCGGCCAGCAGCATCAGTACGGCCGGGTTGTCGTCGCGCGCCTCGATCGTGATCGCGGCCTGGCCCGGTGCCGGCAACCAGTCCGGTGCGGCCAGCCGCGAGCGGATGCGCGACGCCAGGCCGAGGCGTTCCAGACCCGCGCAGGCCAGCACGATCGCGTCGTAATGGCCGGCGTCAAGCTTGCCCAGCCGGGTGCCGACATTGCCGCGCAGGTCGAGCAGCACCAGATCCGGCCGCAGTGCGCGCAGCTGCGCCTGCCGCCGCAGCGACGAGGTACCGACCCGCGCACCGCGGGGCAGTGCCGCGAGATCCGCACAATCATTGCTGACGAACGCGTCGGCCGCATCCGCGCGCGGCAACATTGCCGGCAACACGAAGCCCGGCTCCAGCTGCGCGGGCACGTCCTTCAGCGAATGCACGGCGAGATCGGCGCGGCCTTCCAGCATCGCCACCTCGAGCTCTTTCAGGAACAACCCCTTGCCGCCGATGGTGGCCAGCGGCTGGTCCAGGATCTCGTCGCCGCGCGTGCTCATCGGCACCAGTTCCACCGTCAATCCCGGGTGTGTCGCGCGCAGCAGCGCGGCGACATGCTCGGCCTGCCACAGCGCGAGTGCGCTCTTGCGGGTGGCGATACGCAGGGTGGAAGGATTCATCGGAACTCCGCACGGATCGGCAAGGTCACATTGTCGCGTAGTTTGCGCGCGATGCGCAGCGACGTATCGGCGCAGGCGGCTGTCAAGCCGATAGCGGGCGGGCTACGATGGGGAACACCTTCCTCGATGCGGCCAGCGGCGCGCTCGTGGCGCATGGCGACGACGTCATGACGACCACCGGCACGGTCAACCGTACCGGTCTGCTGCTGATCCTGGTGCTGGCCGGTGCCATGTTCAGCTGGAGCCAGTTCAACGGCGCAGAAAGCGCGCCGGCCATGCTGCCGCTGGTGCTTGGTGGCGCGATCGGCGGGCTGATCCTCGGTCTGATCACCGCGTTCAAGAAAACCTGGGCGCCGGTCACCGCGCCGCTTTATGCGCTGGTCGAGGGCGTCTTCATCGGCGCGCTGTCGGCGATCTTCGAGCTGCGCTACCCCGGCATCGTGATCCAGGCGGTGGCGCTGACCTTCGGCACCATGGCCGCGATGCTGCTGGCCTACCGCAGCGGGCTGATCCGCGCCACCGAGAAGTTCAAGCTCGGCATCGTCGCCGCCACCGGCGGCATCATGCTGCTGTACCTGGCCAACTTCGCGATGGGTTTCTTCGGCCACTCGATGGGTTTCATCAGCGGCCATAGCGGCATCGGCATCGCGTTCAGCGCGGTGGTGGTGGTGATTGCGGCGCTGAACCTGATCCTCGACTTCGACATGATCGAATCCGGCGCCCAGGCTGGCGCACCAAAATACATGGAGTGGTACGGCGCGTTCGCGCTGGTGGTCACCCTGGTCTGGCTGTACCTGGAACTGCTGCGCCTGCTGTCGAAGCTGCAGTCGCGCAACTGAGGGACATTGCCCCTGTCCGGCGGCGCATGGGGGTCGAAAGGAGAAAGGCGCGGGTGACCGCGCCTTTCTTCTGTCTGTTGCTCAGGCCTGCGCCGTCGACCCCGGTTCGATCAGTCGCGGATCGTCCGACGGCTCGCCGCCGTGGCGATCGGCGGCCAGCAGCAGGTAGAACGCCGGCACCACGAACAAGGTGAACACCGTGCCGATCGCCAGGCCGGTGGAAATCACCAGGCCCATGTTGAAGCGGCCCGCCGCGCCGGCGCCGGAGGCGATCACCAGCGGCAGCACGCCCAGCACCATCGCCGCGGTGGTCATCAGGATCGGCCGCAGGCGTACCGCCGCGGCGTGTTCGATTGCCTCGCGTTTGGACATGCCGGCGAGTTGCGAGTGATTGGCGAACTGCACGATCAGGATGCCGTGCTTGCTGATCAGGCCCATCAGGGTCACCAGGCCGACCTCGGTGTAGATGTTGAGGCTGGTGAACAGGTTGACGAAGATCAGCGCGCCGAACAGCGCCAGTGGCACCGACACCAGGATCACGATCGGATCGCGCAGGCTGTTGAATTGCGCGGCCAGGGCCAGGAACACGATGATCACGGCGAACAGCAAGGTCGCGCCGAAACCGCCGGATTCCTGGGTGAACTGGCGTGACTGGCCGGCGTAGTCGACGTTGTAGCCGGTCGGAGCCACCTCCTTCACCAGATCACGCAGATAGGTCAGCGCATCGCCCTGCGACATCCCGCTGACACCGGAGATCGTGGCCGAGTTCAACTGCTGGAAGCGGTTCAGCGACTGCGGCACCACCTGCTTGGTGATCTTGGCCACGGTCGAGGCCGGGATCACCGAGCCGTCCGGCACGCGGATGTAGTAGTTCAGCACCTGGCTCGGGTTGAGCCGGTCGGCCTGCAATACCTGCGGGATCACCTTGTACGAGCGGCCGGAGATCGAGAAGTAGTTGACGTAGCCGCCACCCAGCGCCGAGCCGAGCGCGGCACCCACGTCTTGCTGGGTCAGCCCGAGCGTGGTGATCATGTCGCGGTCGAGGCTGACCGTGCTCTGCGGCTTGTCGACCTTGAGGTCGGAATCGACGAAGTAGAACTTGCCGCTGGCCTGCGCTTTTTGCAGCACCTGGGAGGCTACGTCGTTGAGATTCTCGAAGGGTTCGGTGGTGGTGATCACCACCTGGATCGGCAGGCCCGATGCGCCGGGCAGCGGCGGGAACTGGAACGCAGCCACCCGGCCGCCGGCGATGCCGTTCCACTTCTGCTGCAGGACCTGCTGCAGTTCGTGCGCGCTGCGGTGACGCTGGTCCCACGGCTTGAACAGCACGCCGCCGATGCCCTGGTTGATGGTGGGCACACCGGTCAGCTGGAACATCTGCTCGTATTCCGGCAACTGCCTGGACAGATCGAACATCTGCGTCGCATAGACATTCATCTGCTGCGCCGTCGTGTTCGGCGCCCCCACGATCTGGCCGACCACGATGCCCTGGTCCTCCTCCGGGGCCAGCTCGGACTGGGCAGTGACACCCAGCGCGATGGTGGCCAGCAGCAGCAACGCGCTCATCGCAATCACCACCGACGAGGTCGACAGCGTGTTGTGCAGCATGCGCTGGTAACCGTGGTGCACGCGGTCGAACTGGCGGTCGATGAACTGCACGAAGCGGCCGCTCTCCTGCTCGCTGCGGAAGAACTTCGAGGCCATCATCGGCGACAGGGTCAGCGCGACCACCGCCGACACCGTCACCGCGCCGGCCAGGGTGAAGGCGAATTCGCTGAACAGCGCGCCGGTCAGTCCCTTCTGGAAACCGATCGGCACGTACACCGCGATCAGCACCACGGTCATCGCCAGGATCGGGCCGCCCAGCTCGCGTGCCGCCAGCAGTGCGGCCTGCAACGGGGTCTTGCCCTCTTCCTTCATGTGCCGGTCGACGTTCTCCACCACGATGATCGCGTCGTCCACCACCAGGCCGATCGCCAGCACCAGCGCCAGCAGGGTCAACAGGTTGATCGAGTAACCCAGCGCCAGCATCACGAAGAAGGTGCCGACCAGGGACAGCGGCATCGCGATCACCGGGATGATCACCGCACGCAGGCTGCCGAGGAACAGGAAGATCACCAGGGTGACGATCAGCAGCGCCTCGACCAGGGTCTTGACCACCTCGTTGATCGAGCTGTTCACGAACTTGGTGCCGTCGTAGACGATCTGCCCGGTCAGCCCGCTGGGAAGCTGGCTCTGGATCTCCGGGAACGCCTCGCGCACGCGCTTGGCCACGTCCAGCACGTTCGCGTCGGGCGCGACCTTGATGCCGATGAACACCGAGCGCTTGCCGCTGAAGGCCACATTGAAGTCGTAGTTTTCCGAGCCCAGCGAGACCGTGGCCACGTCCTGCAGGCGCACGATCGCACCGTTGACCTGCTTGATCGCCAGCTGCTTGAACTCATCGACGGAATGCAGGTTGCTGTCGGCGGTCAGGTCGACCGTCACCGCCTGGCCCTTGCTGGAGCCGACCGCGGCCAGATAGTTGTTGGAGGCCAGCGCCGTGTTCACATCGGTGGCAGTGATGCCATGGGCCGCCATCCTGGCCGGGTCCAGCCAGGCGCGCAGGGCGAACTGGCGTGCGCCGAGCAGTTCGGCGGTCTGCACGCCATCGATCGAATCGAGCTTGGGCTTGACCACCCGCGCCAGGTAGTCGGTGATGTTGTTGGTGGGCAGCACGTCGCTGTAGAAGCCCATGTACATCGCGTCGACGGTCTCGCCGGTCTGCACGTTGAGCACCGGCTGCTGCGCCTGCGGCGGCAGCTGGTTCTTCACCGAATTCACCTGGGTGGTGATCTCGGTCAAGGCGCGGTTGGCGTCGTAGTTCAGGTGCAAGGTCGCGGTGATGGTGGACACGCCCTGCACGCTGCTGGAGGACAGGTAGTCGATGCCCTGCGCCTGCGAGATCGCCTGCTCCAGCGGCTGGGTGATGAAGCCGGCCATGGTCTGCGCATCGGCACCGTAGTAGGCGGTGCTGATGGTGACCGTGGCGTTCTCGGTCTTCGGGTACTGGCGCACGGTCAGGCTGCCGACGGCGCGCACGCCGAGCACCAGGATCAGCAGGCTGACGACCACCGCCAGCACCGGCTTGTTGATGAACAGGTCGGTGAATTTCATGGCGCCTCAGTGCTCCTGCGGCGCGGGATGGGCGCTGTCTGCCGGCTTCACGCGGTTGTCGATCGCGATCGGCGCGTCGTTCTTCAGCTTGATCTGGCCACTGGTCACGACCACGGTGCCGGGCTCGATGCCGGTGAGGATCGCCACCTGATCGCCGCGGGTCTCGCCGACCGTGACAAAGGTCTGCTTCACGGTGGGCGGCAGTGGCTGGCCCTTGTCGTCCTTGCCTTTGGACGGCTGCACCACATACACGGTGTCGCCATACGGGTTGTAGACGATCGCCGCCTGCGGCAGGGTCAAGCGGGGCTGCTCGTTGCCGACGTCGACGCTGACCTTGGCGAACATGCCCGGGGTGAGCGCCTTGTCGTGGTTGGGCACGGTCGCCTCGACCTGCACGTTGCGCGTGCCCAGATCGACCTTGGGGCTGATCGCGCTGAGCTTGCCGCTGAAACCGCGGCTGGCATACGCATCCAGCTTCAGGTTCACCGCCTGGCCCACTTGCATGCGACCCAGTTCGCTTTGCGGCACGTAGAAATCGACGAACAGCGGATCGAGCTGCTGCACCGTCACCACCGTGGTGCCGGCGCTGAGGTAGTCGCCGGGGCTGGTGGTGATGATGCCGGCGCGGCCGGCAAACGG
>DHXA01000198.1:11528-11758 GCA_002413455.1 Rhodanobacter sp. UBA5168 | reverse complement strand
GCCCTGCTCCTGTTCGGCCGGCGTCATCTGTGACCAGACGTTCTCGTTCGCATACAGCATCAACAGGTATTGCATCGGGATTCTCCGCAATGAGTGATCGGCGGGCAGTGTGCGCCGCCTTTCCCATGACGCGCGAAGTCCGGCGATTTGGACAGGGCCGATCAGGTACAGCAGGATCGCCGCGATCGGCTACCGGACGCGCTTGAAATAGTTCGTCCGCATGATCGGCC
>DHXA01000198.1:10341-11279 GCA_002413455.1 Rhodanobacter sp. UBA5168 | reverse complement strand
CGCGTCGAGGCCGGAATGCCTCCCTTGCCAAGCGCCACGATCAGAACCCCCGGCTGCGGCTGCTTCATGGCGGCGATATCGGCCTCGGGGCTGCCCTTGACGGATACGGCTGAACCATCAAGGGGCGCGGTCCCTGTGGAGTGAATCTCCGCTCCACTCGCGTCGATGATGTCGACATCCATCGTCAACTTATTTTTGCTTGCGTCGCTGAACGTGATCGTGACGCTCCTCGGCCGCGTCGCCGGCGGAATCGGCAAACGTGCGACATCGACAGCCCAGCGGCCGAGCAAGAGAGAAGCGGCGGGTGATTGCCCAAGAGCCGGCGCGCCCGGAATCACGCCAGCGATCAGCAGGATGGCAACGAGTGTTTTCATGGAACCTCCGCATGGGCTGGCGAATGGCAGGGTACGACAAAGGAATTGGAGGAGCCCTGATCCGGTTGGCGCGGCCGAATCAGGGCAGGTCAAACCAGCGAAGCCCTGCCTCCCGGGCATCTTTCAAGTTCTCGCGGCGGACTGGTGATGCGGAAGCAAACAAACCGGCACCCGGCACCCGGCGCCCGCTGCCTACTGCCGTTTTTCGCCCCGGGCCGAGACCAGGCGCAGGAACGTTTCGTGCTGGTAGCGGCTCATGCGCAGCTTCTGGCCCGTATCCATCGTGACGACGTGGTAACCGTTGAACCACGCCGCTGTCATTGAAACAGCGGGTCCTGGCCTTTGGTTTCTCCACAGTTCCCTTCAGGCAAAACTGGATCAGCTCACTCCGACCCGTTTTCTCTTCAATACGGCCCATGCGCTTTTTACGCCATGCCGCGGCGATCGAGCGCGCCTGCTGCGCAGAAAAATTTGACAGCACTCGCGCTGGTGCTGTGCGGCGGCGGGTCGGCTGTTCATTGGTGCGATCGTCCCACGTGGGCACCGGCGTGCTCGAGCCCGTAA
>DHXA01000198.1:2729-10060 GCA_002413455.1 Rhodanobacter sp. UBA5168 | reverse complement strand
AATCCCGCCACACTTGTCACTCCCGCCGTTCGACAGCTGGCGGTAAAACTGGCCCATCACCCACAGCGAGCGATCGGCAGTGAACGGTATCGCGTTCCAGCCCGAGCACACGAGAGATCGCTCTCATCCGGAGGCTGCGATGACCACGAACAAATCACCCGAGAACGGCCGCAAAGAGGGACGGCGCGCCATGCACACAGCGCCGGTTGTGCCGCCGCAAGAATGGGAGGCTGCGCACGAGCAGCTTCTCGTCAAGGAGAAGGCGATGACCCGTGCCCGCGACGCGCTGGCCGCCGAGCGACGGCGGATGCCGTGGCTTGCGGTGGAAAAGTCCTATGCGTTCGAAGGGCCCGAGGGCAAGGCGAGCCTGCTCGACCTGTTCGACGGCCGCCGTCAGCTGATCGTCTACCGCGCCTTCTTCGAGCCGGGCGTGCATGGCTGGCCGGAGCATGCCTGCATCGGCTGTTCCCTGGGCGCGGACCAGGTTTCCCACCTCGCCCACTTGAACGCGCGCGACACGACGCTCGTGTATGCCTCGCGTGCCCCGCAGGCCGACATCGCGCGCCTGAAGGCGCGGATGGGCTGGGAAAAAATCCCCTGGTACACGATCACCGACCGCTTCGACGCCGACTTCGGCGTCGACGAATGGCATGGCCACAACGCGTTCATCCGCGACGGCGACCGCGTGTTCCGCACCTGCTTCATCAACGGCCGCGGCGACGAGGCGATGGGCACCGTCTGGAGCTACCTCGACATGACGGCGCTCGGGCGCCAGGAGTTGTGGGAGGACTCGCCGGAAGGCTGTCCCCAGACCCGACCGTACAAGTGGTGGAACTGGCACGAGCTTTACGTCCCCGGCACCGCGGTCGACCCGGAGTGGGACCGGGTGTCGGAAGCCGGAGAGGCTGCGTTTCGGAAAAAGCACGACGATTGATCCGATGAGGCACGGCATCGCTCGCGCGCAGGCGTGTCGATGAACGCGCGGTGGATGAGCGGAGCATCGATAGCTGTGGTTCCCGCCGCGCTGGTCGCGTTGACGATCCGCATCCCATGCCGCTAGATCCTCGATGACGCAGAATCGGTAATGCCTTGAGATTCATCCGCCCGGCAGCCCGCGATGAATCTGCGTGAAGATGACCTGCCATCGACCGCCGCGCTTTGCCTACACGTCGACGAAGCGCGCATCGTGCAAGGCAAGTCCACGACGAGCGCGATGCAGCATCGCCATCGTGCGCTCGATCGACGCGTCACCAGATGGCTGGACGGCGACGCGCCGAAGGCGAGCTTGAACCGGCGGCGGAAGTGCCCGTCCGACATGTGTATGCCGCGGGCGGCTGTTCATCTGCGCGATCGCTCCACGCGGCGCCAAAGCGCTCAAACCCACGGCAAACGGTTAATTGGAACTGAACCTGATCCCGTATTTGCGCAGGCAAGTGAACCCGACCCCGTTTTGCGTGCCGTTTGCGGGGTACGCTGACCCTCCGTCTGATCGAACTGGAGTCCCGCCATGGCCCTGTGGAAAGAATCCGTCAAGACCTCCGCCACCGAAACGCCCGAAGCCGCGGACCTGGCGCGCCTCGACATTCCCGAAACCAAGCCCAAAGCGGAAACGCCGGTGCAGCCCGCAATTCGTCCCACGCCCACGCCCACGCCGGGCAAACCCAAGACCGAATCGCTGATCGCGCCCGATATCACCATCGAGGGCAAGATCGAAGGTGAGGGCCATGTGCGCATCGCCGGCAACTTCAAGGGCGACGTCAACGTGCGCGGCGACCTCACCATCGAACCCGGTGCCAGGGTGACCGGCAGCGTGCGGGCCGAGAAGGTCACCATCGCAGGCGAGCTGATCGGCAACATCGAATCCGCCGCGCACGTCGAATTGCAGCAAAGCGGCGCGCTGACCGGCGACCTGAAGGCAGGATCGCTCAGCGTGGCGGCGGGTTCGCGCATGCGCGGCCAGGCCGAATTCGGCTGGGACGATGGCAAGGACGGCAACAGCGCGCACAAGACCCATGGGCACAACGGCTCGACTTCGTGAGCAACCCCCACCCAGGCACGGCCGGCGCGACGCGCACCTGTCCGCACTGCCGGGAGACCATCCTGGAAAGCGCGGGCGTGTGTCCCGCCTGTCGCCACAAGCTGCGCTTCAGTGAACCCACCAGCGCAACCGCAGCGGCAGCGTCCATACCGCTGCGCGTGGAAGGCAGCTTTCGCAACCCCGTCGACAACGGTGCGTGGGAATACTCGATGGTGCTGACCATCCGCGACGAACGCGGCGAGGAGATCGCGCGCAAGCTGGTGGGCGTCGGCGCCATGCGGCCGGACGAACAACGCACTTTCACTCTGAGCGTCGAGATGAACCCCGCCGACGCGGGCGGCAAGCGCACACGGCATTGATGCCCTGATATCCGCATAGACAGGTTGCGGCGTCGTAACGATTCCGATGGTTCTTGCGGAATTCGAATACGCCTGGATGACATTGGATGCTACCCGCTATGCTCGACTTGCACGGCGCGGGGGCGCCGATCATCAAGGAAGCGACACCATGACGACACGATCCAGGGGACCGTCGGCTGGCTTTGGCTGGCTGACGAACGGCATCAGCGTGGGCTTTCGTCATCCGAAGCCGTTGTTCGGAGGAGCAGCCCTCCTGGTGGTGGCATGTCTGCTGCCGTCGCTGATCACGATGCCGATGCAATTCCACGCGATGAGCGCGGGCACACCACCGAGTATGGCAACCTCCGCTTTGATCATGGCCATTTCCGTGTTGTTCGGGCTGCTGATCATTCCGCTCTACGCGGGCTATCTGCAGCTGGTCGATGCGGCCGAGCGGGAGCAGCCGGCCCGTGCACTCGACATCTTCAAGCCCTATCGGCAAGGCGAGGTATGGCGGCTGATCGGGCTCGGGCTGGCGAACTTTGTGGTCTACATCGCCGGGATCGTAATCATCCTCGTGGCGACGGGAGCCGGCATCGCCAGCTGGTACATGCAAGCGATCGCTGCACAGGCCAACCACCAGCTGCCACCGGCGCTGCCCGGCGGCTTCTGGATCGCCATGGCGCTTCTCATGGTGTTCGGTCTGTTGATGATGGGTTTCTATGCGATCAGCCTCGGCCAGGTCGCGCTGAACCGGCGCAACGTGCTCGGCGCCATCGGCGACGGCGTCACTGGCGCGCTGAAAAACGTGTTGCCGCTGCTCCTGTTCGCGCTGAGTTCCATCCTTGCCTGGATCGTCGTAGCCATCGTCCTTGTGATCGTGATCATGCTGCTCGGCCTGCTGGCCAAGCTCATCAGCTCCTGGCTGGTGCTCGTGGTGATCATCCCGTTTTATATCGCCCTGCTTCTGGTGATGTTCACCGTGATGTTCGGGGTGATGTATCACCTGTGGCGTGATGTGTGTGGCGACGACATCGTGTCTGACATGGCGCCGGCAATCGCTGCCTGATCTGTGTCGTCCGTTCCCATGCGAAGGCGGCCACGGCCGCCTTCGCTACTTGTGCCAAAAACAAAAATGTCTCTGCGCTGCCCCCTTTATTACCGATGCGATGCAATCCTGGGCACTACGGGCTCCTCATTCGTCTTCCTTGTGCGGCCAAGCATCGGCGCGCAACGCCATGCGCACCCCGCCCCCGCTTTCGCCTTCGCACCCGCCTTGCAAAATCCTTGTGACCGCTCTCATAGTCACGGGGTGCAACCGCGACAGGTTGCGGACGCGACCACCATCATGAGGACGCTCTGGACATGAAGAAAACCGCTCTGGGCTCGGCACTCGTTTCGCTTGCCTGCCTTTTATCAGCCGCCGCGTTCGCGATGCCCCCGACGGGGCAGGATTCGGCGAAGGTCACGCCCGACATGATCCAGACCGGGTCCGACATCCCGACCGACTGGAAACAACCGCAAGGCAACTTCGACTACATCAAGCGCGACGTGATGATCCCGATGCGCGACGGCGTGAAGCTGCACACCGTGATCCTGATCCCGAAGAACGCGCAGGGCCTGCCGATACTGCTCGAGCGTACGCCGTACAACGCCAGCGGCATGGCGCCCGGCAATAGCCCGCACATGGCCGACGCGGTGTGGTCCGGCGACAAGGACTGGGCCGACGGCAGCACCATCCTGGTCTGGCAGGACATCCGCGGCAAATACAAATCGGAAGGCAACTACATCATGACGCGCCCGCCGATGGGGCCGCTCAACCCTACCAAGACCGACGACACCACCGATGCCTGGGACACGATCGACTGGCTGGTGAAGAACACCAGGGAATCGAACGGCAAGGTCGGCATGATCGGCTCGTCCTACGACGGCTGGACGGTCGCCATGGCCCTGCTCCACCCGCATCCCGCGCTGAAGGCCGCCGCGCCGGAAAGCCCGATGATCGACGGCTGGATGGGTGACGACTGGTACCACTACGGCGCCCTGCGCCAGATGAACCTCGACTACTTCAGCGGCCAGATGAGCAAAAAGGGCGAGGGCAAAAACATCCCGCGCGAGAACCAGGACGACTACACCAATTTCCTCGACGCGGGCTCGGCCGGCGCCTATGCCGAGGCCAACGGCTTCAAGCAGCTGCCCTGGTGGAACCGCTTCGCCGCGCACCCCGCCTACGACGCCTTCTGGCAGTTGCAAGCGCTCGACAAGCTGCTCGTCGCGCATCCCTCCACCGTGCCCACGATGTGGCTGCAAGGCCTGTGGGACCAGGAGGACATCTACGGCGCCGTGCATGCGTGGGAAGCGCTCAAGAAGGCCGGGCACGGCGCCAACAACCACCTCGTGATGGGTCCGTGGTGGCACAGCCAGATCAACCGCGACGGCTGGAACATGGGCCCACTCAAGTGGCCGGGCGACACCACGGCGCAATTCCGCCAGAACGTGATGATCCCCTGGTTCAACCACTACCTGCGCGGCACGCCGCTGCCCAAGCCGCTGCCCGAGGCGATGATCTACAACCCGGTCGAACAGCACTGGGACAACTTCACGAACTGGAAGGTGGCGAGTGACCAGCAGCTCACTCCGCTCTACCTGCAGGCGGACATGGGCCTCGGCTTCCAGCCGCCGACCGACGGCAGCGACAGCTACGTCTCCGACCCGGCCAAGCCCGTGCCCTACCTGCCGCGCCCGATTCCGCAGAAGAACGACCGCTGGCGCACCTGGCTGGTGCAGGACCAGCGCTTCGCCGAAACCCGGCCCGACGTCCTCAGCTACACCACACCGGTGCTGAGCAAGACCGTGCGCGTGCAGGGCGCACCGATCGCCGACCTCTTCGCCAGCACCACCGGCACCGACGGCGACTTCGTGGTCAAGTTGATCGACGTCTACCCCGGCACCGATCCGACCGATCCCACGATGGGCGGCTACGAGCTGCCGGTCTCGCTCGACATCTTCCGCGGGCGCTATCGCAAGAGTTTTGCCGATCCCTCGGCGATTCCGGCGAACGAGGCGCAGGAATACAAGTTCCGCCTGCCCACGGTGAACTACGAGTTCAAGCCAGGCCACCGGATCATGGTGCAGATCCAGTCGAGCCTGTTCCCGCTCTACGACCGCAACCCGCAGACCTGGGTGCCCAACATCCTCTTCGCCAAGCCGTCGGACTACCGCAAGGCGACGGTGACGATCGAGCATGGGTCCGATGGAAAAAGCGCTGTGTTGTTGCCGGTGGTGTCGCGTTCGACTGCCAGTAACTGACCCCGTCCTCCGGCCGGGTAGTCCGACGGCCGAATTGAAAGCCCGGTACGCGCTCCCGCGTGGACCGGGCTTTTTGATTGGCGACTCAGAAATCGAAGCGGGTCACCATTTCGCCGCCCGGGTCAATAGGCACGCAAAGACCCATCTCCGATTCGCGTCGGAGAACCTGATGTCCCGTCTTGCCGCTGACCACCAGCCGTTGTGTTTCATGCGGCGCCAAGATCGCGCCAGTCACCGTTCTGGTTCGGGTCGCGTAGCGACCCTCTTGTTCCCAAACACTCATCGGTCATCGCGGAGTCCGTCCAGGTGCGCGTCGTGCGTCGCACAGAGTCTCGGGCTCAAAGGCCCACCCCTTCATGGCTCGGTCCGCGTGCGGTCCTGCGTACATCACGGGTGCCGGCGGCCGCGACCTTTCAGAGCGCTGGCTCGAAGCCAAACCCGCGTTCCGGCCTGCGACCGCCAGCGTGATCAACCGAAGGCACGCGTAGGATCGAATGTCGTGCCTTCGTGCAGCATGTGGTAGCAGGCGCGCGCCAGCTTGTGCGCCACGGCCTTGATCGCGACGACACGATGCTTGCGTGCCTGCTTGCGCTCGTACCAGCGGCGGATCGATGGGTGATAGCGCACGGCATAGTTCGCTGCCTCCATGTAGGCCCAGCACAGGTAGCGGTTGCCGCACTTGCGATTGCCCGTTCCCTTGCGCTTGCCGTTGGACAGCCGCACGCTCTCGACCATGCGGCAGTACGAGGCGTAGTCGCCGACCGAGTCGAAGCGTTCGATGGCGCCGCTCTCCAGCAGAATCGTCATGCCCAGGATCGGCCCGATGCCCGGCACGCTCTGCAGCCGCGCCAGCAGATCGGGCCGCGCCAGATCCTTGCGGATCCACTGCTCCAGCGCGGTGATCTGATCTTGCAAGGTCAGCCACAGCCTGAACTGGATCAGCACGCCATAGCGGGTAGAAAGCTCGGGAAACAGGTCGACGAGCTGCGACGGCGCGAGCTGTCGCAGAGCGTTGGCCGAGAGCTGTTTGCCGGTGCTGCGACTGAAGCTGGACTGGATCGACAGCATCAGCCTGACCGCCTGCCGCACCAAGCTGAAACGACGGCGCAGCAGGTCGCGCGTGGCGCGTTGCTCACGCGGGTAGATGTAGCCCTCCGGCAACAAGCCGAGGCGCATTAGCTGCGCCAGGTGCAACGCGTCGGTGTGATCGGCGCCGTGCTTCAGACCGTCGTACTGCGGGATCGCGGTGGTGTTGACCAGGCGCACGGCATAGCCGTGATCCATTAGCCCATCGACCAGCCAGTACCAGTTGTAGGTCGATTCCACCGCCACGCCGACCAGCTCTTCCCGGTACGGTGCCAGATCACTGAGCAAGCGCGGCAGATCATTGGGTCGTCGACACTGCAGCAGCGCTTTGCCCTCGCCATCCATGACGGCCAACACGCTGTTGCTGGAATGCAAATCGATAGCTGCGTAAAGTGACATGGCTGCCTCCGGTCGCTGGGCGACGTCGAAACCGTGATAGTTCCAACGTACCGCCAAGCGCAGGAGGCGGCGACATGAGTTTTCAGAGCTACTTCCGGCGGCGCTCGCGGCCCGCGCTGGATTCAACCCGATGTAGCGGTAGCAAGTCAGCAGGTAACGCT
>DHXA01000198.1:0-2528 GCA_002413455.1 Rhodanobacter sp. UBA5168 | reverse complement strand
AGCAGGTAACGCTCGGTATCCACCAGGCAAGACTTGTACCGCCCTTCCCACAACGTGCCCGTGCGCCGACAGCGCCCGTTGAGGTAGCCCACGTTACTTCGCCAGCGTGCGTTCGATCGCCTGCTGGGCCAGCGGTGCCATGATCGTGTAACCCGCCGGCGTCGGGTGTACGCCGTCGCTGGCCAGGCGGGAATCCATGCCGCCCTGCGCGTTGCTCAGTGCGCTGTAGTAATCGAGGTAGGTCGCGCCACTCGACGCGGCATAGGACTTGAGCCAGGCGTTGAGCGCGCGAACCTTGCTGGCCGGCTGCAACCCTGGATGCCAGGGATAGTCGCTGACCGGCAGCACGGACGCCAGAATGACCCGGATGTGGTTGGCCTGCGCCAGCTCCGTCATGGAACGGTAGTTGTCCTCGATCATCGGCAACGTGGCGAGTCCCGTATTGCCCGCGATGTCGTTGGTGCCGGCGAGAATGACCGCCGCTGCGGGTTTGAGTCCGATCACGTCCTGCCGGAAACGCAGCAGCATCTGCGCCGTGGTCTGCCCCGATATGCCGCGGTTGATGTACGGCTTTCCGGGGAAAAACCGGGTGCCCTTGGCACGCCCCCACGCATCCGTGATGGAGTCTCCGAAAAACACCACGCGCGCCTCGCCAGGCGCGGGCGCCGGCAACTGCGCATTGTCATCGCGGTAACGGCCCAGTTGCGGCCAGTCCGACAATTGCTGCTGCATGGACGCGATCTGCTCGGCCGTGACCGACGTCGGCGGCATGGTGTAGAGCGGATTGATGGCGACGGGCGCCGCCGTGGCGGAGGTGGAGGCCGCGGCCTGGCCCGTGGCGTGCAACGCACCGGCAACGCTGGCGAGCAGCAGGAAAGTAGCGGCAAGGACCGACAGGTACTTCATGCTCGAAATCTCCACGCAAAACTCGGGCTCAACGGGTGACCAGAATACCCCGCGATCAAACGGGGCCCGCGTCGGTTCATGCAGCGCTTCCTCCGTCGTGGCCGATGAGCTGCGCAGACATCGGCACAGCGGCCGATCGTCGCTTCGATTTCGCGCTGGAACCGTGCCTTGCCAGACCACCTCGGGACCTGCCACCTGCCCCCGCATGCGTGGCCAAACCTGGCTCACGCCAAGCAGGAAACTTGATTTGCCACGTCCCCTTTTCGGGGTTTCTCCCTTAATCTCGACGGATGCGCGCGAGGGCGAGCAAGGGGAACGCAGGCGTCGTATGACTTGCGCCTGCATCGGATGACTTCAACGAGGGGGAACGGATGAGCCGATACCAGGGAAAGGGCCGACTGGCCTTGATGGTCGCAACAATGATGTACGCGCTGGCCGGGTGCGTGTCGGTGGGACGGAATGCCGACACCCGCGCTCCGGACGAACAGCGTCTGAGCCATGTCGGCAGCGCGGTCGCTGGGCACCCGGACGGCTGGCCCGACGCGGTACCGCTGCCCGCGGGCGTGCAGATCGATGGCTACCGATGCTCGAACCGGTACTGCACGCTTTGGTTCGGCCTGATGGACCTCGACCAGGTGATGGCGCTCAAGCGCAACTACATCAAGCTGCTCAAGGACAGCGGGAAATGGGAGCAACTCGGCTCGCCGGGCGATCCCTATGAGCACGAGGCCTTCCGTTACACGGGCGCCATGCCGTCCGGATGCGGCTATACCTTGGAGATACGCCAGGGGGCCATCCCCAACGATTACTACCGCCGCTACCGCGTGTCCACTTCGCTGACCTGGTAGCCGGGCGACGCGGGCCACTCGCTTCGCGCCCGCGTCCCTTCCTTGAGAAAGTGCACTTCGGCCCTGATGCTCTTGATCTTGCGACTCCCTCCAGCATGTGGCCATGTTCGACAAAATCAGAAACTGGCGCGTACGGCGCATCGTCGCCCGGCACCCGATCGTCGAATCGCTCTGGCGAAACGCGCTGCAGCGCTGTCCCGCGGCGCGTCGGCTGGGCGCTTCCGACCAGGCCACGCTGCGCGTGCTGGCCACGCTGTTCCTGGAGAGCAAGTCGCTGGAGCCGGTCGATGGCTTGGATCTCGAAGACGCCGATCGCGTTTTGCTCGCGACCCACGCCTGCCTACCCATCCTGAAACTGGGCCTTGACTGGTACGACGGCTGGCACAGCGTCATCGTGTACCCGGACGCGTTCATTCCACATCGCCCACAAACGGATGCAGCGGGGGTGGTGCACCAGACCAACACCGTGATGGCCGGTGAGGCATGGGGGCGCGGGCCGGTGATCCTGTCGTGGGCGGAGGTGCTGAATGGCGGCAAGAAGCCGGGGCACAACGTGGTCATCCACGAAATGGCCCACAAGCTCGACATGCTCAACGGCGACGCCAACGGCTTTCCGCCCTTGCACCGGCGGATGGATCGCCGCGTGTGGTCGCGGGTCTTCTCGAGCGCGTGGGATCGCCTGAAGGAGGAGCAACACAACGGGGCCGACTTGCCGATTGACCCGTATGCCCTGGAAAGCCCGGCCGAGTTCTTTGCGGTGGCCAGCGAGCAATT
>DHXA01000078.1:26364-35496 GCA_002413455.1 Rhodanobacter sp. UBA5168 | reverse complement strand
CTGACGTAGCCGCCGGGCAGATCCTTCTGGCCCGCCGCGGTCAGCAACTGGCGGATCACGTCCTCGCTTTCCCGATAACCACCTTCGCCGAAATGGTGATGACGGATCTGGCCCTGCGCGTCGATGAAATAGTGCGCCGGCCAGTATTGGTTGTTGAAGCCTTTCCAGATCGCGTAGTCGTTGTCCAGCGCCACCGGGTAATCGACGCCCAGGTCCTTCACCGCCTTGGCCACGTTGACCGGATCCTTCTCGAAGGCGAACTCCGGCGCGTGCACGCCGATCACCACCAGGCCGTGGTCCTTGTACTTGTCGGCCCAGCCACGCACATACGGCAGCGAACGGATGCAGTTGATGCAGGAGTAGGTCCAGAAGTCGACCAGCACCACCTTGCCGCGCAGCGATTCGGTGGCCAGCGGCGGGCTGTTGAGCCATTGCGTGGCACCGCCGAGGGACGGCATCTGGCCTTCCACCGGCAACGGCTCGCCGGCTTTCAGCACGGGCTCAGGCGCAGGTGACGGGCGTACGGCGTTGATCAGCTTCTGTTCGATGCCGCCAGTGCTGGCCAGCGAGACGCGGGTAAGCAGGCCGGTATCCAGCCCCAGCGCGATCGCGGCGACGCCGCACAGCACCAGCACGCCGAGCGCGCGACGGACCCACTCGCCAGCGCCGAGCGAACGCTTCATCAGGCCGAACACCTTGCCGCCGATCAGCAGCGCCAGGCCCAGCGACGTGGCAGCGCCAGCGGCATAGGTGAGCAGCAGCAAGGTGGTCTGCACGCTGGCGCCATTCAGCGCTGCGCCGGTCAGCAGCAGGCCGAGGATCGGTCCCGCGCAGGGTGCCCACAGCAACCCGGTGGCGACGCCGAGACCGGCCGCACCCCAGATCGAATCGCCATCGCCGGCCGAGCGCTGCGACAGCCGGTTGCCCAGCGCCACGAACGGACGGGTGATCCATTCCGCCAGGTGCGTCGACAGCAGGGTCAGGCCGAGGAAGGCCAGCACCACCAGCGCCACGATGCGCCCGTACTGGTTCGCATGCACCGCCCACCCGCCGCCCAGCGCGGCCAGCGTGGCCACTGCCGCAAACGTGATCGCCATGCCCAGCAGCATCGGCAGGCCATTGCGCATGAACGGCTTGTCCGAGCGGGCAAACACAAACGGCAGCACCGGCAGGATGCAGGGGCTGAGGATGGTCAGTACACCGCCGAGGTAGGCGAGCATCAACACGAGCATGGGAGCGGCATCCGTGGGAGGTTGTCTGCTTATTCGCCGCCAGGCGGACGGCGGTTACTTGTTTGTACGTGAGTAACGTTGGCGGGGGATGCGGCGAAAGACCTGACAGGTGCCCCGCTGTGGATCGCGCATGTCGCAAACCTTGACCGCCACCGGCTTCATGGGTCTAGATAGTGGACTTTCCCGTGGGATGAGTCGCGTCCGGATCGTGCCAGTCGAACCCGTCACCATCAGTGCCAGCGAAACACCCGACCAGCGTCGGGCAGCGTGGATGGCTGCCGCTCAGGCGGGCGATCGGCGCGCCTACGAGAAACTGCTGGCCGACTCGGTGGCACTGATCCGTGCAGCCGCGCGGCGGCGGGGCGTGGCGCAGGATCACGTTGACGACGTGGTGCAGGAAACCCTGATCACCGTCCATCGCGTGCGCCACACCTACGATCCGGCGCGTTCGTACGATGCGTGGCTCACCGCGATCGCCAACCGCCGCGCGATCGACGCGCTGCGCAGCCGCGGTCGTCGCGACAGCCGCGAATTGCACGATGACTTTGCACTGGACAGCCACGCCGATCAGCACGATGCCAGCGCTGCCACCGAAAGCGGGCAACGTGCGCAGCGACTGCGCGAGGCGATCGCCGAATTGCCGCCGGGCCAGCGCGAGGCGGTGGAGCAGCTGGGCCTCAAGGAGCGTTCGCTGAGCGAGGCTGCCGAACTCACCGGGCGCAAAGCCGGCGCACTGAAAGTGAACCTGCATCGCGCGCTGAAGGCGCTGCGCGAACGTTTCCATGGAGAACCCTGAGATCATGTCCGACCCGCGACGCTATGAGGCATTGATCGACCGCCTTGGCACCGAACTGGTGCCGGTGCGGCGTCTGCCGCCGCCATGGCTGCGCACCGCTGGTTGGATGCTGGTGGTGGCGGTCATCGCCGCCGTGCTGCTGATGCATTACGGCGCGGATCCGATGCTGCGGCGTTGGGCCGGTACGCCGGATCTCGGCTGGGCGGGCATGGGTGCGGTGATCACCGCGGTCACCGCGGCGTGGGCCGCGTTTGCCTTGGGCGTGCCGGGACGGCGCGCAGCTTTGGCATGGTTGCCGTTGCCGGGTGCCTTGCTGTGGATCGGTGCCAGCGGTCTCGGCTGCCTGCGCGAATGGGTCGCGCCGGGCACCCAGGTCGCCGGCATGCATCAGTCCGCCGATTGCCTGGTTTTCATCATCAGCTTTTCGATCCCGTTGTCCGCGCTGCTGATCGTGCTGCTGCGCCGTGCCTGCCCGTTGCGGCCGGTGCTTACCGCGGTGTTGATCGGCCTGGCCAGCGCGGCGGCCTCGGCCAGCCTGCTGGAAATTTGTCACTCGTTCGACGCCGCCGCCACCGATCTGCTGACGCACGCGCTGGCAGTGGCCACGGTGGTGGCGGTCAACGCGGCGATGGGCGGCCGGCTGCTTTCGAAAGCCTGACCGAGGAGGCTCACTCAGTCGCGGAAATTGTCGAACTGCAGCGGCAGCTCGACCTCCGACTTGCGCAGCACCGCCATCGCGTCCTGCAGATCGTCGCGCTTCTTGCCGGAGACGCGCAGCTTGTCGCCATTGATCTGTGCCTCGATCTTGAGCTTGGCGGCCTTCAGTTCGGCCACCAGCTTCTTGGCGATCGGCTGCTCGATACCCTGCTTGACGGTGATCTTCTGCCGCGAGCCCCCCAGGTTGGTTTCCGGATCGCCGACGTCCAGCGCGCGAATGTCGATCTTTCGCGCCACCAGCCGGCCGCGCAGGATGTCCAGCATCTGCTGCAGCTGGAACTCGCTGGGAGCGCACTGGGTAATCACGAACTCGTCCAGCGCGTACGACGCATCCTGGCCCTTGAAGTCGAAGCGGGTCGACAGCTCGCGGTTGGCCTGGTCGACCGCGTTGGTCAGTTCGTGTTTGTCGACTTCGGAGATCACGTCAAAGGAAGGCATGGCGGCAACTCGTGGATAACGGTGAGCCAGTGTAAGCGATGCCACGCCGCACGGCTGGTGGATAATGCGCCGCTGCAACACAAACCGGTGAAGGCGATGGCGGAATGAAAGTGGATGTGCTGATCATCGGCGCCGGTGCTGCCGGGCTGATGTGCGCGATCGCCGCCGGCCAGCGCGGCCGCCGGGTGCTGGTGGTCGATCACGCCAACAAGGTCGGCAAGAAGATCCTGATGTCCGGCGGTGGTCGCTGCAATTTCACCAACACCGGCGCCACACCCGCCAATTACCTTTCGGCGAATCCACATTTCGCCAAGTCCGCGCTGGCGCGCTACACGCCGTGGGATTTCATCGCGCTGGTGGAGAAGCACCGCATCGCCTATCACGAGAAGGAGCTCGGCCAGCTGTTCTGCGACGATTCCTCCAAGCAGATCGTGCGCATGCTGCTGGACGAATGCACCGCGGCGGGTGTCACGGTGGAGGCGAGCTGCGGTGTGCAGAAGGTGCGCAAGACGCCGGAAGGTTTCAGCGTGACCACCGCGCGTGGCGAGGTGCATGCACAGTCGCTGGTGATCGCCTGCGGCGGCCTGTCGATTCCCAGCATGGGCGCCAGTGGCTTCGGTTATGAACTGGCGCGCCAGTTCGGTCATGCCGTGCTGGCCACGCGCGCCGGCCTGGTGCCGCTGACCCTGAGCGGCAAGCACCAGGAGCATTACCAGGATCTGGCCGGGGTGGCCTTGCCGGCGGTGGAAACGCGTGTCGGCAAGCAGGCGTTTCGCGCCGGTCTGCTTTTTACCCACCGCGGCGTCAGCGGTCCGGCGATCCTGCAGATCTCGTCCTATTGGCAACCGGGCGACGACCTGCGCATCGACCTGCTGCCGGATCAGGATGCCGGAGCCTGGCTGGTGGAACAGCGCGCGGCACGACCGGCGGCGGAGCTGAAGACCGTGCTCGGCGACGCGCTGCCGAAGCGGCTGGCGCAGCGCTTGTGCGAGCAGTGGTTCCTCGCTCCTCAAGACAGCGGCCATCCTTGGCCGCTCCCCGCGTACGACAGCCGGCCGATGCGCCAGTACCGCGACGGCGAGCTGATGCAGGTCGGCGCCCGGCTCAACGCTTGGCCGATCATTGCCAGCGGCACGGAGGGCTATCGCACCGCCGAGGTTACCCTGGGTGGCGTCGATACCGACGGCCTCTCCTCCAGCACCATGCAATCGCGACTCGTGCCTGGCCTGTACTTCATCGGCGAGGTCGTCGACGTCACCGGCTGGCTCGGCGGCTACAACTTCCAGTGGGCGTGGGCGTCCGGGCAGGCGGCGGGTGCGGTGGTGTGAGGGCCGCCCCTCATTTTCGATACACAGAAAAATTCGCGCTGAATGAATATTCGCCGTGCTCCACTGGGTGCCGGATCACGATGAGGAAACCTGCATGAAAGTCGGATTTATCGGTCTCGGCGCGATGGGCAGCGCGATGGCCAGCAACCTGCTCGCGGCCGGTCACGTGGTGACGGTGTGGAATCGCTCTGAAGCCGCTACCGAACCGCTGGCTTCGCTGGGCGCCAAGGTGGCACGCACCGCCGATCGCGCCGCGCAGGGCGAGGTGCTGTGCAGCATGCTGGCGAACGACCAGGCGGTGCGCGAGGTGATTCTCGATAGCGGCCTGCTCGACGGCATGGATCGCGGCACCGTGCACGTCAACCACGCCACGATCTCGGTGGCGCTGGCACAGCAGCTGGTCGAGGAGCACGCGAAGCGCGGGCTGGATTACGTTGCGGCGCCGGTGTTTGGCCGTCCGGACACGGCTGCTGCGGCGAAATTGAATATCCTGGTGGCCGGCAAGCCCTCCGCGATCGAGCGCGTGCGGCCGCTGCTGGAGGCGATGGGCAGCGGGCTATGGCCGTTGGGTGAGGCCCCGGAGCGCGCCAACGTGGCGAAGATCGCCGGTAACTTCATGCTGGCGAGCGCGATCGAAAGCATGGCCGAAGCCACCGCGCTGACCCGCGCGCACGGCGTCAGCGCGGCGGATTTTCTCGAGGTGATGACCAGCACCTTGTTTGCCGCGCCGGCGTATCAGGGCTACGGCAAGCTGATCGCGGAGCAGCGCTTCAAGCCGGCCGGGTTTGCGCTGCCACTGGGGCTGAAGGATGTCGAGCTGGCCCTGTCGGCCGGATCGGCGGCGCGCGTGCCGCTGCCGTTTGCCGGCGTGTTGCGCGACAGCCTGCTGGAGGCGCTGGCCGCCGGCGATGCCGAGATGGACTGGTCGGCGCTGGCCTTGGTTGCAGCACGGCGCGCGCATCTGGACGAACGCTGACAACCAGGTGTTGGCTGCGCTCGTACGGGCTTTATGGTGTCCAGTCCAGTGTCCCGTCGACCACGGTGCGGCTGTGTCCGCCGACCCAGATCACCTTGCCGTCGATGTGCACGACCAGTCGTGCGTCGTGGCCGATCTCGCGTCCCTGGCTGACCTGGTAGCCGCGCGCCAGCGTGCCGTGCGGTTCGGCATGGGCGATGTACGCGGCAATCAGCCCGTTGGCGGCACCGGAGGCGGGATCCTCGACGATGCCCACGCCGGCCGGAAACGCACGCACCACCAATTGGTAGTCGTGGCGCTGGCTGCGCGCGAACACGCACAGTCCCATGCTGTCGCTGGCCTGTGCCAGCGCACCGATCGCTGTGTGGTCGGGCTGCCACGTACGCAGGTTCGCCTCGTCCGCCACTTCGGCCAGCCACCAGCGCCGCCCGCCATCGACCAGCGCCGGTGCCAACGTGCCCGGTTCCACGCCGGCCAGCGTCGCGGCCAGCAGCGGATGTGCGTCGGCGCCGGTGGCCACCACACGTTCACCAGGCGACTGCAGCAGCAATTCGCGCGTGACGCCGCTGCCCTCCACGCGAATCGGCAGCACGCCGGCGCCGCACTCCTGCCATAGCAGGCCATCGTGCGGCTCGGCCAAGCCGCATTCCAGTGCCGCATGTGCGCTGCCGATGCTGGGATGGCCGGCGAACGGGATCTCCTTGTGCGGGGTGAAGATGCGCACGCGATAGCTCGCCTTCGGATCGGTCGGCGGCAGCAGGAAGGTGGTCTCCACCAGGGCGGTCCAGCGTGCAAGGCGCTGCATCGCCTCGGTGCTCCAGTCATCCGCGCCGATCACTACGCCAAGATGATTGCCCCCGCCAAGCGTGGCGGCAAAGACGTCCAGAAGCAGATAGCGTAGCGAGGCCATGATGTCCGCCAGGCGGCGAGTGGCCGCGCAAAGTGCGGGATCATAGCGGTGCAACGCTGTTCCTGGCAGTGATCATTGGTCATATCGGTGCAGAAACAAGGCACAAGCGCTCGCCGCACCGACCGCGGCACCGGCGCCAGGTCGACAAGTGCGGGCTGGAACGCCAAGATGCCGGGCCTTGCACCCTTGCCGCGGAACCGTTCATGCCGATCACCCTCGTCATCATCGCCATCACCTGCATCGTCTCGTTCATGGCCTTCAAGAACAGCCGATTGATGAATGACCTGATCCTGTGGCCGCCAGCCATAGCCCGGCAGCGCGAATACCACCGGCTGGTGACCTACGGCCTGGTACACGCGGATTTCAGCCATCTGCTGTTCAACATGTTCACGCTGTATTTTTTTGGCCGGGCGATGGAGCCGTTTTTCAGCAACTCGCTGGGCACGCTCGGCTTCGCCCTGTTCTACATCGGTGGTCTGGTGATCTCGATCCTGCCGACTTACCTGAAGAATCGCAGCAACCCGAACTACCGCAGCCTTGGCGCCTCGGGTGCGGTATCGGCGGTGCTGTTTTCCTACATCCTGCTGGCCCCGTGGCAGCAGATCATCGTGCTGGTGATACCGATGCCGGCGATCGTGTATGCGCTGCTGTACACCGGCTATTCGATCTACATGGATCGGCGCGGACAGGGCAACGTGAATCACAGCGCACACCTGTGGGGTGCTGCGTACGGGGTGATTTTCACCTTGCTGATGAACCATCGGGTGCTTCCGCATTTTCTCGATGCGCTGATGCATCCCAGCTTCCGCTGAGCTGCCTGTCGGTGATCGGCATCGTCGTTTCAGCGCGTCGAGGATGAATGCCGGCTGCGAAGGCTGATGCCCATGGCCGCGCAGGCGTGCATACTGGCCTTGTCCCATCGACCACCGCAGGAGAACGAACGCATGGCTATGACCCGCAAGTCGGCTGCGAAGAAATCCGCGGCAAAGAAAGCAACCGCCAGGAAAACGCCTGCAAAAAAGGCAGCGGCGCGTGGCGCAAAGAAGGCGGCTCCCCGCAAGGCGGCAGTGAAAAAGGTCGCCGCTCGCAAGTCGTCGGCCAGTAAACCCGCCGCACGCAAACCGGTGCTGAAGAAACCTGCGGCGAAAAAGGTCGCTGCGAAGAAGAAAGTGGTGGCGAAGAAAGCCGCCACCAGAAAGCCGGCGGCGAAGAAAGCTGCGGTCAAAAAGGTCGCCACCCGAAAAGTCGTTGCGAAGAAAGCCGTCGCAAAGAAAGCCGTCGCAAAGAAAGTTGCCGCAAAGAAAGTTGCGCCACGAAAGCCCGCAGCCGGCACGGCCGCCGTACGCAAGGTCGCCAGCAAACCCTTGGCGGCCGTAGCGCCGAAGAAGCCATTGCCGGCATCCGCCGCCAACGGCAAGGCAGCGCTCAAGGCGGTCTCCGGCGCGACCAAACCCGCCGTACGCAAGCGCGTTCCCCGGGAAGCACCCATCCACCACATCAGTCAGGAGGATGCGGTGGCGAAGATCCAGGCGTTGCTTGAGGCCAAGCAGGAGCGGGTACGGCAAGGGCCGAGCTGGCCGGACGCCAATCCGCCCCATCCGAGTTCGAATGGTGCCGAGATGCATCCGCCAGTGTCGGTTGAAACGGGTGGCGAAGGTGGCGATGGCCGCGTGCTGGCGCCCCAGCGCGGCGAACAGGCCAAGCGCAAGAGCTGACGGCGCTTCCGCGGCATGGCCTCGCCGCGACGGCTCACATGGCTGGCAGGTAAATGCCCGCCAGCCATGTGCCGGAAACTCATCACGCGTTCAAGCACCAAGTCCTAGCGTGGTGCCGTCACCCTGTGGAGACGGATCATGAAACGCCTGTTGGCCAGTCTTGCCCTGATCGCTGCTGTTTCAGCACTTTCAGGCTGTTACTACGATCCGGGCTACAGCTATGTCCGTGGCTCCGGCTACAGCGGCGATGCCTACTATGGCCAGGGCGGCAATGCCTACTACGCGGCGCCGGGCTACTACGACGGTTATTACGGCAGCGGTTATTACGGTGGCGGTTACTACGGCTACCCACCGGGCGTGAGTATCGGCATCAGCAGTGGCTGGTACGGTGGCTCGCGTTATCGCCATGACGACTACCGCGGGCATCGTGACTATGGACGTCATGCCGGCCAGTGGCAGGGACGGCGCGACGGTGATGGCCGCAGCAGCCATGGTGGCCGCGGTGATCAGGGCCATTGGAGCCACGGGCAAGGACAGCAGCAATCCGGCGGCCATGCACGTGGTGGCGACAGCGGATCGCGCGGCAATAGTCGCGGCCGGGGCGGCAGCAGGGATCACCGTGATTGACGCTTGAGGCACAATCGGCCGCATGTCCCGGCTCCGGTTTGCGCCATCACGCACCTGCATTCCCAGGCTCATCGTCATCGCGGCGATGGGCCTTTTGCTGTGCGCCTGCAGCAGCCTGCGTTATTACGCGCAGGCCGCGCGCGGGCAGGGCGGGCTGATCGTCCATCGGCGCGCGGTGAGCGAGCTGCTGCGCGACCCGGCCACCGATCCAGCGCTCGCCACGCGCCTGCGGCAGGCGCAGCAGGCGCGTCGATTCGCCTCGCAGCGGCTGGGCTTGCCGGACAATCGCAGCTACACCGGTTACGTCGACCTGCATCGGCCGTACGTGGTCTGGAACGTGTTTGCCACGCCACGCTACTCGGTGAACGCGGTGCCGCAATGCTTTCCGGTGAC
>DHXA01000078.1:7410-26096 GCA_002413455.1 Rhodanobacter sp. UBA5168 | reverse complement strand
GCAAGGCGACGATGTGTGGATCGGCGGCGTGCCGGCGTATTCCACGCTGGGCTGGTTTGCCGATCCGATCCTCTCAAGCATGCTGCGCTGGGACAATGACGAACTGGATGGCACGATCTTCCACGAGCTGGCACACCAGCTTGTTTACGTGAAGGGCGATACGGCGTTCAACGAATCCTTCGCAACTTTCGTGCAAAACGAAGGGTTGCGCGAGTGGCGCCAGTCGCGCGGCTTGCCGCCGCAGGATGGCCATGCCAGGGCCATGGATGACGGCTTCACCCGGCTGGTGCTGGATCTGCGCGCACGTCTCCAGACCCTGTACGCCAGCGGCGCGGGTGAGGCCGCGATGGAAGCCGGCAAGCAGCATGAGATTGCGGCGTTTCGCATCCGCTACGCGCAATGGCGCGCACACGACTGGCCCAACGATCACCGTTACGACAGGTGGGTAGCGGCACCGATCAATAATGCGCGGCTGCTGCCGTTCGGCCTGTACGACCAGTGGGTGCCGGCCTTCACCGCGCTGTTCGAGCGCGCCGAGCGCAGCTGGCCGGCGTTCTACGCACGCGTACGCGGGCTGGCACGCGAGCCGAAACTGCAGCGCGAGCGATCGCTGCAGGCGTGGCTGCAGCATCAACCCGAAGGAGCGCCGTAACGATAAAAACGGCCGTCAGTGTCCAGCCTTGCGCTGCGCCATGTGCCGCAGGTAGGCCAGCACCGCGTCCAGATCGGCGTCGGAAAGCGCTTGCGAGTCGAATCCCTGCATCTTCGCCTGCGGCCAGCGACGCAGCGATTGCGGATCGCGGATGAAGGCGCGCAGCAGGTCGGCACGCAGGTATTCGGTGGGGTTGTGCGGGAGGTTGAGATCCGGTCCGAGTTTCGCATCCCCTTCGCCGTTGAGCGTGTGGCAGGCGAAACAGGTGCGCTGGAACACCGTGAAACCGCGTTGTACCGTGCTGCCGGCCGCCAGTGCGCGATCGGGAACGATCGCCGGAAACCGTTCGGCGACGCTACTCAACCGGCGAATCGCCGCCAACCGATACGGCCATTGTTCCGGACTCACGTGGGCGGTCTGTGGCTGCGTCCATACGACATAGAACGGTCCCGCGCCGCCGCGGTGTTTGCCGAGGGCGGGCCATGGTTTTGCGGGATCCTCGATGGCAAGCCACGCTTCGCTGCCGTGACGATTCAGGATGAGTGCGGCGGGGATCTCGGCGGCAAAGCCGTCACCGGCGACGAACTGCAGATGGTCGCTGCCATCGATGCCCTTGAGCAATGCGGCCAGCGGCACGGCCCGGTATTGCATGGTGCGCTGGAAGGCGACATCGCCCGCCACGCTGATCGTGCGCACATCACGTCGCTGCAGCAACACCTCGGTGCGATAGGTGACGGCGCCGTGGCCCAGATCGACCGTGAGCTCGGCGGCGTGCGCGAAGATGGGCAGGCCAAGCAGCGAAAGGCAGCAGCGCAACAGCAGTTTCATGATGAATTCCGCAAGGTTGGCAGGCAGGATTTCGATCGCGTCGAGGGTGCGCCGCATCGGCCGCTGATATCGAAATCGGACGGGTCGATGGTGGCATCGAAGCGCATGATCACCAAGCGTCGCAGAGCAGCGCCGCGGCGTGTTTCGATCTGCCCTGTATCTCCCGGCGTGCGACGGTTCATCCTGTCGGCGAGCTGAACAAATGCCGACATGCACATTGAACTCACAGGGTGGCGGCCACACTAAGCCTTCGTATCGCCGTGACGGCGACAAGAAGTGGTGCAGTCCATCGTGCCACTGAGGGGTTGGCCTTTCCTCCCCTGGAGGCCGCCTGACAAACCTCATCTGTCCTCCCCTGGCGGATGAGGTTTTTTTTTGCGCGAAGGTAAAGCGGTGCCCCGCATGCGATGCACTGCTGCATGGATAATGGTCGGTGTACGCCTTTCCCGACCCGGTTGACTGATGATCATCGACTCGTTGCTTGATACCGACCTGTATAAGTTCTCGATGATGCAGGTGGTGCTGCACCAGTATCCGGCCGCACAGGTCGAATACCGTTTCAAGTGCCGCAATCCAGGCATCGATCTGGTGCCGTTCATCGGCGAGATTCGCGCCGAGCTGGCCGCGCTGTGCCAGTTGCGCTTCACCCCCGAAGAACTGGACTACTTGCGCAGCTGGCGCTTCATCAAGAGCGACTTCGTGGATTTTCTGGGCCTGTTCCAGCTCAACGAGAAGTATGTGGAGATCATGCCTGCCAGGAGCGGACCGGCTGCGGCGGGCCATGGCGAGATCGAGATCCGCATACGCGGGCCGTGGCTGCACACGATCCTGTTCGAAGTGCCGCTGCTGGCGATCGTCAACGAAGTGTATTTCCGCAACACCAGCAACGGCCTCGACCTGGCCGAGGGACGGCGGCGGCTGCACGAAAAGATCGCCTTGCTGCGCGATACACCGGACTATGCCGGCTGCAGAATCGCCGACTACGGCACGCGACGGCGCTATTCGCGCGTGTGGCATGCGGAAGTGGTGACCACGCTGCGCAACGAACTGGGCACGCAGCTGGCCGGCACCAGCAATGTGTGGCTGGCACGCAAGCTCAACCTCACCCCGCTGGGCACGCTGGCGCATGAATACCTGCAGGCGCATCAGGCGTTGGGTCCGCGCCTGCGCGATTCGCAGGTGGCGGCGCTGGAGGCGTGGGCGAAGGAGTACCGCGGCGATCTCGGTATCGCGTTGTCGGACGTCTACGGACTCAATGCGTTCCTGCGCGACTTCGACATGTACTTCTGCAAGCTTTTCGACGGCACCCGGCATGACTCCGGCGACCCCTTTGAATGGGGCGAGAAGGTGCTGGCGCACTACGGCGTCAACCGGGTCGATCCGCGCAGCAAGGTGCTGGTATTCAGCGATGGCCTCGACATTCCCAAGGTGATGCAGCTGTACACGCATTTTCGCAATCGCTGCCTGCTCGCGTTCGGCGTCGGTACCAACCTCACCAATGACGTAGGGCCAGTGCCGCTCAACATCGTGATCAAGATGGTCCGCTGCAACGGCCAGCCGGTGGCCAAGCTCAGTGACTCGCCAGGCAAGAACATGTGCGAGGACCCGGCTTATGTAGCCTATCTGCGCCAGGTGTTCGAGATACCGGCGTCGCAGGGTTGAGCGATCAGAACGCCGGCACCACGGCGCCGTGGTACTTCTGTTCGATGAACGCCTTGATCTGCGGGCTGTTCAGTACCTTGGCCAGTTTCTGCACGCGCGGATCGTGCTGGTTATCGGCGCGGCCGACCAGGTAGTTCACGTACGGCGAGCTCCGGTCCTCGATCAACAGCGCGTCTTTTGTCGGATTCAGTCCCGCGGCCAACGCGTAGTTGGTGTTGATCAAGGCAAGATCCACTTCGTCCAGCGTGCGCGGCAGCATCGCTGCTTCCAATTCACGGAACTGCAGCTGCTTCGGATTCGCGGTGATGTCCTTCAGCGTGGATAGCTCATTGTTCGGATTTTTCAGCGTGATCAGGCCATGTCTCGCCAGCAGCAGCAACCCTCGGCTGCTGTTGCTGGGATCGTTCGGAAGCGTCACGCTGGCGCCGTCGGGGAGCTGGTCGATCTTCGTGAACTTGTGCGAGTACGCGCCGAACGGCTCGATGTGCACGCCGGTGACGATGGTGAGATGGGTACCGCGTTCGCGGTTGAACGCGTCCAGGTAGGGCTTGGTCTGGAAGTAGTTCAGGTCGATGTTCTTCTCGGCTACCTGGGTGTTCGGCTGCACGTAATCGGCGAATGTCCTGATCTCCAGGTCCACGCCTTCTTTTGCCAGCAGTGGCTTGGCTTGCTTGAGTATCTCCGCGTGCGGGATTGCGGTGGCCGCCACTGTGAGGACGTTGCCGTCGCGGTCGCCGGATCCGGAGCAGCCGGCCAGCAAAAGCAGCGAGAGCAGGGCGGCGATCATGAGCAGAAGCAGTTTCATGGCGCGGCTATTCTTGTGCGGCGCACAAGAATAGCCGTCTATACCGCCAAATGCAAAGACGGCTATTCAGTGTCGCCCAAATCGCGCCACGATGCGGTCGCCGAGCATCTGCAACAGTTGCACCAGCACGATCAGCAAGGCCACGGTGACGAGCATGTAGTCGGATTTGTAGCTGAGGTAGCCGTAGCGATAGGCCAGGTCGCCGAGACCACCGGAGCCGATCGCGCCACCCATGGCGGTATAGCCGACCAGCGCGATCGCGGTGACAGTGATGCCGGCGAACAGGCCGCCGCGCGCTTCCGGCAGCAGCACGTGGCGCACGATCTGCCACAGGCTGGCGCCCATCGCCTGGCTGGCCTCGATCACGCCCTGCTGCACTTCGCGCAGCGCGGTTTCCACCAGCCGCGCGAGGAACGGTGCAGCGCCAATCACCAATGGCGGGATCGCGCCGCGGATACCGAGCTTGGTACCGACCAGGAAATACGTCACCGGCATCAGCACGATCATCAGAATGATGAACGGCACGGAGCGCAGGACATTCACCAGCAGCGAAACGATCGCATAGAGTCGGGGCATCGGCCGCAGCTGGCCCCTGCCGGTGAGGTACAGCAGCACGCCCAGCGGAAGGCCGATCAGCACGGTGAGCAGCAGCGAGCCACCCAGCATCAGCAAGGTGTCGACGCAGGCGCGTCCGATCTCGCCCCAGTCGTCGATGTTGGGAAACAGTTTCTGCAGCGGATTCATCGGTGCAACTCCTCGATCTCGATGCCTGCGTCATGCAGCGCGGACATGGCGGCATCCACGCGCTCGCCCTGGACCGCCAGCGTGAGCTGGCCGTAGGGGAGGTCCTTGATGCGATCGATGCGTCCGGCGAGGATGTTGAAGTCGATGCCGGTCTCTCGCGCCACCCGGCCCAGCGCCGGGGTCAACGTGGTATCGCCGCGAAAACTCAGCCGCAGGATGCGACCGGGCACTTGCGCGAACGGCGCCAGCTCGCTCGCCGCCTCTTCGGGCAGCGCCTCGTTGACGAAGCGCCGCGTGGTGGCATGCTGGGGATGCAGGAACACGTCGGCCACAGCGCCGCGCTCCACGATGACACCGGCGTCGAGCACCGCCACGCGATCGCAGACACGGCGCACCACGTCCATTTCGTGGGTGATCAGTAAGATGGTCAGATGCAGCTCGCGGTTGATCTCGGCCAGCAGTTCCAGCACCGAGGCGGTGGTCTGCGGATCGAGCGCGCTGGTGGCTTCGTCGCATAGCAGGATCGACGGCCGGTTGGCCAGCGCGCGGGCGATGCCGACGCGCTGCTTCTGGCCGCCGGAAAGCTGCGACGGGTATTTGCCGGCGTGCGCGCTCAGGCCGACCCGAGCCAGTAGCTCATCGACACGTTTTCGCAGCACCGCAGCGTTGTGCTCGCCGGCCAGGCGTATCGGAAATGCGACGTTGTCCGCTACCGTTTGCGAGGCGAGCAGGTTGAAATGCTGGAAGATCATGCCGATGCGCCGGCGCTGCGCGCGCAACGCCGGTTCGGCCAGCGCGGTCATCTCGATGTCGCCGACGAAAATGCGCCCACCGCTGGGTCGTTCGAGCAGGTTGATCAGCCGTATAAGCGTCGATTTTCCGGCACCGGACAAGCCAATGATGCCGAATACCTCGCCGTCGGCAATGTCGAGGCTGAAAGGCTGCAGCGCGGGGATGTCTCTGCCGTCGACGCGGTAGGACTTGTGGACATCGACAAAGCGGATCACGACGGGAATAAGGCCTTCGGACGAAAGCCTCATTCTATGCCACGGTCCGGGCCGGCGATGGCGTATGCTGCTGGATTGATCCATCAAGACGGAGTCCGTCATGTCCAGCGTCTACGATTTCACCGTCCGCGATATCGATGGCAACCCGCGTTCACTCACCGAATGGAGCGGCAAGACACTCTTGATCGTCAACGTCGCGTCCAAGTGCGGGTTCACCCCGCAGTACCAGGGGCTGGAGACGCTGTGGCAGGACCAGCGCGATCGTGGCCTGGTGGTACTGGGTTTTCCCTGCGACCAGTTCGGTCACCAGGAGCCTGGAAACGAGGCCGAGATCAAGACGTTTTGCAGTACCCAGTACGACGTGACCTTCCCGATGTTCGCCAAGGTCGAGGTCAACGGCGAGCGCGCCGACCCGCTCTACAGATGGCTGAAGAGCGAGGGCAAGGGCATCCTCGGCAGCGAGTCGATCAAATGGAATTTCACCAAGTTCCTGGTCGATGCGGATGGCCAGGTGGTGAAGCGTTACGCCTCCACCGACACGCCGGAAAAGATCGGCAAGGACACACTTGCCCGGCTGGGCGGCTGATCCGGCTGGATGGCTGAAGTCCCGAAGCGGCCATGCTCATCCACGGCCGCGATAGTTCGCCAGCAGCACGGCGATCTCGTCCACTTCGTTGCTGATGGAGGGTGCAGCGTCCGGGCGGTCGTAATTGTTCAACATGATGGCGAACGCCAGCCGCTCGCCCGCTGCCGTGGTGACATAGCCAGCCAGGCAATGCACGTAAGCCATGCTGCCGCTCTTCGCATGCACGTTGTTTTCGGCGGCGGTGCGGCGCATGTGGCCGGCCAGGGTGCCGTCGACGCCGGCAACCGGCAGCGCCTCGCGCAGCATGTCCGCATAGGGCTGTGCCGCCAGGTAGACGAGTACGCGAACCAGTGCGTCTGGCGTGACCAGATCCCGGCGTGACAACCCGGCGCCTTCATCGATGAGGCTGGCCGATGGCGGAACACCGATCTTTGCCAGCAGTTGCCGCAATGCCGAGATGCCGCGGCTTTCGGTGGTGCTGAAGCCGGGCGTGGCGATGGCCGGGTTGCGCGCGCCGACGCCCAGCAACAGGTTTTGCAAGTACAGGTTCTGCGAGCGTTTGAGGCCTTGCTGCAGGATGTCCCGCAGCGGTGGCGACAGCACTTCGCCGAGCATGCTGGTTGCGGCGGACAGCGCGTTGCCGCTCTGTGGCCAATGGACGACGCGCAGCTCGCCGGCGACGCGAATGCCGCGATGCTTCAACGCCTGTCGCAACTGCCTGCCGGCCACCAGCGCCGGATCCACCATCGCCAGCTTGAAATGCTGCGCGCTGGCGTCAGCGGCGATACGGCCGAAGGCATGCAGCGTATCGTCGCCCGGGGCACGGTACAGATTGATGTCATCTGGCGTGCCCGCCGCGCTGGTGGCCAGCCGGCTGACCAGGCCCGGCCCGGCCTCGGCCGGAGCAAACGCCAGCTGGGCCGGACGACCGGGCGCTCGCCCCGGAGTCACCGTGACGTTGATGATGTTCTCCTGCACGCTCAGGGCGGAGGACGGCACCGCGAACCAGCTCTGCAGATCGCCGGCTTCCCAGCCATCGCCAAAGGCCGGGCCGGCAAAGTAGCTGTCGTCGGCGATCAGGTCGCCATGCACGGAGCGCACGCCGTGAGCCGCTGCCTCGCTGGCCAGTTGATCGGCCCAGTCGGCGCTGCTGGCGGTGCCAAGGGTCGGATCGCCCATGCCGTACAGGATCAGCGATCCGTTCAGACGTCCATTCACGATACGGCCGTCGGCAAGCAGCCGGGTCGGTATCCGAAAATCCGCCCCCAGCGCGGAGAGGCTGAGCGCGGCGGTGAACAACTTCGCCGTGGAGGCGGGCTGCAGCAATTGGTCGGCATGGTGCGCGTATAGCGTGCGGCCGCTGTCGAGCGACACCACCGCAATCCCCCAGCTGGCCGCGGCGAAGCGCGGCTGGCCGATCCGCGCATCGATCTGTGCGGTCAGCCCGGCGGTGGTGCTGGCGCCAGGTGTCGCCAGCGCGGCTGCGGCAGTCGTCATCGGCGCGGCGAGCAGGCAGGCCGCGGCGATCGACATGCACAAGAAAAAACGGTACGGGCAACGATATGGCAAGGGGGTCATGACCGGAGTATCGCCAATCCTGTCGTAGTTCACAGGGCGTTTTGTCCTGTTCTGGTAAGTTCGCGCCCTCGTGTCGGCACCTGGCCGGCAGACTTGAACCTATTCACGAGATCCTCATGCAGATTGCCCCGAACTCCGTTGCTGCCTTCCATTACACGCTGACCGACGACCAGGGTCTGGTCATCGATAGCTCCGAAGGGCGCGAGCCGCTGACCTACCTGCATGGCAGCGGGCAGATCGTGCCGGGTCTCGAAAAGCAGATGGAAGGCCGCGCGATCGGCGACAAATTCGACGCCGACGTGCCCCCCGAAGAAGGCTATGGCGTGCACCACGCCGAACTGATGCAGGAAGTGCCGCGTGAGGCCTTCCAGGGCGTGGAGGACATCCAGCCCGGCATGCAGTTCCAGGGCCGTGGTCCGCAGGGCGAGATCAACGTCACGGTCACCCGGGTCGAGGCCGACAAGGTATTTATCGACGGCAATCATCCGCTCGCCGGCAAGACCTTGCATTTCACTATCGAAGTAACCGACGTGCGCATGGCCAATGAAGAAGAGCTGGCACACGGCCACGTGCACGGCGCTGGTGGTCATCACCACTGATCGCTGCAGCGCGGTTGCTCCACGCCAAAAGACGAAGGCCCGGTGATCCGTCATCACCGGGCCTTCGCGCATGCGGCTATCTCAATACCACTCGAGCAGCGAGATGCCGACGCCGGCGTAGGTGGCGTTGTGGTTGTAATCGATCAGACTTTCGCCGTAGCCCTTGAAGACCTCGGCGTAGCCGCGCAGGTTGCCTGCAAGCGGGAAGCTCCAGCTGAACTTGACCGCGCCGTGCTGGCGGCTGCCGCCGCGGAACGAGTCGCGCAGCATCAGTCCGAATTCCTGGCTGTGCCATTCGTGCACGATCTGCACCTCGCCGCGTCCCATGTAATTGCTGATGTCGGGATTGTCGTCGGTGCGACGCGATTCGGGGATGCGCCACCACGGCCTGATCATCACGGTCCAGCCGTTGCGCTCGAAACCGACGTTGGCGATCACCCGGTTCCAGCTGCGCGATTGCGGGTTGTCGCGCCCGTTGGACTGGTGGTCGATACCGATACCGAACATCCGGCCAGACCAGCCGAACAGGTGATAGTTGGTGTCGAACACCAGCATCGCCTCGGGTTCGTAATCGGTTTCGCGAAACGGACGTGACTGCTCGGCGTTGTAGACCTGCCAGCGCGACGACTGGGTGTAGCCGACCCACAGATCGCCGGCATTGCCGAAGATGCCCTGCCAGACCTTGGTCTTCACACTGAACTGAAATTTTGCCTCGACGTTGTCCAGTTGCTCGCTCTGCGGCACGTTGTTGTCCGGGTTGGGGCTGGACGGCTGCTTGTTCTGGTTGCTGGTAGCGAACACCGGCAGCACATACACCGGCTTGTAGCCGCGAATGTTGAAGGTGCCCAGTTTGCTTTCCGACGTCAGCTCCCAGCGACTGTCGAGCAGGGACATGGGCTTGGCCACTTCCGTGTTGGGTTCCACCGTGCCCGTCGTTTCCTTCCGGTCGCGACTGAAGATGCCCGGTGTGGCGGTTTCCGTGTCGACCCGCTTCTGCGCAACCGGCAGATTCACCCGGCCGGTGGAGTGGTCATAGCAGGCCAGCCGCTGCGCATCGCTTTCGATCGCGGTGCAGGCGCGGATATCGGTGGGGTCGGGGTTTTGCGCATGGACGGAAGGGGCAAGCAGGCCGGCGGCCAGTGCCAGCGGCAGGGCAACGGAGTGAGACTTCATCAGGAGCAGGTTTCCCCGGGTAGACGATTGAGGCGGGAGTCTAGGCCATGCGCTCCGATCGAGTGGAGACATGGCCGAACCCGGCAAACGGCAGCCGGCCATGATGGAGATCATGGCCGGCTTGAAGAAGCAGGTAGTCAGAGCTGTTTTGTCCAGTTGGTGTATTCGGTCTTGCTGATCTTGCCGTTGCGGTTGCTGTCGGCATGGATGAAGTCGTTGGCCAGCGGCGGATACGCCACGGCCTGATCGTCGGTAATCGACTTGCCACCGCCGGACAACTGCTCGAAGGCCGGCGCCGGCCCGGCTGCGGGAGCCGGTGCCGGAACACTGCGCACAACCACGTCACCTTGCTGCGTCTGATAGGTGGCCTGACCGGCGGCAGCGGGCGTGTCCGATGCCGTCGGCTCAGCCGCAGGCATCGGTGCGCCGGAAGGCATCGGTGCTGCAGTCGAAGGCATGGGTTCGGCAGGCGGCGCCGATGTCGCGGGCGGCATCGGTTCGGCAGGTGGCATCGGTGCCGTGGACGGCATCGGCTCGGCGGGTGGCATCGGTGCCGCAGGAACAGGCGACGTGGCGGGAGCGGCCGGCGGCACGTCCTGTGCGATCAGCGTGCCGGCGAACATCAGCGCGCCAGTGGCTAGTGCGGACAATAACGGCTTGCGAGATTTCATCATCAATACTCCATGCCAGAATACTTCGGTGAGTTTGCGCGGACGGGTTGATCGGGCGAGGCCTGCGTCACCGGTTGCCCAACTCGGAATCACGCCAACAGGGGCTCTGTAAATGCCGGCTCAATATCTTCGTCATCAGGCCGTGAAGCTGCCGTGTCGTTGGGCCACGCTTCAGGCGATCCCCGCATGCTGAGCCTTGCGCAGGCGCGGCTGCTGCAGCTGGCCGCCCAGGGGCTGCTGCAGCCGCTGCGGCGGCGCCCGCGTCGCGATGACGTGGTAGCGATGATCGAACGCATGCGTCTGCTGCAGATCGACACCATCCATGTGGTGGCGCGCAGTCCCTATCTGGTACTGCACGCGCGACTGGGCGACTACCCGATGACATGGCTCGATGAGGCACTCGCGCAAGGTCGGCTGGCGGAGTGCTGGGCGCACGAGGCGTGTTTTGTCAGTGCTGCCGACGTTGCCTGGCATCGCGGTGGGCACGATCAGCGCATGCATCACTGGGCACATCGGAGCGCGGCGCGGATGCATCGCGAGCAACGCGCCGACATGGATGCGTTGCTGGCCGGCATCCGCGCCTCCGGCCCGGTGCGCGCGGCCGATTTTGCGCGCGGGGAAGGCGCGAGCAAGCCGGGCTGGTGGGCGTGGAAGCCGGAGAAGCGCTGGCTGGAAGCCTGGTTCGCGCTGGGCGAACTGATGGTGGCGCGGCGCGACAATTTCCAGCGGGTCTACGATCTGGCCGAACACGTGCTGGCCCGGCTCGATCCACCGTTCGATGTCGCCGCCGACTCGCTCACGGCGGCGGACCTGCGCCGGCGCGCGATCGTCGACAGCGTGCGCGCGTTGGGGGTGACCCAGGCAGGCTGGATCGCCGACTACTTTCGGCTGCGGCCCAAGGTCACCGACCGCGAGCTGGTCCCGCTGCTCGCCACCGGTGAATTGCTGGCGGTGCCGGTGCAGGGCTGGGCCACACCGGGCTATGTGCACCGCGATCACGCGGGCGCGTTGACCAGGGCGCTGAATGGGCGCCTGCGCGCCACCCACACCGCGCTGCTGTCGCCGTTCGACCCGCTGGTGTGGGATCGCGCGCGGGCATTGGCGATGTTCGATTTCGAATACACGATCGAGTGCTATACCCCGGCGGCGAAGCGGCGTTACGGCTACTTCGTGCTGCCGATCCTGCATCGTGGCCGGCTGGTCGGCCGGCTCGATGCCAAGGCCCATCGTGGAGATGGTGTGTTCGAGGTCAAGGCGCTTTTCCTGGAGCCAGGCGTGGCGCCCGAAACGGGTCTGGTGCAGGCGCTGGCCAAGGTGATCGCCGATACCGCGCGTTGGCACGGCGCGCCGGACATCCGGCTGGGACGAACCCAGCCGGCGGCCTTGATGAAACCCCTGCGGGCAGCCTTGAACGACAGCCGCTGAATGCGGTCGAGCCGGTCAGACGATTCGGATTACGGCGTGCTGCCGGTCGGTGCCGGGTTTTCCGCGCACGACTTGCCGTGCAGGGCCTGGCGCAATTGCGTGGCCAGCGAGTTGCAGCGCGCCGCCAGTTGCGGGCGGATATCCGGATTTTGCGAATCGCGCAGCAGGCTGGTGCGCATGGCCTTGTAGCGATATTGCAACTGGTCGGGCGCATAGATGGCCGCCGCACGATGACAGGCAAGGTAGCTGGACAGGTAGTCGTCGCAGGCGGCGATGCCGGTGATGTCGGGCAGGTTGGCGTCGTCGACGGTCTTGCTGCTGGTCGCGCCATGCCCTTCATGCGTTGCGCTGCTGGTCCGCGTCGCCGGCGAAGCGGTCGTGGTCGAGCTGGTCGCGGTGCTCGTCGTGCGCGTAGTGGGCTGTTGATGGGCGCAGCCGGCCAGCAGCAGGCCGGCGATCATGAGAGCCGGGATCAGACGGGACAGGGTAGGCATTGTTAACGCTCCTCAACTTGGCGACCGTGCCGCCAGGCCGAGGCGGCGTGGCGGTAGCGGATCAGGATACTCATCCACACTAGACAGGTTGCAAGGTCAAGGAAATCTGAATTTGTTGCCGCACCGACAAAAATCGGTGAATGGCCCCGACCCTGTTCCATGCGATGGTGCCGCTACCATCCGCCCACTTGTTTGCCGGGGTCAGCATAGCTTGTGACCCGATGATGGTGCAGGGACGGAAGGGTCGGCGGGCCGGCGAAGTAATCCCTGCCTGAGCATGGTGTGTTGCCATGAACCCGGATCGTGATGCCCGGTTTTTCGTTGCCCGGACCATGGTCGCTGCAACGGGCTTGACAAATCACTTGCATGCCTGAAATCCGTTATGCTGACCCCACTGTGTCTGCTTGGCCGCATGGGTGCCGGGGGGATTTCCTGAATCGGCCCGTTGCACCCGACTTCGCATGCTCAGTAAGCCGTCGGCCCGTTGGGGCCGGTTTGTCTCAGCGCCTGGATTAGGATCGGAGTGAGTCATGTCGGATCGTGAAGTAGGTACAGTCAAGTGGTTCAACGACGCCAAGGGTTTCGGCTTTATCAGCCGCGAGAATGGCCCTGACGTGTTTGTGCATTTCCGCGCCATTACCGGTTCGGGTTTCAAGAGCCTGCAGGAAGGGCAGAAAGTGAGCTTCAAGGTCGTCGACGGCCAGAAGGGCTTGCAGGCCGAGGACGTGACTCCCGTTTGATGCGTTGAGGGGAATCCCTTGAAGAGGCCGGCACAAGCCGGCCTTTTTTTGTAGTGCCCGCACCAATTCGCTAGCCTGTCCGAATGTCTGATCATTCCGTTGAAACCGCGGCCGTTCCCGAGCCGCCGGCAGTGGCCGCGAACGAATCGGTAGTGCCGGTTTCCTCCGTCGATGGTTGCCGTTTCGAATTGCTGTGCGTCCAGCCCGTCGGCCCCTGGTGCCGGCTGCTGTACTGGATGCCGGCGATGGGCATACCGGCAAAGCATTACCGGCCGTTGGCCGAAGCGCTGGCGGCGCAAGGTGTGGCGATGGTCGTGCACGAGTGGCGCGGCATCGGATCCAGCAACCGGCGTGCGAGCCGCACTTGCAACTGGGGCTATCGCGAGTTGCTGCTGCACGATCTGCCTGCCGGCATGGCCGCGGTGCGGGAGCGCTGGCCGCAAGCGGCTTGCTGGCTGGGCGGGCACAGCCTGGGCGGCCAGTTGGGCTCGCTGTATGCCAGCCTGCATCCGGCCGAGTTCGCCGGCCTGGTGCTGGTGGCCAGTGGCGCGCCGTACTGGCGCCGCTTCCGGCATGGCTGGCTGATTGGTGCAGCCTACGCGCTGGCCCCTTGGCTGGCGGCGCTGCTGGGCTATCTGCCGGGGCGCCGGATCGGCTTCGGTGGCAACGAGGCGCGCGGCGTGATTGACGACTGGGCGCGCACCGGCCGCACCGGACGCTATGCAGCGGTCGGCATGGCACAGGATTTCGAGCGGCAACTGGCGTCGCTGCACCTTCCTTCGCTGGCCCTGCGCCTGCGCGACGACTGGCTCGGGCCACCGGCATCGCTGGACTGGCTGCTGGGCAAGCTGGGATCGGGCGATCGCCGTATGGACGTCATCACGCCGCAGGATCTTGGCGGCTCGGCCGATCATTTCAGCTGGATGAAAGCGCCAGCGCCGATCGCCACGCGCATCGCCACGTGGATCGCCGCACGCGACACAGCGTTCACCGCACGGAGCGACACCGATGCTTGATTCGGTGGACGTCCGCCTGCATCTCGGTGGGCCAACCCCGCCTCGCCGGATGCACCGATGAATCTGTTCGATCCGTTTCCCCAGCGCAGCCTCAGTCTGCGCAATCGTCTGGTGGTGTCGCCGATGTGCGAGTACTCGGCTGTCGATGGCGTGCCGAACGACTGGCACATGGTGCATCTGGGCAGCCGCGCGGTGGGCGGCGCGGGCGCGGTGATCGCCGAGGCCACCGCGGTATCCGCGCAGGGCCGCATCTCGCCGCAGGACGCCGGCTTGTGGAATCAGGCCCAGGTCGAGGCGTGGCAGCCGATCACCCGATTCATCAAGTCGCAGGGTGCGGTCGCTGGCGTGCAACTCGCGCATGCCGGGCGCAAGGCCAGCACGTTGCGGCCGTGGGAAGGACACGGCCCGGTGCCGGCCGGGCAGGGTGACTGGCAGACCGTGGCACCGTCGGCGTTGCCGTTCGACGAGGGCTGGCAGACGCCGCAGGCACTGGACGAAGCCGGCATCGCGGCGGTGATCGCGGATTTCCGCGCGACCGCGCAGCGCGCGTTGGCGGCTGGTTTCGAGTTGATCGAGCTGCACGCGGCGCATGGCTACTTGATGCATCAGTTCCTGTCGCCGCTGAGCAACCAGCGCAGCGATCGTTACGGCGGCAGTTTCGACAACCGCAGCCGCCTCGTGCGCGAGATCGTTTCCGCCGTGCGTGAGGTATGGCCGGCCGAGTTGCCGCTGTGGCTGCGCGTCTCGGCCACCGATTGGGCGCCGGCCGATGGCCCGCGCGGCTGGGATGTCGAACAGAGCGTGCAGCTGGCGCGGCAGGTGAAGCCGCTGGGCGTGGATCTGGTCGACGTCTCCAGCGGTGGTCTGCTGCCGCATGTGACGGTTCCGCTGGCGCCGGGCTACCAGGTGCCGTTTGCGGCACGCATCCGGCATGAGGCCGGAGTCGCCACGGGCGCGGTGGGCCTGATCACCGAAGCGGAACAGGCCGCCGCCATCGTCGCCAACGGCGAGGCCGATGTCGTGCTTTTGGCTCGCGAAAGCCTGCGCGATCCCTATTTTCCACGCCGGGCGGCACAACTGCTGGGTGCGCAGATCAAGGCGCCGGTGCAATATCAACGGGCCTGGTGAACCGAGGAACACGTGATGGAAGCCACCCCGACGCTGATTGCCGACGCCCGCGTGCACGACCTGGGCGATGGTTTCATGGTGCGACGCATGTTGCCGGTGTTGCAGGCACGCCATGTCGGCCCGTTTGTGTTCTTCGATCACATCGGGCCGGCGACGTTCTCTGCAGGCAAGGGCATGGACGTACGCCCGCACCCGCATATCGGTCTGGCCACGGTGACCTGGTTGTTCGACGGCTCGATCCGTCATCGCGACAGCCTGGGCAGCCTGGCCGACATCCGCCCCGGCGAGGTGAACTGGATGACTTCCGGTCACGGCATCGTGCACTCCGAGCGCACCCCGCCACAGCAGCGTCAGGACGGCCACAAGCTGCACGGCATCCAGGTCTGGGTGGCGCTGCCGCAGGCCGATGCCGAGGTGGATCCGGAATTCCATCACCACGATCGCGACGCGCTGCCGCAGATCCGGCAGCCGGGTGTGGAGGCCGTGCTGATTGCCGGCAGCGCCTACGGCGAGCGTTCGCCGGTGAAGGTGTTCGCGCCGATGTTCTTCCTGGAGGTGTCGCTGGACGCCGGCGCGGAGCTGGTGTTGCCGCAGGAGCATGCCGAACGCGGCGTGCACGTGGTCGAGGGCGCGGTCCGCTGGGGCAGTCTGGAAATCGGCGTTGCCCAGATGGCGGTGCAGGCGGGCGCATCGGCGCCGCCGTTGCGTGCGCACGAAGCGAGCCGGCTGATGCTGTTCGGCGGCGCGCCGCTGGATGGCGAGCGCCACCTGTGGTGGAACTTCGTGGCCAGCACGCGCGAACGGATCGAGCAGGCCAAGGCCGATTGGCTGGCGCAGCGGTTTCCGAAGGTGCCGGGTGACGAGGACGAGTTCATCCCGTTGCCTGCCTAGCGGGTTGACCGGCCGTCGCGTCGCACCGCCGTTATGGGAGCGGCTTCAGCCGCGATGCTCCTGATGCCGAAGGGAGATTGTCGCTAGAAGCATCGCGGCTGAAGCCGCTCCCACAGGAGGGCAGTGGCGGGGGCGTGGCAGAATCGGGTTGGGTATTCGTGGAGCAGAATCATGTCCGGCTTCAACAGCTTCGCCGAGTTCTACCCGTTCTATCTGGGCGAGCACAGCAACCGCCGCTGTCGTCGCCTGCATTTCATCGGCAGCACGCTGGTGATCGCCGTGGTGCTGGTGGCGTTGTTCACTGGCCGGCCGGGCTGGCTGTGGCTGATGCCCGTGTTCGGTTACGGCTGCGCCTGGATCGGCCACTACGTTTTCGAGAAAAACCGCCCGGCCACGTTCAAGCACCCGCTGTACAGCCTGCTCGGCGACTGGGTGATGTACGGGCAGATGCTGCGCGGGAAAGTCAGCTTCTAAGCGCAGCCCGCTTCCGCTGCCTCAGCGGTATTGCTGGTGGCAGCTCTTGCAGGTGTCGCCGATCGGCTTGATCGCGGCGGCCAGGGCGGCGCAATCCGCAGGTGCCGCCTGCACGGCCTGTTGCAGATGGGTCTGCAGCTCGCCGGCCTTGTCGGTGAACATCTTCTCGTCGATGCCGAACACCGGCACGATGTCGGTGGCGGTGGATTGCATGCGCTGCAGGTGGTGCTGGCTGTTCGCCGCGTCGCACTGCCTGGCCTTCAGCGCATGGCTCAGTTCGCCCATGTGGTAGCCCATCGTCACCATCACCGCTTTCGGCATCGGATTGCGCGCAGCCAGCACATTCATGACTTGGGCCGTGCCGAGCACGCCGATCGCCAGCCCCAGCAAGATCATCAGAGCAACGCGCATTGTTCGATTCCATGGTTGGCAAACGAGTCGCCGAGAATAACCCGCGCCGATGCATTGCAGCCACGTGCGCGCGATAAAATGACCCACACACCGCAACAGGGCAGCCCCGTGACGCACCCACAAACGATCAGATCCCCCACCACCAGCGTGCCGGCATGAGCGGGGTGGAGTTCCCGGCCGAGCGTTTCGCCGGCGTGGAGCGCCTGTATGGAACCGGCAGCGTGGCCACGCTGGCGCACGCACATGTCTGCGTGATCGGCATCGGTGGCGTGGGTTCGTGGGCCGCCGAAGCGCTGGCGCGCAGCGGCGTGGGCCGGCTCACCCTGATCGACGCCGATGAGGTCTGCGTATCCAATACCAATCGCCAGCTGCATGCGCTGGATGGCGAGTACGGCAAACCCAAGGTCGGCGTGATCGCCGCGCGCGCGCATGCGATCAACCCGACGATCCGGCTGGAGGCGATCGAACGCTTTCTTACGCCATCCACTTTGGACGAGCTGCTCGACCGCGGCTACGACGTGGTGCTGGATGCCTGCGACGCGTTCCGGGTGAAGCTGGAGACGATTGCGTGGTGCCGGCGCCGCAAGTTGCCGATCGTCAGCGTCGGTTCGGCGGGCGGGCGCACCGACTCCACCCAGATCCGCGTGCGCGACCTGTCCCGCACCGAGCACGATGCGATGTTCAGCCTGATCCGCAAAAAGCTCCGCACGGATTTCAACTTTCCGCGCAACCCGGATCGCTACTTCGGCGTGTCAGCCGTCTATTCGCTGCAGAACGTGCAGTACCCGCAGCCGGACGGCACGGTGTGCGGCAATCGGCCGCCGGGTGGCGATGCGTTGAATCTTGCCTGCGGTGGCGGTCTTGGCGCCGCCACGCATGTCACCGGGGCGTTCGCATTCGCGGCGGTGGGCAAGGTGCTCGAAAAATTGCTGGGCCAATGAGCCGTCGAACGGGCGGCTCAGTGGTCTCCTCTCCCCGCAGGGGAGAGGAAGCAAAGATCACCAGCCCATGTAATGCCCGCCGTTGATCGCGAGGTTCGCCCCGGTGATCCAGGCGGCCTGCTCGCCTGTGAAGAACGCCACCGCGTGCGCGATTTCATCCGGCCGCCCCAGCCGCCCGACCGGAATCTGCGCCACTATCTTCTCGCGCACTTCCTCGGGTACGGCCATCACCATGTCGGTGCCGACGTAGCCGGGCGAGACGGTGTTGACGGTGATGCCGAACTTCGCGTTCTCCTGCGCCAGCGAAATCGTGAAACCGTGCATGCCGGCCTTCGCGGCGGCGTAGTTGGCCTGGCCGTACTGGCCTTTCTGGCCGTTGATCGAGCTGATCTGCACGATGCGGCCCCACTTGCGCGCGCGCATACTCTCGATCACCGGACGGGTGACGTTGAAGCAGGCGTTCAGGTTGGTGCTCACCACATCCGTCCACTGCTCGTAGGTCATCTTGTGGAAGGTGGTATCGCGGGTGATGCCGGCGTTGTTGATCAGGATCTCGACTGGCCCGCAGGTCTCCTCGAGCTTGCGGATCATCGCCTCGCTGGCGACCGGGTCGCAGACATCGCCTTGCACCATGCATACCTCGATGCCGTCCTTCGCCATCGCCTGGCGCCATGCCTCGGCCTTGGCCGCGTCGCGGTAGTTGGTGACGACCTTGTGTCCCTGGCCGGCCAGGTAACGAACGATCGCGCTGCCGATACCGCCGGTGCCGCCGGTGACCAGTGCCGTACGCTGAGTCATGTCCTTGATCTCCTGTGAGGTGAAGCAGAGGGCTGTATCCGGAGCATGCCAAGGCTTTGCTGC
>DHXA01000078.1:798-7118 GCA_002413455.1 Rhodanobacter sp. UBA5168 | reverse complement strand
GTCGATACATAACCTGCTTTATAGCGTTTCAGCCGGCAGAGTGACCGCTGCAATGCGGCAAAAGCGCGGGATCGAAATTCGCCAGCGCGTGCGCCAGCAGGTTCCGTGCGTCCGCCGCGCCCGCCTGTACCGGCAGGTGCAGGAAGGACAGTACCTGCCGCAGCGTGGGTAACGGGTCGGCCGGATCGACCGGACAGGCCTGCTCCGATTTGGACAACTTGCGGCCATCCGCACCCACCACCAGCGGCAGGTGCCGATACGCCGGCGTCGGCAGGCCCAGGCAGCGTTGCAGCCAGATCTGCCGCGCGGTGGAATCGAGCAGGTCGCGGCCACGCACCACTTCGGTGATGCCTTGGTAGGCATCGTCCACCACGCACGCCAGCTGGTAGGAATAGACACCCTCGGCGCGGCGTATCACGAAATCGCCGACGCTCTCGCGCAGGTTCTCCTGCTGCGGCCCCTGCAGCGCATCGTCGAACGTTATCTCGATATCGGGTACACGCAGGCGCCACGCGGGCAGCCGATCCGGATCGGCCGCGGCCACGCATCGCGCGTCGCGGTGCAAGCCGCCCCCGGCAGCGAGTTCGCTGCGGCTGCACCAGCACGGAAACAACTGGCCGGCCGCGCGCAGCTGCTCGAACGCCACGTCATACGCCGCGATGCGCTGCGACTGGAACAGCGCCGGCGCATCGGCCACCAGCCCGAATGCCGGCAGCGCCGCGAGGATGCCGGCCGCCGCGCCGGCGACCTCGCGCGGCGGGTCGATATCCTCCATCCGCAGTAGCCATTGCCCGCCGGCCCGCCGTGCGCAGAGCCAGCTGCCCACGGCCGCCACCAGCGAGCCGAAATGCAGTTGTCCGGTAGGCGAGGGGGCGAAGCGGCCGCGGTAGGTCATGCGGCCATTTTAAGGCACACATCTGCCGTCGACAGACACCACGCACCCTTGAAACTGTGCACCCGTGCCCCGAATTTTCATTCACGCACCAGTGTCGACATCGGCGCGTATCCCCTTCATGACTGCCACACCCAAGAGAGACAGCCATGCGTCGCATCGCCTTGTTCATCGGTACCAACCTCGCCGTCCTGTTCCTGCTGAGCATCGTCTGCCACCTGTTCGGCATCGACCAGATGGCCGCCAGCCGCGGCTATGGCGGCATGGGCGGCCTGCTGGCGTTTGCCGCCGTGTTCGGCATGGGCGGCGCCTTCATCTCGCTGGCGATGTCCAAGATGATCGCCAAGTGGTCCACCGGCGCGCGGGTGATCACCCAGCCGCAGAACGAGACCGAGCGCTGGCTGGTCGACACCGTGCGTCGCCATGCGCAGCTTGCCGGCATCGGCATGCCCGAGGTGGCGATCTACGACGCGCCGGAAATGAACGCGTTCGCCACCGGCATGACGAAGAACAGCGCGCTGGTCGCGGTCAGCTCCGGCCTGCTGCAGCAGATGGATCGCGAACAGGTCGGCGCCGTGCTCGGCCACGAGATCGGCCACGTCGCCAATGGCGACATGGTCACCTTGACCCTGATCCAGGGCGTGCTCAACACGCTGGTGATCCTGGCTGCGCGCATCGTGGGCCGCGCCGTCGACAACTGGATGAGCGGCGGCCGCGACAACCGCGGCGGCGGCATCGGTTACTTCGTGGCGGTGATGGTGTTGCAGGTCGTGTTCGGCCTGTTCGCCTCGATGATCGTCGCCGCGTTCTCGCGCTGGCGCGAGTTCCGCGCCGACGCGGCGGGCGCGCAGTTCGCCGGCCGCGGCGCGATGATCTCGGCCCTGCAGCGATTGCAGGCGAACCACGGCGCCAGCACACTGCCGTCCACGATCGCCGCGTTCGGCATCTCCGGCCCGCTGGCCGACGGCTTCAAGAAACTGTTCATGAGCCATCCGCCGCTGGACGAGCGCATCGCCGCGCTGCAGAGCGCCGCCTAAACACGTCGGGCCGTAAACTTCAGACCCGTCCTTCCGGCCCGCGCCCGAAGGACGAGCCAGCCCATTCAACATCCACGCAACAACGGAACATCCACGCATGAACGCACCCGCCGAAACCCGCAAATTCGAAGCCGAAGTCGCCCAGGTGCTGCACCTGGTCACGCATTCGCTGTACTCGCACAAGGAAATCTTCCTGCGCGAGCTGATCTCCAACGCCTCCGACGCCTGCGACAAGCTGCGCTTCGAGTCGATCGCCAAGCCGGAGCTGATGGCCGGCGACAGCGAGCTGCACATCGACGTGAGCTGGGATCCGGACGCGCGCACCGTCACCATCCGCGACAACGGCGTCGGCATGAACCGCGACGAGGTGGTGGCCAACATCGGCACCATCGCCAGCTCCGGCACCAGGCGTTTCCTCGAAGCGATGTCGGGCCAGCAGAAGGCCGACGCGCGGCTGATCGGCCAGTTCGGCGTGGGTTTCTATTCCGCCTTCGTGGTGGCGGACAAGGTCACCGTCATCACCCGCCGCGCCGATGCGCCAGCGGGCGAGGGCGTGAAGTGGGAGAGCGACGGCAAGGGCGAATATTCGCTGGAGGCGGTCACCTCGGGTGATCGCGGTACCTCCGTCATCCTGCATCTGAAGGCGGACGAGGACGAGTTCCTCAAGCGCTGGCAGCTGCGCTCGCTGATCACCAAGTACTCCGACCACGTCGCCTTCCCGATCCGCATGCCGACTGAGAAAGACGGCAAGCCCACCGACGAATTCGAAACCATCAACGCGGCTTCGGCGCTGTGGACCAAGCCGAAGTCGGAGATCAGCGACGCGGACTACCAGAGCTTCTACAAGTCGCTCGGCCACGATTTCAACGACGCACTGGCGTGGACGCACAACCGCGTCGAAGGCAGCCAGAGCTTCACCACCTTGCTGTACATCCCCTCGCAGCCGCCGTTCGACCTGATGATGGGCGGCCGCGACGAGCGCAAGGGGCTCAAGCTTTACATCAAGCGCGTCTTCATCATGGACGCCGCCGAGGAACTGCTGCCGAACTACCTGCGTTTCGTGCGCGGCGTGGTCGACGCCGACGACCTGCCGCTCAACGTCAGCCGCGAAATCCTGCAGCACAACCGCCAGCTCGAGCGCATCAAGGCCGCCTGCGTCAAGCGCGTGCTCGACCTGATCGAGAAGCTGGCGAAGGACGAGCCGGAGAAATTCGCCACCTTCTACAAGGCGTTCGGCAACACGCTCAAGGAAGGCATCAGCGAAGATGCCAACAACCGCGAGCGCATCGCCAAACTGCTGCGCTTTGCCAGCACCAAGGGCGACGGCACCAATCAGACCACCTCGCTGGACGACTACATCGGCCGCATGGCCGTCGGCCAGGACGCGATCTGGTACATCACCGCCGACAGCTATGCCGCGGCGTTCGGCAGCCCGCAGCTGGAAGCGTTCAAGGCCAAGGACATCGAAGTGCTGCTGATGTCCGACCGCATCGACGAATGGATGATCGGTTCCCTGAGCGAGTACGAAGGCAAGAAGCTCAAGAGCGTCGCCAAGGGCGAGGTGCCACTGGACGAGGCCGACAAGAAGAAGCAGGAAGAGGCCACCAAGGAAGCCGAGCCGCTGCTGAAGAAACTCAAGGACCTGCTCGGCGATCGCGTGGGCGAGGTGAAGGTGTCGGCACGTCTGACCGACTCGCCGTCGTGCCTGGCCCTGAGCGATTACGAGATGGCGCCGCATCTCGCGCGTCTGCTGCGCGAGGCCGGACAGGAGATGCCCGACTCCAAGCCGACGCTGGAGATCAATCCGGCGCACCCTCTGGTCAAGCGCGTCGAGACCGAAGCCGACGAAGGCAAGGCGCGTGACCTGGCCACCTTGCTGCTGGAGCAGGCGGAGATTTCCGCCGGCGCGCAGTTGCCGGATCCGGCCGCGTTCGTGCAGCGGTTGAACCGGGTGTTGCTGGGTTAATCAGCAGCGTGTCTGGTCCACAACAAAAGGCCCGCCATTCGGCGGGCCTTTTGTTTGTCGCCTACTCATCGTTTGACTTGGGTCGGAGAAGGTTCCATTTGCAGCGTGGTGAAAACCCTATCACCTGGTGGTATGGTAAGTGACATGAAACGGATCTTCAGGACAAGGACGTTCAGCCGTTGGATGAAGAAAACAGGTTTGGTCGATGCCGACCTGAGCCAATCCGTGACCGAGATGGAAGCAGGTTTGATCGACGCCGATCTGGGCGGTCATGTAGTCAAGAAGCGGGTTGCCTTGCCCGGCCATGGAAAGCGCGGAAGCGCACGGACCATTGTTGCCACCAATAAAGGTGATCGCTGGTACTTCATCTTTGGTTTTGACAAGAACGAACGAGCCAACATTGATAGACACGAGCTCCGCGCATTGCAGGAGCTGGCGTCGGACCTTCTTGCTCAGGATGCCGCCGCCATTGCAGCCGTGCTGAAGGCTGGTGAACTTGTGGAGATAGCCATGACAAAAAAAATCCGTGAGAGTCGAATTCTTGCCGAAGTGCGAGAGACGGCTGTGGGACTGCATCATGCTGGCATGATCAGCAAGCGCCGCATGCACGAGTACGACGCGCTTAGCGATCTCGCCGTACCGGCCATTGGCGCGAGCAAGATCAAGTCGATCCGTGAGAACTCGAAGCTCAGCCAAGCCGTCTTCGCCGCTGTGCTTAACACCAGCATCTCCACCGTGCAGAAGTGGGAAATCGGCGAGAAAAAACCCAGCGGCCCTTCGCTGAAGTTGCTGAGCCTGATTGATCGCAAGGGACTCGAGGCTGTTCTGTAGCATGGCTGCGAACCGCTCGCTGGCGGTGCCGGCAGGGTAGACTGCCGATCCCGAATGAGTCGCTGCCATCGGCCGGGTCATTACTGATGCCTCTTCAACTTCTGGCCCACATGCTCTGCACCGAATGCCAATCCGGCTACCACGCGCCCTACGACCGTTTCGAGCGCGTGGCGACGAACCCCGAGGCACCCAGCTTCCTGATGCGCTGCCGAGTGTGTGCCGCGTTGTGGCATGAAAATTCCGGACCGCCCCGGTTGCTGACGCAAACCCAGTCGCGGTGGCTGTATCCCGCTGAGCGGATCTAGCTGCTTACCGCACGCGACGCTTTCACCGTAATCGAATCTGCGCCGGCTACCCTCGACCAGTTACCCTTCGGCGTGCGCTGGATCGCTGCTGGCAGCGCGCTGTGATCGTTGCGTTGCGGTCGCTGTCGTCACACTCAAGCGCGGTCGGCCCCCGAGTCATCTGGAAGTTCCGCGTGAATTCAATTGAACTGGTCCTGGCGATGTTGCTTGCGGTGGTCGCCAGCGGTTACCTGGTACGTGTACTACCGCTCGCCTTGCCGCTGCCGCTGGTGCAGATCGGGCTGGGTGCCGGCATCGCCGGCGTGCTCAACCACGGCGTGACGCTGGAGCCGAAGACGTTCTTCCTGCTGTTCCTGCCGCCGCTGCTGTTTCTCGATGGCTGGCGCATTCCCAAGGACGGCTTGCTGCGCGACCGCGGGCAGATCCTCGAACTGGCGCTGGGGCTGGTGGTGTTCACCGTGGTCGGCGCCGGCTTCCTGATCCACTGGATGATCCCGACGATGCCCCTGGCGGTGGCGTTTGCGCTGGCCGCGGTGGTGTCGCCGACCGATCCGGTCGCGGTGTCCTCGATCGCCGCGCGCGTGTCGATTCCCAAACGCCTGATGCATATTCTGGAAGGCGAGTCGCTGCTCAACGATGCGACCGGCCTGGTCTGTTTCCAGTTTGCCGTCGCCGCCGCGGTGACCGGGGTGTTCTCGCTGGCGTCGGCGTCGATGACGTTCCTGTGGCTGGCCGTGGTGGGCGTGGGCATCGGCGTGCTGGTCACCGCGTCGATCAGCTTCGTGCAGCGCTGGCTGTCGCGAAAGTTCGGCGAAGAAAGCGGTACGCCGATCCTGATCAGCCTGCTGATTCCGTTCGGCGCCTACCTGCTGGCCGAACATGCGCACGCCTCCGGCATCCTGGCTGCGGTCGCCGCGGGCATCACGATGAGCTACGTGGAGCTCAGCGGTCGCGCGCTGGCCACCACGCGGGTGCAGCGTGCCGCAGTCTGGAACACCGTGCAGCTGGCCCTCAACGGCATCGTGTTCGTGCTGCTGGGCGAGCAGCTGCCCGGCATCCTGCAGGCGGCCATCGCCTCGGTGGAGCAGAGCGGCCACTTCAATCCGTGGTGGCTGCTGGTCTACGCGCTGGCGATCAATCTTTGCCTGGCCGTGTTGCGCTTCAGTTGGGTGTGGGTGTCGCTATGGCTGCCGCGGTTCTGGGCGCGCCGGCGTGGCGAATCGGTCGACAAGCCGCACTGGCGGCTGATCGTGGCGACCACACTGGCGGGCGTGCGCGGCGCCATCACC
>DHXA01000078.1:0-626 GCA_002413455.1 Rhodanobacter sp. UBA5168 | reverse complement strand
GCGCGGCGCCATCACCCTGGCCGGCGTGCTGACCCTGCCGCTGCTGATGCCGGACCAGACGCTGTTCCCCGCGCGTGAGCTGGTGGTGTTCCTGGCCGCCTCGGTGATCCTGATGACCTTGCTGCTGGCGAGCATCGCCCTGCCGCCGTTGCTGAAGGGCTTGCAGTTGCCGGCAGAGCCAGCGACGCAGCGCGAAGAGGATCATGCGCGCCACGCGGCCGCGACCAAGGCCATTGCCGCGATCGAGAAGGCCCAGCATGAGCTGGTCGAACATGCCGGCGCCGCCGATGTCGCGGTCTACACGCAGGCTGCCGCCCGTCTCACCGGCAGCTACGAGCGTCGCTTGAGTGGCGAGGCGATCTCGGATCGCGAGGCGGGGCAGTTGCGCAAGGCGGATCAGGCGGAACGTGCGCTGCGGCTGGCGGCGTTACAGGCGGAACGTGGGGAGATTTTCAGTCTGGCGCGGCATTTCCAGATTTCCGATGAGACGTCGCGGAAGCTGGTGCGAGAACTGGATTTGATCGAGGCGCGGTATCGGTAGGGTGGGGTGCTTCGCGGGACTTCTGTCTGGAAAATGGTGGGGTGAAGGGTTGTCACCAACCTCCCAGTCGTCATTCCGGCGAAGG
>DHXA01000189.1 GCA_002413455.1 Rhodanobacter sp. UBA5168 | reverse complement strand
GCCACGCTGGCCGAGCTGCTGGCCTCGCAGGCCGAGCGCTCGCGCGGCTTCGCCAACCTGCACGAGCGCGCCGAGCTGTTCACCGAACGGCTGGACCGCATCGTCGAATCGCACGGCGACCAGGACGTGCGCTGGTACGAAACCTTTCCGCGCGGCTTCGCGCTGTACGCCACGCCGCTGGATCTGGCGGTGCCGATGCGCGGCCTGCGCGAACGCACCCAGGCGGCGTGGATCCACACCTCGGCCACGCTGTCGGTGGCCGGCAACTTCGACCACTTCGCGCGCCAGCTCGGCCTCGACGATCCGCGCACGCTGAGCCTTGGCAGCCCGTTCGACTACGCACGGCAGGCACTGTGCTACCTGCCCTCGAACCTGCCCGACCCGAATGCGCGCGACTACACCGAGCAGGTGATCGAGTCGGTGCTGCCGGTGTTGCGTGCCTCGCACGGGCGCGCGTTCCTGCTGTTCACCTCGCACCGTGCGCTGCGCCGGGCCGCCGAGCTGCTGCAGGACAGGGTGCCGTGGCCGCTGTTCGTGCAGGGCACCGCGCCGCGGCCACGGTTGCTGGAGGAATTCCGCGCCAGCGGCCATGGCGTGCTGCTGGGTGCGGCGAGTTTCTGGGAAGGCGTCGACGTGGTCGGCGAGGCGCTCAGCGTGGTGGTGATCGACAAGCTGCCGTTCGCTGCGCCGGACGATCCGGTGCTGATGGCGCGACTGGCGGCGCTGGAACAGTCCGGCATCAATCCCTTCATGGGATGGCAGGTGCCCAGCGCGGTGATTGCGCTGAAGCAGGGGGCGGGGCGTTTGATCCGCGACGTGCACGACCGTGGGGTACTGGTGCTGTGCGACCCGCGCCTCACCAGCAAGGGTTATGGACGTCTGTTCCTGGCCAGTATTCCACCGATGCCGCGCACGCGGGATATGGCGGATGTGCAGGCATTCCTTGATGATGCAACCGATCCCCTCTCTCCCGCCGCTTGCGGTGGGGGAAAGGGCTAGGGTAAGCGGCATCTTCAGCGAGGATTGAACGATGGCAAAAGTGACCGGACTCGGCGGCATTTTCTTCAAATCACGCGATCCCGCTGCGCTGTCGGCGTGGTACGCGAAGCATCTCGGGCTGAGCGTCGAGGACTGGGGCGGCGTACGCTTCAACGAAGACGAACAGCGCACCGGCTACACGCTGTGGTCGCCGTTCGCTGCTGACACGGACTATTTCGCTCCCAGCACGCAGCCGTACATGATCAATTTCCGCGTCGACGATCTCGACACGCTGCTGTCGCAACTGCGCGCTGCCGGCGTCGAAGTGGACGAGCGCGTGGACAGCAGCGAGTACGGCCGCTTCGGCTGGGCCATGGACCCGGAGGGCACGCGCATCGAACTGTGGCAGCCGCCCGCTTGAACGCATGCATGGCTGCCTGCCCCTGCCACCAGATGCGATGACGACCGCGATGGAACCCGAACTCACGACGGCCCCCGAACTGCTCGGCGTGCTCGACGAACTGCGCCGCCGCGAGCCGATCTTCCACCGTCCCGAATTCGGCAGCACCCGCGCCGACTACGAGCGTATGGCCGCGACCGACTTCTGGGAAATCGGCGCTTCCGGCCGGCGCTATAGCCGTGCCCATGTCCTCGACGTACTGGAACACCGCGCCCCCGATCCTTCCGAGCACACCTGGATCACTCGTGACTTCCACTGCCGCGAACTCGGGCCGGATGCGTACCTGCTCACCTACACGCTGAAGCAGGGCGAACGGGTGAGCCGGCGCAGCACGATCTGGCGACGCCATGAAGGCGGATGGCAGATCGTGTTCCATCAGGGGACGCTGGTGGCGCCATAGAACGCCACCGAGTCCACGGGTGTCCGCCGACGCTTCGCTCTGGACCGCCCCACGCCACCTGGCAGACGCCGCTGAAAAGCACTAAAGATTTCGACAGCGGGGGCGCGCGCGACGTGGTCTTCTGAGGCCTGTCCGAAACGCGGGCTGACGATGGAGCTTGTGCCATGACCGGTAAGACCTGTGCAGCGCGCGACTGCACCCCAGACGCGAACGCCATGGCGGCGAACGGGTGGATGGCACCGCCTGGCGCGCGGAGTAGGTGACCATGCAACGCAGACGGTTTCTCGGGCTGATCGCCGGTGCGGGCGCTGCGGGTGCGGCATTTTCCATGCTGCCATCCGCAGCGTTCGCGACGAAAGTACCAACCCGAAGGGGAAAGCCGCTGGATGCGGCGGCGTTCAGCGCCGCCCGACAGTTCGTGCCGACCCGTTTCGGCCGCATCGCGCTGGTCGAGCGCGGCGCCGGCCAGGCTGCCTTGTTCCTGCACGGATTTCCACTGAACGGGTTCCAGTGGCGCGGTGCGCTGGAACGGCTGTCGGCATACCGCCGTTGCATCGCTCCGGACTTTCTCGGGCTTGGCTACACGCAGGTGCGCGAGGGCCAGGGCGTCGCTCCGGCGGACCAGGGCGACATGCTCTCGGTCTTGCTGGATGCGTTGTCGATCGACCGTGTCGATCTGGTCGCGAACGACAGCGGCGGAGCCATCGCCCAGCTGTTTCTTGCGCACCATCCGCAACGGGTGCGCAGTCTGCTGCTGACCAACTGCGATACCGAGATCGACTGTCCGCCGCCAGCGATGAAACCCGTCATCGCGCTGGCGCACGAGGGACAGTTCGTGAAGCAATGGCTGGCGCCGTGGCTTGCCGACAAGCCGCTGGCGCGATCGGCCGGGGGACTGGGCGGCATGACGTTCACGCACCCTGAAAACCTCACGGACGCTTCGATCGAGATGTACCTGGGGCCGCTGGTGCGCGACCCTGCACATACGCATGCCTACGCCCTGGCGCTCGAGAACAACGTGCTGGCGGGCGTGCAGGCGGCGATCGGTCGCAGCAGGGTCCCCGTGCGGATCGCATGGGGCACCGGGGACACGATCTTCTCGCCGGACAACGCGGCCCATCTGGCCCGCACGGCGGGAAATTCGCGCGGCGTGCATTACGTGCCGGGTGCGAAATTGTTCTTCCCCGAGGAATTTCCCGAGCTTATCGCCGCCGAGGCACGCCGCTTGTGGGGCGTGACCGATCCAACCGACACAGGAGACTGACATGACATCGATATCCGGCAAGCCTGCCACCGCGGGCACGCGTCCGACCGCGAAGCAGCCACGGACCGTCGCCGTATTCGGTGCCGGCGGCCACACCGCGCAATTCGTGGTGGCGCACCTGCTCAAGCGCGGATGGACACCCATCCTTTCCGGTCGCGACGCGACCGCATTGCGTGCCTGCCGGGACAAGTACGGCGAACTCGAGACACGGGTTGCCTCGGTCGAGGATCCCGTGTCGCTGGACCGCGCGCTGGCGGGCGCGACGGCAGTCATCAACTGCGCAGGCCCCTTTCTCGATACGACGGCACCGGTCATCGAAGCCGCATTGCGTGCCGGCATCCACTATTTCGATCTGGCGGCCGAGCAGGCGCCGGTACTCGCCACATTCGAACACTTCAGCGAGCCTGCGCGTGCCGCAGGGGTGGTGGTCGTTCCGGCCATGGCCTTCTACGGTGGATTGGCCGACCTGCTGGCGACGGCGGCGATGGGGGACTGGATCCGCGCCGACGAAATCCAGGTCGCGATCGCACTCGACAGCTGGCAACCGACGCGCGGCACCCGTGTCACCGGTCAACGCAATACTTCGCAACGCGTGGTGTACGCGAACCATCGGCTGGTGCCGCTGGCGGATCCGCCACCCACGCGTACATGGTCATTTCCGGCGCCCTTTGGAACGCAGGACGTCGTCGCCCTGCCGTTGTCCGAAATCATCACGATATCGCGGCACCTGCGTGCGGCGGAGATCCACTCGTACATGAATCTCGCGCCGCTGGAAGACCTGCGCGATCCCGCCGTCGGGCCACCTACTGCGGCCGATGAAAGCGGACGCTCTGCCCAGGTCTTCATGGCGGACGTGATCGTGCGCAAGGGTGGCGAGGAGCGGCGTGCGGTGGCGCGCGGCCGGGATATCTATGCTGTCACGGCGCCGCTGGTTGTCGAAGCCGTCGCTCGCATTGCCGGCGCGCCCACGTATGCCGCAGGCGTGATGGCTCCGGGCGAACTGTTCGACGCCCGCGACTTCCTCGCCGCGTTGTCGCCCGACGATCTCGTCGTCGACATGTTCTGATCGTCCTTCGCATGAACGCGTGCCCGGTGGCATCAACTCTCGGCCATCTCCCGCAACGCTCCGCCGTCTCGGCGTCCGCCGGCACGAGCGCCTCGAGCGCCAACTCGGCGAGGGTGATGTCGACCGGGCAGCCGAAGACGGTGGTGGTGCTGAGCATGTTGAGCACGTGACCGTCCACTTCGAGTTGCATCGGCGCGGCGATGGCGGAGGACGGGGCCGTTTCGGCGGAGGTGTCTGCTCCGGGTGTGGGTAGCGACCGCAGTTCGCGCAGCAGGGTGATCAGTTGCGAATCGTGGCTGGCATCGATCTGCTGGCGCACACGGTGCAGCAAGTGGCTGCGCCACTGGCCGAGGTTGCGGATGCGCGGAGCGAGACCGGCGGGGTGGAGGCGGACTCCGTGCTTGCGCCATCGCGCCGTTCGTGGACGATGTCCGGCCCGCTCAGTCCAGTGCGGCGCCGAAGCGATCCCGGCGCGGCAGGTAGTGGTGCTCCGGGTCGAGCGAGGCGACCACGTGGCGGGCGCGGCCGACGATTTCGTTGCGGGGGAAGAAGCCGAAGTAGCGCGAGTCCATGCTGTTGTCGCGGTCGTCGCCGAGCAGCAGGTACTGGCCAGTGGGCACATGCACGGGGCCGAAGCTGCGGGCCGGACTGGGGCGGTAGTCGGACAGGCGGATCGCGTGGTGCATGGCACCGTAGCGCTCGACCTCGTAGTGCGCCGGGTTCTCCAGGTCGTCGTGGATGCCGACGTAGCGACCGGCGGCATAGCGGGCCGGATGGCCGTTGACGAAGATCACGTTGTCGCGCATGGCCACGGTGTCGCCGGGCAGGCCGATCACACGCTTCACCAGCCGCTCCTGCGCGACGTGCGAGTCGAGCACCACGATGTCGCCGCGTTGCGGATCGGCCAGGTGCAGCAGCGAGACGTGGGTCAGCGGCAGGCGGATGTCGTAGGCCAGTTTGTCGACCAGGATGCGGTCACCGATCTTGATGGTGGGCTGCATCGAACCGGTCGGCACCACGTTCCAGTCGGCGACGGCGCTGCGAAAGACCACCATGCAGAACATGAAGATGAGGAAGCCCTTGTTGCGGGCCAGAAAACGTGTGATCACGCGCATGGCATTCCCCAGTTCCGGTCGGTTGGCTTGCCCATCTTGGCAGTGACCACGCTGGCGGCGCGAAGTTTCACCGTCAGCGGTGCGCCATCTTGCAGCCCGTTCGCGGCCCGGTGCTGCCCGCGGCATCGCCGCTGCCGCTGGTGTGATCGACGCTCCATCCAAGGGAGTGCGATCCGATGAGTGCATGGACACAGACGGTGACGGCCAAGGTGCTGGGCATCGGCGTGCTGGCGTTGCTGATGACGATACCGCTGATGCAGGTGAGCGGACTGGTGAGCGAGCGCCAGCAGCTGCGCGAGACCGCGATTGCGCAGATCGCGCAGGGCTGGGGCGGCCAGCAGGTACTGGGCGGCCCGGTGCTGACGGTGCCGACACTGAGCCAGCTGGCGGTGGTGGAGAACCAGCCGCCGCAGACGCGCGCCGGCAGCGAGAGCATGCTGGCGGACGAGTTGAAGATGGATGCGGTGCTGGACGTGCAGACGCGCAGCTACGGCATCTACACCGCGCCGGTATTCGTCGCCACGGTGAAGCTCGGCGCGCAGTTCCGGGTCGAGGATCTGGCCCAGTTCCGCCACGCCAGCAACGCGCAGTGGCAGGGCAGCAAGGCCGAATTACGGCTGCCGATCGGCGACCTGCGCGGTCTGCAGGAGGTGAGCGGGCTGCGCATCAACGGCAAGCCGGCACGCTTCGATTCGTCGGCCGATCGTGTCGGTCCGTGGTCGAACGTGGTGGTGCCGATCGACCTGGATGCGCTGGCCGATCAGCCGATCGATGTGGAGATCACGCTCAAGCTCGCCGGCACCGAGTCGCTGCAGCTGCTGCCGCTGGCGCGCAGCACCGACGTGACGATGCACGCACCGTGGCGCGACCCGAGTTTCATCGGCGCGGCGCTGCCGCTGGAGCATGCGATCGACGCCAAGGGTTTCAGCGCGCACTGGCACCTGCTCGATCTCAACCGCAGCTACGGCCAGCACTGGACCGATGCGGGCGACGGCCTGGACAAGGCGCTGCAGGCATCCACGTTCGGCGTGCAGCTGTACCAGCCGGTCGACGTGTACCAGCGCAATGTGCGCGCGGGAAAATACGGGCTGCTGTTCATCGCGATGACCTTCGTCGCGTTCTTCCTGTTCGAGATACTCAAGCGGCTGCGCGTCCATCCCGTGCAGTACCTGCTGGTGGGTGCGGCGCTGGCCACGTTCTACGTGGTGCTGCTCGCGTTGTCCGAACAGATCGGTTTCGGTCCGGCCTACGCGCTCGCCGCGGCCGCGGTGGCCCTGATCGTGGGCGGTTACGCGACGGCGGTGCTGCACGCGCGGCGTGCAGGCCTGCTGCTGGGCGGTGTGCTGGGGCTGATCTACGCGATGCTGTACGGACTGATCGCGGCCGAGCAGTACGCGCTGCTGATCGGCGCACTGGTGCTGCTGGTGATGGTGGCATTGATGATGTATCTGACCCGCCGCATCGACTGGTACGCGTACGTGCCGATCACCGCGGGACCGACCTCGACCGAACCGCCGGCGCCGCCAGCCGCTATCATGGAGCGATCATGAACCTGCTCGCGATCGAAACCGCCACCGAAGCCTGCTCCGTCGCCCTGATCCACGGCGATGAACTGATCGCGCGCAGCGAGATCGCGCCGCGCCGGCACACCGAGCTGGTGCTGCCGATGGCCGACGCGCTGCTGGCCGAAGCCGGGATCGGCCGCCACGCGCTGGATGCGATCGCGGTAGGCCGCGGCCCTGGCGCATTCACCGGCGTGCGCCTGGGCGTGTCGCTGGCGCAGGGCATGGCGCTGGCGCTGGATCTGCCGGTGATCACCATCTCCTCGCTGGCCGCGCTGGCGCTGGAGGCGCCGGAGGAAGAAGGCACCGCGATCCTTGCCGTGATCGACGCGCGCATGGGCGAGATCTACGCCGCCTGCTATCGCCGCGACGACAACGGCGGCCTGATCGCCCTGGATGAGGAACGCATCTGCACCGCCGAGTCGCTGTTGTTGCCCGAGGCCGATGCGTGGCAGGTGGTAGGCAGCGGCTGGGCCACCTATGCCGCCGCGCTGAGCCAGCGCCTCACCGGCACCCTGCACTCGGCCGACGGCATGCGTTATCCGCAGGCCGCGCACGTCGCCGAGCTGGCCATGCGCGAGTTCAAGGCTGGGCATGTGCAGGCACCGGAGCTGGCGCTGCCGGTGTATCTGCGTGACAAGGTGGCGTTGACGCTGGTGGAGCAGGGCAAGGCGTGAGTTGGCGGCTGTCCGTCCTCCACCAGCAACAGGAATGACCGACGGATGAGTCGCGCGCTACAAGACATCATCAGTGAGCTGGAGCAGGATCGGTCGCTGAGCGAACCGGATCGACTGCGCGAGCGCAGCGAGGTGCTCGACAGTCTGGAGACCTGGCGCCACGGCAGCCTGCCTCACGATGTTCATGCTGAAGCAGCCGTCGAGGCTGGGCTTCGCCATCGCATCGAAGCCTTGTGCGCCGCCCTTGAATCGATCGACGGCCAGCTCTGCCGGAGCATTCGCCAGGACATCCGGAACGGCTCGGGCGCACACAGATTGCTTGAATGGGCGCGTGCAGCTGCCGTGGGTCGCGACGCAGGCGCCGAGGTTCGTGGCGACAGCTATGACCATCTCGACGAACTGATCAGCGGCGTCCTGCAGATCGACGAGCCGGAGGTCCCGCTTGCCGGACTGGCCGCAGAGATGGTGTTTTACCAACCCACACCGGCGCGGCATATCTTCGACATGGCCGCGCGCACCGCACTGGATGAGCGTGACGTATTGATCGATCTTGGCTCGGGCCTGGGTCAGGTCCCCTTGCTTGCCGCGATCTGTACCGGCGCACGTTGCATCGGTATCGAATGGGAAGCTGCCTATGTCGAATGTGCGCGGCGCTGCGCGCACGCACTGAACCTTGATCGGGCCACGTTCGTGCAGGGCGATGTGCGGGAGGCCGATCTTTCGGCCGGCACGGCGTTCTACCTGTACACGCCGTTCAAAGGCACGATGCTGCGCGAAGTGCTGGACAGGCTGAAGGCGGAGGCGGCCGGGCGCGAGATTCGCATTTGCACGCTCGGGCCCTGCACCGCGACCGTTGCGCAGGAGAAGTGGCTGCAGGTGGCCGGCTCGTGGGAGATCCATCGGCCCGCCGTGTTCCGCAGTGCCTGAGGGTGTGACGTGGCGGCAGTCAAAGCTGTCCGATCAACCACTGCACCAGCAAGCTGCTCACCGCCACCGTAATCCACACCCCAAGCCCCAACAGGATCGGGCGCGCGCCGCTGGCGGCCATCTTGCGCAGGTTGGCGGACAGGCCGATCGCTGTCTCTTATACACAT
>DHXA01000108.1:5023-5291 GCA_002413455.1 Rhodanobacter sp. UBA5168 | reverse complement strand
TCGAGCGCCAGCGCAAGCCCGCGATCGAGCCGCTGCTGAAAGCGCTCGATCGACTGACCTCACCCGGCGCCGACGCACTGGAAGGGCTGCGCGAACACGCCGTGCTGGCCGGCCTGCACGAACGTACCGGCACGCTGGAGGCACGCAACCGCGCCGGTGAAGCCGAGCGCATCGTGCGCAAATACGCGCGGCGCGCGGTGGTCGGGGCGATGGCCGCGGTGGCACCGGGCAGCGATCTGCTGATTCAGGGCGTGCTCGCCACCGGCCT
>DHXA01000108.1:0-4778 GCA_002413455.1 Rhodanobacter sp. UBA5168 | reverse complement strand
CAGGGCGTGCTCGCCACCGGCCTCACCCGCGAGCTGGCCCATCTGTATGGCGTGCGCGCCAGCGAGGTGCAGATCGAGGATTTCGTGCGCCAGGCGCGGCTCACCCTGCGCACCGGCAGTTCGATCGTGCTGGCCGTTGCCGGCAACGCATTGAAGGCGTTCCCCGGCCTCGGCACGCTGGGTGGTGGCGTGCTGCACGCGTTTGCCTACGCATTGATTTTCGATTCCATGGGTCGCGCGCTCGCAGCCTCGCTGGCCGAACGGCAGACGCTGGATCAGGGCGATGCCGGCGCGCGCCTGAAGGAACTGCTCGCCGATGCCGGCAGCACGCGGCTGCGACAACTGGCGACCCTGACCGTCGACGCCTGGCGTGAACGCGATGAACCCCCGGCGACGCACTGAGCCCGGCTTGCGCATGGCACGCGCCAGCGAAACAATCCGTTCCGCCGCAGGCTGCTGGCGCCGCCCGTCAGGATCGGCCAGACTTCCGCCCATGCTCCACTCACGCTCAATCAGCTGGCTGCCGTGGCTCGCGGCGATCCTGCTGCCGCTCACGGCGCACGCCGCCAGCGCCAGCTATCGCTACGACACGGTGCACAGCCAGATCGTCTTCAGCATCGATCACGATGGCTACTCGCGGCCGTTTGGACGGCTGCACATCGCCGGGGGCTGGCTGCGCTTCGACCCGGACGACTGGAGCAGCGCGGCCACCGAACTGGATATCGATGTAGCCAACCTGGACATGGGCGACGCGGACTGGAACAAGGGCGTCTGCAAACCGGCCCTGCTCGACTGCGAACGCAACCGCTACGCGCACTTCGTCAGCACCAGCGTCGAGCGCAAGGACGACCATCACGGCGTGCTGCATGGCCTGCTGACCTTGCGTGGCGTCAGCCAGCCGCTGAGCCTGCCGTTCACCTTCAACCGCGCAGCGCAGACCATCTTCGGCCTGCACACCGTGGCCGGTTTCTCCGCCACCACCCTGCTCGATCGCAATGCATTCGGCATCACCAGCAATGCCGGCTCGATCGGCCACCAGGTGAGCGTGTGGCTGGAGATCGAGGCGATCCGCGATGAACACGCCAGTCAACCTTCGAAGGAGCAGCCATGAGCCTGCGCAGCAACAATCGCCAATGGGGTTCGGTCGCCAGGTTCTTCCACTGGATCATCGCGCTGGCCATCCTGGGCAACGGCGCCTTCGGCCTGCTGATGGACCTGGCGCATTCGCCGATGCAGAAGATCAACTGGCTTGCGCTGCACAAGTCGATCGGACTGACCGTGCTGGCGCTGGTGCTGTTGCGCGTGCTGTGGCGCTGGGGTGACGGTCACCCGCGAGAGGAGCCGGCGCCGCGCTGGCAGCAGTGGGCTGCGCGGGCCGTGCATGGCGTGCTGTATGTGTTGATCGTGGCACTGCCGCTCAGCGGCTGGTGGTTCAACTCGGTCACCGGCAAGCCGCTGCAGTGGTTCAAGCTGTTCAACCTGCCGGCGCTGGTGGCGAAGAACGACGAACTGCGCGGTTTCGCCCATGCCGTGCACGAATACCTGTTCTGGTTTCTGCTGCTGGTACTGGTGGCGCATGTCGGTGCGGCGCTGAAGCATCATTTGTCGGACAATGACAACGTGCTGCGCCGGATGCTGCCGTTCGCGCGCTTGCGCAACGGTTCGACTTCCGAAGGAGAACGACCATGAAACGCCTTGCCATCCTGCTGCTCGCCCTCGCGCTGCCATGCGCCGCCGCGGCCACCGACTACAACGTACGTCCCGCACTGAGCCATCTGAGCTTCCATGGCACCTACCAGGGCGCCGAGTTCTCTGGCGACTTCAAGGACTGGACGGCGGCCATAAGCTATGACCCCGCCGACCTGGCCCACGCGAAGTTCGACGTGGTCGTGACCCTGGCCAGCGCCAAGACCGGCGACGCCGATCAGGAGAGCGCCCTGCCCGGCGAGAGTTTCTTCGACGTGGCGAAATTCCCCACCGCGCATTTCGTCACCACCGGTTTCCGCCACGACGGCAACATGGTGATCGCGGACGGCCAGCTCACCCTGCGCGGCGTGACCAAGCCGGTAAGCCTGGGCGTGGTGTTCCGCACGCACAGCCCCGGCAGCTCCACCCTGGACGTGGCCGGACACGTGCAGCGGCTCGACTTTGGCGTGGGCATCGGCGACTACGCCGACACCTCGGTGATCGGCGCCACCGTGAAGATCACTGCGCACCTGCAGCTCGAGCCGAAATAATCATCCGCCGCAATGCCGACTGACCACCTGTGGCAGCGCCTGCGCCGCTGGATCAAACCTGCCACCGGCAAGCCCTCGACGCCTGCGCCGCGCCCTGCTGTCATGGGCTCGGCCCGGGTGGCCGACAGCCTGCGCAACCTGCTCGACGACCCGACCATCCCGGCGTCGGTACGCAGCGAACTGGCCGCCGATTTCGGCCGCATCGAGACCATGCTGGCCAAGCTCGAACGCGGCGAGCTGCATGTCGCCGTGTTCGGTCGTGTGTCCGCCGGCAAGTCCGCACTGGGCAATGCGCTGCTAGGCCGCGAGGCGTTCAGCGTCGGCGTTCTGCATGGCACCACCACTGATGCCGCGCACGCGATGCTCGATGAAGCACAGCACGACGGACTGGTGCTGATCGATACACCCGGCATCAACGAACTGGACGGTGAAGCGCGCGAGCGTCTCGCGTTCGACGTGGCCGAGGTCAGCGATCTGGTGATCTTCGTCGGCGACGGCGACCTCACCCGCGAAGAGCTCGATGCGTTGAAGACGCTCGCCGCCACCCAGCGCCCATTGCTGCTGGCGTTGAACAAGGCCGATCGTTACGGTGCCGACGAACTGGCCGACCTGCTGGCGCATCTGCGCCTGCGCGTGGCCGGGCTGGTGCGTGCCGAGGATGTGATTGCCGTCGCTGCGCGACCGGCAGCGCAGCGCGTGGTCGAAGTCGACGCGCGCGGGCGCGAACAGTCGCACGAGCAAACGCGCCCGCCGGATGTCGCCGCTTTGCGCGAAAGGTTGCTGGCGATCGCCGCGCGCGAAGGCAAGACGCTGTCGGCGATCAACGCCGGCCTGTATGCCGGCCGGCTCACCGATCAGGTCGGCGCGCGCATCGCGCAGACACGGCAGGCGGTCGCGGCGAAGCTGATCCACAACTACTGCATCGCCAAGGGTGTGGCGGTCGCGCTGAATCCGGTTCCCGTCGCCGATCTGCTCGCCGCAGCCGGGCTGGACGCGGCGATGGTGGTGCAGCTGTCGCGTGTCTACGGCCTGCCATTGACCCGCGCCGAATCCGGCCGGCTGGTGGCGGTGATCTCCGCCCAGCTCGCCGCCTTGATGGGTGCGATCTGGGGCATGCAGCTGGTCGCTTCCGCACTGAAAGGCATGAGTGCCGGCCTGTCGGTGGTCGTCACCGCTGCCGCGCAGGGCGCGCTGGGTTGGTACGCCACCGTGCTGATCGGCCGCGCCGCCGAACGCTATCTGGTCGCCGGCAAATCCTGGGGCGAAACCGGCGCCAAGCGCGCGGTCGCCGACATCGTCGCCGGCCTCGACCGCGATTCGATCCTGCGCGAGGCGCGCGAGGAAATTCTCAAGCGGTTGAAAGCGCGCCATAGCTGATCGCAGATGTGGGAGCGACTTCAGTCGCGAGGCTCCTGGTTCCGTCACGGCAAAAAACGAAAAAGCATCGCGACTGAAGCCGCTCCCACAAGTACGTGGCTACCGTGCGCCGCCGAGAAACGCCCGGACCATCGGCGCATCGAACGGCCAGTCCAGCTCGCGCCCGTTCCGTTCGTCACGCAACACCGGCAGGCGCGTGCCGTAAAGCTGTTCCAGCGCTTCGCTGTCGTCGACCCATACACTGTCGAAATCCGGTGCGCGCGCTTCGGCCAGCACGGCCAACGCCAGATCGCACAGATGACAGTAGTCGCGCTGGTACAGGATCAGGTCGGGCATGCGCTTGCGAATGGACTGCCAAAGGCGGGGACGCCGCGTAGAATAGCTGGTACCCCCTTCCCCAGCAGTGCAACCATGGCCGTCAGCGTATTCGACCTGTTCAAGATCGGCATCGGGCCGTCCTCCTCGCATACGGTCGGACCGATGCGCGCGGCGGCACGTTTCGCCGAGCGCTGGCTGGAGGAAAAAGGCGTGCTCGACCGGGTCACCCGTGTACGCGCCGAACTGTACGGCTCACTGGCGATGACCGGCCGCGGCCATGGCACCGACAAGGCAGTGCTGCTCGGCTTCGAAGGCCAGCATCCGGACACGGTCGATCCGGACCAGATCCCCGCCACGCTCGAACGCATCCGCAAGACCCAGCGCCTGCGCGTGCTCGGCAAACACGAGGTCGAGTTCGAGGAAAAACGCGACCTGGTTTTCAACAAGCGCCAGAAACTGCCGTTCCACACCAACGGCATGCGCTTCAGTGCGTACGACGCCGACGGCAACGAACTGGCCACGCGCGACTACTACTCGGTCGGCGGCGGCTTCGTGGTCAACACCGACGAGGCCGCGGAAGACCGCATCGTCGCCGACACCACCGCCCGGCCCTACCCGTTCAGCAGCGGCGACGAGATGCTCGCGCTGTGCAAGCAGCACGACATGACGATCGCGCAGCTGATGATGGCCAACGAAACGGTGTGGCGCAGCGAGGCAGAAACCCGCGCCGGCCTGCTGACGATCTGGAAGGCGATGCAGGATTGCGTCAACCGCGGCCTGCGTTCGCCCGGCGTGCTGCCCGGCGGCCTCAAGGTCACCCGTCGCGCTCCTGCGATGGCCGAGGAA
>DHXA01000259.1 GCA_002413455.1 Rhodanobacter sp. UBA5168 | reverse complement strand
ACTCCGAGTGGTAATCTGCCCGCTGGTACGGGACTGTCAAATAGGGCGAGCCGCGAATTATACCGTGGATATCACAGAATTTTCAAAGTCGGCGAACAAGCCGGTAACCGGCGTCGTCCTGGGCATCGAAACCTCCTGCGACGAAACCGGGGTGGCGCTGCTGCGCTGGGAGCCGGATTCGCCTGGCCGCGGCCTGCTGGCCCACACCCTGTACAGCCAGATCAAGCTGCATGCCGACTACGGCGGCGTGGTGCCGGAACTGGCCAGCCGCGACCACGTACGCAAGCTGCTGCCGCTGATCCGCGAGGCGCTGGCCCAGGCCGGGCTGACCGTGCAGGACCTGGGCGGGGTGGCCTATACCGCCGGTCCCGGGCTGGTCGGCGCCCTGCTGGTGGGGGCCTCCGTCGGGCGCGCGCTGGCCTGGGCACTGGGTGTGCCCGCCATCGGGGTGCACCACATGGAAGGTCACCTGCTGGCGCCGCTGCTGGAGGACAACCCGCCCGCGCCGCCGTTCGTGGCCTTGCTGGTGTCCGGCGGCCATTCCATGCTGGTCGAGGTGAAGGCGATCGGGCAATACACGATCCTGGGCGACACGCTGGACGATGCCGCCGGTGAGGCGTTCGACAAGACCGCCAAGCTGATGGGCCTGCCGTATCCGGGCGGGCCGGCGCTGGCGAAGCTGGCCGAGCAGGGCCGCGCCGGCGCATTCCGCTTCTCGCGCCCGATGACTGATCGGCCCGGACTGGACTTCAGCTTCTCCGGCCTGAAGACCCAGGTGCTGCTGGCCTGGCAGAAGTCGGATCAGGGCGAACAGACCCGCGCCGATGTCGCCCGCGCGTTCGAGGAGGCGATCGTGGACACGCTGATCATCAAGTGCCGCCGCGCGCTGGAGGCCAGCGGCGCGCAGCGGCTGGTGATCGCCGGTGGCGTCGGCGCCAATCGAAGATTGCGCGGCGAGCTGGCCGCGGCAGGCGCGAAGGACGGCTTCCAGGTGTATTTCCCGCGGCTGGACTTCTGCACCGACAATGGCGCGATGATCGCGCTGGCTGGGGCGATCCGCCTGGCCGGCGGCCAGCATCAGGACGAGAGCGTGCAGGTTTATCCACGCTGGGATCTGCAAACGCTGCCCGCCGCGTAGCGGATCGCTGTTATGGGAGCGGCTTCAGCCGCGATGCTCTTGGGACAACCGGAAAAGCATCGCGGCTGAAGCCGCTCCCACAGAAAAGCGCGGGATCACCACTGCGTGCGCCCGGGCAGCAGGCCCTTCAGCTCCGCTTCGGTGAGGTTGCGCCACTGCCCGACCTTCAGATGGGCCAGCTTGACGTTGTCGATGCGCACGCGACGCAGCTGGGTCACCCGGTAACCGAACGCGGCAGCCATCAGGCGGATCTGCCGGTTCAAGCCCTGGGTCAGCACGATGGAGAACCCGAATTTCGCGATGCGGCGGGTGCGGCAGGGCTGGGTCATCTGGTTGTGGATGCGCACGCCCCTGGCCATGCCGGTGAGGAATTCGTCGGTGACTGCCTTGTTCACGCCGACCAGGTATTCCTTCTCGTGGTCGTTCTCCGAGCGCAGGATCTCGTTGACGATATCGCCGTTGCTGGTCAGCAGGATCAACCCTTCGGAGTCCTTGTCCAGCCGCCCGATCGGAAAAATGCGCTGCGGATGGTCGACGAAGTCGATGATGTTGCCGTCGACGTTCTTCTCGGTGGTGCAGGTGATGCCGACCGGCTTGTTCAGCGCGATATAGACGGCTTTCTTCGCCGCGGCGGTAGGCGCCAGCGCACGCGCCCGCACGATCTCGCCGTCGACGCCTACCTCGTCGCCGTCCAGGGCCTTGGCGCCGGTGCTGACGACTTCGCCGTTGATGGTGACGCGGCCGGCGAGCAGCAGCTCATCCGCTTCGCGGCGCGAGCACAGGCCGGCCTCGCTGATGTACTTGTTGACGCGCATGTCTTACGAACGCAGCCCGACACCGCGCTTGAGCAGCTGCAGCGCCACGATCGACAGCCCGACCACGAAACCGATCATCACCACGAACGCGACGCCCACATCCACGTCGCTGATGCCGAGCACGCCGTAGCGGAACGCATTGACCATGTACAGGATCGGATTGGCGTGCGAGATCGTCTGCCACGGCTCGCTGAGCATGTTCACCGAATAGAACACGCCGCCGAGATAGGTCAGCGGGGTCAGGATGAAGGTCGGCACCAGCGCGATGTCATCGAATTTCTTCGCATACACCGCGTTGACGAAACCGGCCAGCGAGAAAATCGTGGCGCCGAGCAGCACCGAAAAGAAGGTGATGAAAGGGTGCGCCACATGCAGCGAAGTGAAGAGCAACGCGATGCCCAGCACCATCGCACCGACCACCAGCCCGCGTGCCACCGCGCCGGTGACATAGCCCAGCAGGATCACCCAGTTCGGCATCGGCGACACCAGCATCTCCTCCACCGCGCGGCTGAACTTGGCGCCGAAGAACGAACTGGAGATGTTCGCGTAGCAGTTGTTGATCACGCTCATCATGACCAGGCCGGGCACGATGTACTGCATGTAGCTGAAGCCGCCCTGGATCGTGCCGATACGACTGCCGATCAGCTTGCCGAAGATCACGAAGTACAGCGTCATGGTGATCGCGGGCGGGATCAGCGTCTGCGTCCAGATGCGCACGATGCGCACGATCTCGCGCCGCACCAGGGTGTTCAGGGCGACGAGGTTGGCGGAGGCGTTGCTCATGCCACCTTCTCCATGCTCGTCTCGTTGCGGCCGTTCTCCACCAGCCGCACGAACAACTCCTCCAGCCGGTTGGTCTTGTTGCGCATCGAGGTCACCATGATGCCGTTGTCGGACAGGGCCGCGAACAGCGAGTTGAGGTCATGCGAGCGGGCCATTTCCGCCTCCAGCGTGTGCTCGTCGCGTTCACGCAGGGTGACGCCGGGCAGGGCGGGCAGCTCGGCGGGAACGGAAGTCACGTCGAGCACGAAGGTCTCCACATCCAGCGTCGCCAGCAGGCGTTTCATGCTGGTGTTCTCGATGATCGTGCCGTTGTCGATGATCGCGATGTTGCGGCACAGCGACTCGGCTTCCTCCAGGTAATGCGTGGTCAGGATCACCGTGGTGCCGGCCGCGTTGATGGCGCTGACGAACTGCCACATCGAGCGGCGGATCTCGATGTCGACGCCGGCAGTCGGCTCATCGAGGATCAGCAACTTCGGCTCGTTCATCATCGCGCGGGCAATCATCAGCCGCCGCTTCATGCCGCCGGACAGCGTGCGCGCCTGCATCTGTGCCTTGTCCCACAGGCGCAGCTCCTTCAGGTACTTCTCCGCCCGTTTCGCCGCTTCCTTGCGCGGGATGCCGTAGAAGCCGGCCTCGTTCACGCAGATGTCGAACGGCTTCTCGAACTGGTTGAAGTTGATCTCCTGCGGCACCAGCCCGATCAGCCGCATCGCCGCGCTGCGATCCTGGTTGACCGATACGCCGAACACGTGCGCATCGCCGGAAGTGGAGTTCACCAGCGAGGACAGGATGCCGATCAGGGTGGACTTGCCGGCACCGTTGGGACCGAGCAGGGCGAAAAAATCGCCGGGTTGCACGGTCAGGCTGATGCCTTTCAGCGCTTCGACGCCGTTGCCGTAGGTTTTGCGCAAATTGTCGACGACAAGCGCGGGGGCCGTATCTGGATACTGCGGGGACATGGGCTGCACCAAGGGGGTTAGCCTTTATTATAGCGGGCCAAGCCCTGCCGTCTGGCCCTGCCTGACAGCACATATCGTTTCCGGAAACCTTCATGGCCGACCACTTCCAGCTCCGTCTCGTCGACAGCTTCATGCTCGCACCCACGGTGCGTCATCTCATATTCGAACGCGTCGATGGCCAGCCGCTGGCGTTCCAGCCGGGTCAGTTCCTGCAGGTGCACTTCCACTACGACGACGGTACGGCGACCAAGCGCAGCTATTCGGTGGCGACCATCGGCGATGGCAGTTCGCCTGTTCAGCGCGTCGAGATCGCCGTGAGCTACGTCGAAGGCGGCGCCGCGACCCAATTGCTCGGTGAACTGCCTGTGGGCGGGGTGATTGACGCCAGTGGTCCCTATGGACGCTTCTGCCTGCAGGAAACCGACAGCCACCCGCGCTACCTGCTGCTTGCCACCGGCACCGGGGTCACTCCCTACCGCGCGATGCTGCCGCAGATCGAAAAGCTGCTCGCGAAGGGCGATCGCGAAGTGGTGCTGCTGTACGGCGCGCGCAGCGAAGCGGAGCTGCTCTACGGCGAAGAGTTCGAGACGTTTGCGCAAACGCACCCGGGCTTCCTCTTTCACGGATGCCTCAGCCGCGAGGCCCGCGCCATTTCCCGCTCCAGCGACCGCAGCGGTCACGTGCAGCACGTGCTGGCCGAACTCGGTCCACACGCCGACCGCGACATCGCCTATCTGTGCGGCAATCCGAACATGGTCGACGCCGCGTTCGCCGCGCTGAAGGAGTTCGGCCTGCCGGTGCCGCATATCAGACGCGAGAAGTACATCTCTTCGCGTTGATAAAGTTTGGCGCTAACCGTCCGATATTGGATGGTAGGCGGCGCTGATTGCGTGTACGCCCATCACCCACGACTCACGAACGATTAACGGCTGGAGGGCTAAATCAGGGAGTAGAACCGGGATGCTCGCGGGGCTTGAGGTCGCCGCCCTGTGGTTAGTGTGATATCCATCACATTACCGACAAGAGGTCCGCCGGAACCCGTCAAGAGTGGATCTTTCAGGCCGAAAGCCACTGAGAGGCTCCCCTTTGGCGGAGCAGCACCTCGTGAGGTGACGGTTATGACGGGTCCGCTTTGCACCATGCTCTCAGGCTGTGCGTTGGCCATGCTTTTCGTCGCCTCGACCGCGAAGGCAGCCAATGGCCGTATCGTGTTTTCCGGTGCGGTGGTCGAACCGACCTGCTCCATTTCCACCGCAGACGCCGACGCGGAGACGACGGTTTCGTCCCGCCCGGCCGATGGATCGGAACACCGCCGCCTCAGCTGCGGCCGCACGCCCACCGATCCTGGCCGGTCCTATTCGCGCACCACGGTCAGCCTGGACGCGGCAACCGTCTCCAATGATCGGCTGCTCGGTTATTTCGCGAGCTACTCGAATGCGGATGGCGGCGGCGCGGCGAAACTCGTGACCCGCACCTACGAATGATTTCATGGCCGTCGATGACTGCGGCCGCGACGCGGACTACTGATAGAAGATATCGAAGGTCACCGTGGCTTTGACCGCGCCACCAGTCACCGCGGGAGCGGTCTGGAAGTACTGGGCGAAGTAAGGGATCGACGTCGTGGCATTCGGAGGGGTGACCACGGTTTGGGTCTCGAAAACCACCGGGTTCGAACTGCCGTCAAGAACCCGTACGCCAATGCCCGCCGCATACCCCGCACCGGAAGGTTGAACCACACCCGGATGACTGTCTGGAGCGGCGGTGTGCATCGTGATCTTGGTGACTGCCGTACCCGCAGGGCAATTCAGCTGGATCTGGAAAGGCGTGGTGCCCGAGGTTGAGCCGACACCCGTGAATGCACTGGTTGTCACGGCCGGCAGGTTGACGTTGATCGGATCAGTGACAAGGGTGCAGCTCGGTGTCGTGAAGGTGACGGAGTTGCCGAGCCGGAACGTTTCCGGGTACAGCGTGCTCCACCGCCAGTCGGCAAGGTCGCCCGCCGCCAGCACACTGCCGGAAGCGATCGGACCGGTCTTGATCAGCTGCAGACCGGAGGTCACGCTGAACGTCGTGGTTGTAACGTTCTGGCTATTTTGCGGGTAAGGCGTCAGGTAGTCGGTCGGGTGGGTGATGCGATAACCCACACCCGAGACGCCGGTTTCGTAGGTGACGTTGTCCGCCAGGTAGCCACCGCGCGAGTTGACCACGCCATACGTCACCATCTCTCCAAAAAAATTGCCGCAGGTGATATCTGGCGGATTCGCCGGGGAAACCTGCGCCGTGGAGGCAATGATCGTCCCGTCAGCCATATTGGCCGGAATGGTAATGGTGGGCGGCGGATTGAAAGTGACAGTGGTTGGGCCGCCCGAACTGTATTTGCATTTTGCGCTGACAACGGCCGGCACCAGCGCCAGCAGCAACAGCGTCATCCACAGGCAGGCAGCGCGCATCATGTTCCACTCCTGGCGACCTGCGCCGTGATCTGGGGCTGTTCACAGGTCGCTTCGACCTGTTCGATGGCACCGGCGCCCTGCTTGCCCTTGCTGCGTGACTTCAGCTGGTAAGGCAGCGAGCAGGTCCGGGTGACGTCCTGGTCCTGCCACTGCACGCTGAGTCGACCTGTTTCACGGGGAACGCGCACCATGATGCGCCCGGCCTGTCCAACCACGCCGATCGCCTGACCTTGCTCGTCCTCCACTTCCGCGCCGAACGGCAGCGTCTTGCCGCCAGCGAGGCGCGCCTGGATCAGCACGAAACGCCCGCTCTCACTCTTGAACTTCACCATCACCACGGCGCCGGCACGCGGCGCCACCAGGAGGCTGGTGTTGTCGAGCTGCACGTCCAGCGACAGGCCGGTGGGGTCGATATCGACCGTATTGAGGACATAAGGGGTGACGTAGGGCACGAGTGCATAGCCGGCACGGTCGATGCGCACGCCGGCCGCATTGCCGATGCGTGCACCCGCGGCATCGGGTGCCGACACGATGGCCACCGTGTCACCCAGCGGCAGACCAAAAGTGACGCCGCCCGGATGCGCGACGATGCCGCCTGCCACGCTCAGCGAGGCCTGCGAATAGCCGCTGCCTGCCCCGAATCCGGCATTGATCTGCGCATGCGTGCCACGGTAGCCCGCGTTGATGCTGCCGGTGCTGCCCGTGGTGCCGGTGTCGGTGCCGCCGCTGTCATGCGTGGCGGTGGCGCCATAATTGAAGCGATCGTCTACCCCCGCGGTACCGCTGAGTGTTGCTTGCTCCTGCATGCCGCCGCTGCTGTCGCGGGTGAGCCCGCCGGTAAGGATCGGAGTATGCGAACCGTTGCCCAGCGGGATCGTGACATTGGCCATGTAGCGATTGTCGCTGCGTCCGAACAGGTCACGCTCGCGGCTGGCCGAGAGGTTGTAGTTGATCCGTCCGAACGAATTGTTGTAGCCGACCTGGAACTGCGTGTCGGTGCTGTTGCGGTTCCAGTAGTCGCGGGCCGAGCCGTTGATATAAAGCGAGCCGCCGCGGGCTCCCAGCCTCTGGCTGAGGTTGATGCTGAAGTTGTTGCGCTGGCGGTCCACGCCGGTGGGGGCCAGATAGTCGCGGTAATCGTAGCCACCCAGCGCGGCCTGCTGTGCCGGAGTGAGCAGGTCCGACACCGGAATGCCGTTGATCGTCTGCGGATAGGCCGGACGACCCGAGGCAAACACGGGCAGGCCGCGGCGTGCATAGTCACGCGCCCGCACCGCATCGCCCAGGGTGAGGTAGCCGCTGGTCGAATAGCGGTACGCGGCCACGGTCAGCGAGGTGCCGGTTTGCGCCAGCGTCTTGCTGTAGCTCAGCCGTACGCTCTGCCCGGACAGCGCATCCATGCCCGGGATGCGCGTGTGCGCCGCGGTAACGTCCATGGCGAAGGCGCCGTAGCGCGTATTCAGCGCACTTCCCAGCAGCAGCGCGGCGTAGCCTTGCGAGGCCACGGCGCCGGCGTAGCCGGTCAGCAGGTTGGTAAAGCCGCGCTGCATCGTGGCCTGCATCACGTCCGGCTTGTGTTCGATCGAGTCGTCGCGAAGCTGGCCGGCGGCCACGCTGAAACGGGTGACGCCCGGTCGAAGCAACTGCGGCACCGAGGCATAGGGCACCGAGAAGGTGTGCACGCGGCCATTGGCCTCGGACACGCTGACTTCGAGGTCGCCGCCGTAGCCGGTGGAGTACAGGTCATCGATGGTGAACGGGCCGGGCGCCACGGTGGTCTGGTAGATCAGCATGCCGTTCTGGTGCACGGTCACCTTGGCGTTGCTGTCGGCGACGCCGCGCACGCTGGGCGCATAGCCGCGCAGCGACTGCGGCAGCATGCGGTCGTCGGTGGCAAGCTGCACGCCGCGCAGGCCGATGCTGTCGAAGATCTCGCCACTGGTCCAGGAATCGCCTACGGTCAACTGCGCGTGCATTCCCGGCAGGTCGCGCTGCGCGTAGGTGGCGATGTTCTGCCAGTGATGGGTGGAACGCGCGCCGTTGATGCCCGACTGCCCGTTCAGCGAGGAATCGTGGCGGACGTGCCACCGGCCCAGGTTCAGCCCGGCATTCAGTCCCAGATATGACGATGTCTGCGCCACGCCCTGGCTGCTGGTGCGATAGCTGTTGAAGTTGTAGTTGAGCAAGCCGGCGTTGACGCCGGAATCCCAGTATTTCGGATCGACGTAGCCACGCGCCATCTGTCCCAGATAGGCCTGCGGCACGCTGGTGTCCAGGCGCAGGTCGGATATCTCGAACGCCATGCTGGCACCGGGTATCACGCTGGCAATGTCGACGCAGACGTTGTCGTTGGTCAGGTCTGTCGTAGTCTGGGCCGACAGCTTGTCCGGGTGCAGCGCCAGCTTGTCGAGCAGGGTTCGTGTCACGCAGGGTGTCGCGCTGGCATCGGCCGACGCGGCCGCGAAGCGCACGTTGCTGCGGCCGACCGGGCCGTCGTTGAGATAGATGTCGACGCTGTAGGTGCCCGAAGCCACGAAATTGCCGCGCTCGAAGCGGGACAGATCGGTGGTGTTCTGGCCCGCGCCGGAAAGCATGCTGCGGTCGAAACTGGCATCCATCGCGTCGATGGCCGGAGCGCTGGCGCCCGCGTTTGGGTCAGCGGCAGCCGCTGCCGCCGCTATGGCTTGGCCGCCCCAGCTGCACAGCGCCAAGCCGATCCACGCAGCCAGCAGCTGACGGCGAGCCACGGGTTCGCGCGAAGCTGCCATCGAAGCGCTGGCGCGTGCCGGGCTCACGGCGAAGTCGTGCCCTTGTAGGATGCCGCAGCGCCAAAATCATTGATGGTGGTGTAGTCGACCACAGCGCCTGTCGCCGGTGCGCGGCCGAGATTCTTGACCGGTAGGCGCAGCGAGGAGAGCGGCGCCACCATGCCGTTGTCCGGCGTAAGGGCCACGTTGTCGACGCTCAGCGACAGCTTGCTGAAAGTGATGTAGTACGGCGTGGGGTTGTGGGCTTCCAGCGCGTATCCGCTGCCGTCCGCGACCACTTTCCAGGTGATCTGCCGCGCCGCGCTGGGGGCGTCACCAGCGAGGTTCGCCGGACGGAAGAAAAGCTTGAGCCGCGAACGCACGGCGAACTGCAGCGTGTTCTGCTCTTCATCCGGTTTTGCGGTGGGCTTGGGCGGAATTTCCAGCACGTTCAGCCAGAACAGCGACTCGCGATCCGCGGGCAGCGGCTGGCCGGTGTAGACGATGCGCAGACTCTGACCCTTGCCCGCATTCATGCGGATCAACGGCGGTGTGATCAGAAACGGCACATTGGAGGTATCGGGGGTGGACTCGGGATTGCCGCTATCGATCCACGCTTCGACCAGGGCAGGCTGGCTGCCGTCGTTACTGAGGCGCACGGTGACCTCGCCATTCGCGGCCGGAAACACCACACGGGTGCCCGCGATCACGACGCTGGCATCGGCGGTGCCGACCATTGTGGAAAGCGCTATCAAGGCTGCGCCAACTGCGCAGAGCAGGCTTTTCATCGAGGTATTCCGTTTCGGATCGAGGCGCCGCGGCGATCGGCAGAGGCTGCTGCAGCCGGAGTCCTGGCTGCAGCGCGCCGATTGCTGCTTACAGATAGGTCAGCGTGAAGTTGACGGTCGTCGAGACGAGGCCGGCAGTGGCTGCCGCTGTGGCCGCAATGTACTGGGCCTTGAGCGAGGCGGAGCCTGCGCCGGCGGCAACCGCGATCACCGGGGCATTGGTATTTAGTGAGGTATTGATCACTGACGCGCCATTCAGCAGCTGAACCTGGACGTTGGAGCCACTGGCGGCCGTGTTGTTGAGGTTGCCAGTGGTGGTGTTGATGTTGCTGCCGCTGAACGCCATCGTCGCGCTGGTGGTGTTGGTATCGCAACCGGTCAGGCCGACGGAGAACGGAGTGGCGCCGGCTACCGCACCTACGGTGTTCAGCGAGCTCGACATGACGGTCGGCAGGACCACGGTGGATCCGCCGTTGACGCTGACGACGCAGGTGTCGGTAAGCACCTTCCCGCTGATGTTGATGGTGCCGCCGGCCGCCTGGGCGGTCGGAGCGAAAGCGGCGGCGGCCATGACGGCAACCAGCGCGGTGGAAAGCAGGGTCTTGTTCATTTCGGATTTCCTGGTGGAGTGTTGGTTGGTAATGGCTTGCGCCGTGGTGGAAATGGGCAGTTCTTTCGGGTCGCGGCTTGGCTCTGCGGCCGGCGTTGTCGCCTCTTCAGGAGTCCCCCCGGACGGAATGTCTACCGCGGATTCTGTTTCGGCTGATTCAGCCTAAGCAACCCGCGTGCCAAGCAAAGTGTACAAACGGTTTCTTCAGGCACTGGGCCAACTGCTGCGGAACGAAATTTGATACAGGGCAACGGTTGCGCCCGATTCCTAGGCCATCGCTGACAAATTTGGGCACCAAAAAATGCGAACTGTGTCACTTTAAGTGAGCGAACTCTATCACGCGAAATTTACATTCGGAATCTGACGTCAGGTCGATTTGTAAAGCATGCTTGACATGAGTTGATCCTTCTTCTACTTTGGGATTGTCAAGTTTGCTTGACACTTCCACCAGAGATAAGGGATCGTCATGGGCACCCGTTTGCGTCGAACGATTTACCCGTTGTCAGGCCTGGCCTTGAGCTTGGCGCTGCTCTGCGGCGGCGCCGTGCCGGCCCATGCAGCGATCGCCCCCGGCACCGTCGGTACGTTGAAGGTCGAGCGCCATGGCGATCACGGCCGCGCCGTGATCCTGATTCCCGGACTGCAGGGCGGGCCGTGGGTATGGCGGCAGACCATCGCGCAGTTGCAGAAGAACCATGTGGTGTATGCGGTCACGCTGGCCGGTTTCGACGGCATGTCCGTGCCGGAGGGCGACGGGAACCTGTTCGATCGCGCCGACGCCGCGCTGCTGCAGCTGATCGAGCAGCGCAAGATCGACAAGCCGGTACTGGTCGGCCACAGCCTCGGTGGCACGCTGGCGCTGCGCTTTGCCGGCGAGCACGCCACGCTGATTTCCGGGGTGGTCGCGGTAGACGGGTTGCCGATCTTTCCCGGTATGGAGCGGGTCAGTGCCGAGCAGCGCCAGGCGATGGCGGAACAGATGCAGACCACGATGGCGGCGGCGACGCCGGAGCAGTTCAAGGCGCAGACGCTGGGCTATATGCAGAAGGTGGGCGTGATCGATCCGCAACTGGCTGCGCGCTATGCACCGATGAATGCGCGCAGCGACATCAAGGCCAGCGCCCAGTACATGGCCGAGGATCTGCTATCGGACCTGCGCCCAGGGTTGACGCATGCGAACGTGCCGATCCTGGAGATCTCGCCGTACTACGCGCCGGATTTCAGCCAGCCGCCGATGCAGTTCAGTGAGGCGCAGAAGGTCGCGTACTACCAGTCCCTGCTGGCGAATGCGCCGAACGCGAAGGTCGTATCGATCTCGCCGGCCAGACATTTCGTGATGCTCGATCAGCCCGCGAAGTTCCAGCAGATGCTGAATGATTTCCTGAAGACGCCCTGAGGACGTTCGAATGCCACGTTTTACCGAAAAGCGCTACCAGACCCATGTGATTCTGACGATGCTGCTGTATGTCGCCGTGATGTTGTTGGTATGGCCGTTGGCGCGCAGTGCGGCCAGCCTGCCGCTCAAGATCTTGTTGGCCTTGTTGCCGACATTGCCGATGCTCTATGTGATCGCGTTGATGGCGCGGCGCGTGTGGCATAGCGATGAACTGCAACAGCGCACCCACCTGATCGCGCTTGGTGCGTCCACGGCGATCGTCGGCGTGGCCACCCTCGTGGGCGGCTTCCTGGCGGCGGCGCAGGTTGTGCAACTGGATGGTTCGATTCTGACCTGGGTATTCCCGGCGATGCTGATCAGCTACTACGCCGCTCAGTGGTGGGTTGCGCGCCACTACGGCAACGATCTGTCGTGCGATGAAAGCGACGCCGGCATATCGTTGCGCTGGCGCCTGCTGATTCTTGCCGTGTTGATGGGCCTGATGGTCTGGTTTGCGTACCGCCGGCACGATGCTTTCGATACCGGCATGGCGATAGGCGTGGGTGTGAGTGGCGCATTCGTTGCGCTGGCGCGAGGCTTCATCTATTGGCGTCGACGTCGTGCGAAGTCTCGCCGGTAGCGCGATGCGGCCGCGCTCGCCTCCATTGAACCGAAAGGAAAACGCCATGCGTGCCGTCCACAAGCGATATCTGCGCGAATTCATCCCGGCCATGTCGGCCTACGTGCTGCTGATCCTGCTGTACGGCGAACTGATGCCGAGGACGGAAAATCCGATGTGGCGAATCTTGCTGGCGGTGTTGCCGCTGCTGCCGGTCCTGCTGGTAATCCGCGCCATCGTGCGGGTCATCCGTGACCAGGACGAACTGGAGCGGCGCATCGATCTGGAGGCGATCGCGATCGCCGCGATGGTCACCGGTTTCGGCTACTTCAGTTTCGGATTTCTGCTGAATGCGAATATCGGTTTGAAAGTCGAGCCCGCGGCCGTCGCGATCTGGGTAATGCCATGTCTGTTCGGAACCTTCGGCCTGGCCAAGCTGCTGGTTGCAAGGCGCTACCGCAGCCATGAATAACCATGTGCGTGAATTGCGCGGCGAGCAAGGCTGGTCGCAGGCCGACCTGGGGGAGCGGCTGGACGTGTCGCGACAGACCATCAACGCGATCGAGACCGGAAAGTATGATCCCAGCCTGCCGTTGGCTTTCAAGATCGCCAAACTGTTTGGACGTCCCATTGAAAAGATATTCGTACCGGTTGAGGAGTAGGGCATGGCAATGAATGGACGTACCGCATTGCGCGTCGGCGCAGTGATCGTCGGTCTGGGGGCGCTGGCCTGGAACCAGCTTCGCCATGGCGAGCAGGCCGCGACGCCGGCAGCACTTGTCGCTGCGCCAGCGGCCGCGTCAACAACCTTGCCGCCGGCGAAGCCGCAAACATGGACTCGCGGCACGCTCACGCTGACCTCGTGCAATCTGGCCCAACCCAACAGCGGGCTCAGCACAGCGGCCTGGTGTGCGGATTTCCCGGTGCCGGAGAATCGTGCCGATCCGCACAGCCGCACCATCACGCTGAAGCTGGCCGTGTTGCGTTCCGGCGCGCAGGTGGCGAGCAAGGACATGCTGGCGTTCCTCGTCGGCGGCCCGGGTCAGGCGGCCACCGATTCGGCCAGCCAGATAGCGGCCATGCTGAAGCCGTTGCTGGCTCATCGCGATGTGTTGCTGCTGGATCAGCGCGGCACCGGCGGCTCGAATGCGCTGACCTGCAAAGAGGCCGATGACGCGGTCACGCTGGAAGGCGAAGTGGCCTTCGATGCCGGCAAGATGCGCAACGCCGCCGCCGAATGCGTCAAGCAGCTTGGCAACCACGCCGACCCGCGCTACTACACCACCACCATCGCCGCACAGGATCTGGAGGACGTGCGCAAGGCGCTCGGTTCGCCACAGTTCGACCTGCTCGGCGTGTCGTACGGCACCCGGATGGCGCAGCAGTATTTGATGCGCTATCCGGACGCGGTGCGCAGCGTGGTGCTGGACAGCGTGGTGCCGAACCCGCTGGCGCTAGGCCAGGATTTCGCGCGCAATCTGGACGATGCGCTGAAGGCGCAGTTTGCCCGTTGCACGGCCGAGCCGGCGTGCAAGCAGCAGTTCGGCGACCCCGACCAGACGCTGTATCAGCTGCGCGATGCCTTGCGCGCGAACCCGCACGAAGTCAGCTTTCGCGATCCGCAGAGCTACCGCACCGTCAAGCGCGTCTTGAACGAGGACTCGCTGGCCAGCGTGGTGCGCATGTTCGCGTACACGCCCGCCACCGCCGCGCTGCTGCCGCTGTCGATCGACGCCGCCGCGCACGGCGATGTCGGCCCGCTGCTGGGTCAGGCGAAGATCCTGTCCGGCGAGCTGGCCGAATTGATGGGCAGCGGCATGCAGTACTCGGTGATCTGCAGCGAGGACGCCGACCTGCTGGTGGCGCGCCCGCAGGATGCCGGCACCATCCTGGGCACGCATATGGTCGATGCGCTCAACGCGGTCTGCTCGGTATGGCCGAAAGGCGCGCGTCCTACCGACTTTCATCAGCCGTTGAAAACCGACAAGCCGATCCTGTTGCTGGCCGGTCAGTACGATCCGGTGACGCCGCCGCGCTATGCCGAGGACGTGGCGAAGGGCTTGCCGAACGCGCGCGTGCTGGTGCTCAGAGGCCAGGCTCATGCCGTGATGGCGGTCGGCTGCACGCCGCAATTGGTTCAGCATTTTGTCGAGAAGCTCGATCCCAAGACACTGGACGCCAACTGCCTGGATCGCCTGCAACCCACCCCGATCTTCATCGACTTCAACGGAGCCACGCCATGAAAAAACGCCACGTGCTGGCGAGCGCCGTGCTGTGGGCCGCGGCCATGCTCGCTGCCGCCGTGCTCAAGGCGCCCGTGTTCCTTTCCCTGGTCCTGCTCCCGATGCTGGCCACGCTGTCGCTGCTCGCGGCCGGCCCGGACGCATGCCCCAACCGGAGTGACATCTCGTGATCGAAGTCAGGGATCTGCACAAGGCCTTCGGCACGGTGAAAGCCGTCGATGGCGTCAGCTTCACCGCCCGCGACGGCGAGATCACCGGCCTGCTCGGCCCCAACGGTGCCGGCAAGACCACCACGCTGCGCATGCTGTACACACTGATGGCGCCCGATCGCGGCCAGGTGCTGGTGGACGGCATCGATGCGGCGGTCGATCCGCTTGGCGTGCGTCGCCAGCTCGGCGTGCTGCCGGATGCGCGCGGTCTGTACAAGCGGCTGACCGCGCGCGAGAACATCGACTACTTCGCGCGGCTGCATGGTCTGCCGGAAAATCTGCTGAAGAGCCGCCGCGACGCGCTGATCGACGCGCTGGAGATGGCCGACATCGCCGACCGCCGCACCGAGGGTTTCTCGCAGGGCCAGCGGGTGAAAACCGCCATCGCCCGCGCGCTGGTGCACGACCCGCGCAACGTGATTCTGGACGAACCGACCAACGGCCTCGACGTGATGGCCACGCGCGCACTGCGCCAATTCATGGCCAGGCTGAAAGCCGAGGGGCGTTGCGTGCTGTTTTCCAGCCACATCATGCAGGAGGTCGCCGCGCTGTGCGACCGCATCGTGGTGATCGCGCACGGCCGCGTAGTGGCCGACGAATCGCCGGACGCGCTGCGCGCGCAGACCGGCGAGAACAATCTGGAGGATGCCTTCGTGAAGATCATCGGTAGCGACGAGGGCCTGGCCGCATGAACAAGGTGACCCACAAGATCCAGCGCAGCCGGGCCTTCCTCACCGTGTTCCTGAAGGAGGTGAAGGAGAACCTGCGCGACCGGCGCACCCTGATCAGTGCCTTTCTCACCGGCCCGCTGCTGGGGCCGGTGTTGTTCGTGATGCTGATCAACATCACCCTCAACCGCGAACTGGACAAAGCCGAGAAGCCGCTGCCGGTGCCGGTGATCGGTGCCCAATACGCACCCAACCTGGTCGATGCGCTGAAGGCCGGCGGCGTGGTGCCGGGCGCGGCCGTGGCCGACCCCGAGCAGGCCGTACGCAAGCAGGAAGCCGACGTGGTACTGCGCATCGCCGCCAATTACGGCAAGGCCTGGCGCAAAGGCGAGCCGGTGCAGGTGGAGCTTTTCTACGACTCCTCGCAACGCGACGCCAACACTTCGGTGGAGCGGGTGACCCAGCTGGTCGAAGGCTATGCCCGTCAGCAGGGCGCGCTGCGGCTGGTCGCGCGCGGCCTGTCGCCGAGCACGGCCTGGCCGCTGCAGGTGGCCCGGCGCGATCAGGCCACCCCGCAATCGCGCGCGGTGCTGATGTTCGCGATGCTGCCGTATTTTTTCGTGATCACCATCTTCATGGGCGGCATGTATCTGGCGATCGATCTCACCGCCGGCGAACGTGAGCGCCAATCGCTGGAACCGCTGTTCGCCAATCCGGTGCCGCGCTGGAAAATCCTGTGCGGCAAGCTGGCGGCGATCTGCACCTTCTCCACGGCGAGCCTGCTGATCACCCTGCTGGCGTTTGCCGTGGTCGGCCAGTTCATTCCTGCCGAGAAGCTGGGCATGGAGCTGGACCTGGGCGTGCACTTTGCGGCCCATGTGCTGCTGCTGATGCTGCCGCTGGTGCTGCTGCTGTCCGCGCTGCAGTCGATGGTGGCGGCGTTTGCCAAGAGTTACCGCGAGGCGCAGACCTATCTTTCGCTGTTGATGCTGGTGCCGATCATCCCCAGCGCGGTGCTTTCGTTCATGCCGATCAAGGCGCAAGCGTGGATGTACGCGGTGCCGCTGCTGGGTCAGAACCTCGGCATCATGCAATTGCTGCGTGGCGATGGTGTCAGCGCCGAACAGGTCGGTCTGTGTCTGGCCGGCAGCATGGTGGCCGCCGTGGTCGCCGTGCTGGCGACGATCCAGTTGTACCGCTCCGAGCGGCTGGCGATTTCCGTGTAACGCCAGCAGGGCCGTGGGAGTCCGCATGTGGGCGACGCCTTTCGCGATGAAAAGCATCGTTCACACGTGGCCCCCTTGCAAGAATCCGACCGCCGCCCGACGCTCAAAGGTGCGCAAAAAAGGCGAGGCTCAACGCGGCGGTGCGGTCAGTTCCCGCGCGTTGAGATAGCCGTCGCGATTGCGGTCGAGCTTGTGGAACTGGTTGCGCAGGTTGTCCTGGAAGGCAGTCAAGGTGATCGGCCGGCCGCGGCCACCGGGCAGCTCGTCGGTTTCGATGGTGCCGTCGCCGTTGCTGTCCATGCTCTGAAAACTGCGGCCCATGTAAGCGAGATACTCGGCCTCGCTGACCCGGCCATCGCCATTGCCGTCGAACAGCTGCAGGTATTGCGAGCGCGTGTCCTGCGCGAGCGTGGCCGACGATGCCAGCAGCGCTGCCAGCGTGGCGCAGTACAGGCGCGTGTTCAGCGGCTGCTGCCGTGGATGCCGATGAATTGCAGGAACTCGGCGCGGGTGCGCGCGTCGTCGCGGAACGTACCCAGCATCTGGCTGGTGATCATCGACACGCCCCGCTTGTGCACGCCGCGGGTGGTCATGCATTCGTGGCTGGCATCGATCACCACCGCCACGCCGGCCGGCTGCAGGGTGTCCTGGATGCACTGGGCGATTTCCGCGGTGAGCTTTTCCTGCACCTGGAAACGGCGCGCGTAACCATCCACCACGCGGGCCAGCTTGCTGATGCCGACGACCCGGTTGGTCGGCATGTAGCCGACATGCGCACGGCCGATGATCGGCGCCATGTGGTGTTCGCAATGGCTCTCGAACTCGATGTCGCGCAACACCACCATTTCGTCGTAGCCGGCCACCTCCTTGAAGGTGCGGCGCAGGTAGTCCGCCGGGTCCGATTCATAGCCGGAGAACCAGTCGCGATAGGCCTTGACCACCCGCTTCGGCGTGTCGAGCAGGCCCTCGCGCGCCGGATCCTCGCCGGCCCAGCGCAGCAGGGTGCGCACTGCGTCTTCGGCCTGGTCCTGGGTCACATCGGTGGGGTTGTGCGGATCGCTCATGCGGATGCCTCGGGTTTGCGGATAGTGCAGTTTAGCGTTCGCGCCGGACACGCGCATCGAATCGTGAGGCGCCGGTCAGGCGTCGTCCTCGCGGGCAAGGTCGCTGCCATCGAGTCCGCTTTCGAGAAACTTGTCCGTGGCCTCCGCATCGTCGCCGTTCGATGACAGCCGCTTCGGCATGGACTTCTTCGGCTTGATACCGAGGTCACGCAGCTGCTCGGCCTGACGCACCAATCCACGACTGGGATCGATCAAGGCTCTCTCGGCGGCCTGCACCGCAGTGGTTGCCTTTCCCAGCGCATTGCCGATGGACACGACATGCTCCGCAAAACTTGCGGCAGCGTTGTACATCAGGCCGCCGCGCCTGACGATTTCATCCATGTTGCGTGTGGTCTTCTCCACGCGCCATATGTATTCGATCGTTCGAAGCACGGTGAATAATGTGTTGGGCGACACCAGAGCGACGTGTTGTTCCAGCGCGTATTGGGCCAGGCCGGGATCAGCTTCGCTGGCGGCCATCAAGGCACTTTCAATAGGTACGAAAAGCAGCGTGAAATCGACACTCTTCAGGTTATAGAGAGAAGGATAGTTTTTGGACGAAAGATCCTTGATATGTCGCTTCAGCGAGGCCGAATGATCCTTCAGCGCGTCTGCGCGAGCATTGCCGTCATCGCCGGATGACACGTAGCGCTCGTAAGCGACGAGCGATACTTTGGCATCGATCACGATTGCGCGATCCTGTGGAAGATCCAGCACCACGTCGGGAATGAGCCGGCCATCGGCCTCTTCGGTGTGGTGACTTACCTGCGTACGGAAGTTTTCGCCTTCGCGCAATCCGGCCAGTTCGAGCACGCGTTGCAGTACTGTTTCGCCCCAGATGCCGCGCGTCTTGCTCTCGCCGCGCAGTGCGTTGGTGAGGGACTGCGCTTTCGCGCCGATGTCCTGGTTCAACTCGGTGAGGTGGCGGATCTGCGCGATCAAGCCTTCGCGCGCGGTAAGGTCAGCCTCGCGGGTCGCCTCGACCTTGCCCTTGAAGTCGTCGAGCGTCTTGCTGAAGGGGCCAAGCAGGTTGGACAGCGTGACTTTCTGTTGCTCGTTGAGCCGGGCGCCTTTTTCCTCCAGCAGCGTGCTGGCCATCAGCTTGAACTCCTTGGCCATCTCTTCCTTTGCGTCGGTCAGCAGTTTGCTGGTGTCGATCTCGCGCTGCCGGGCGGATTTCACTTCCTGTTCAAGCCGCGCTTGCGATTCGAGCAGGACGCTTTTCTCCTCGGCAAAGGTCTTGCCGGCGGCAGTCAGCAAGGCGATCTGCTCGTTGGCGACCGACAGGTTCCGTACGGCCGCATCGTGCCGGCTGGACATGCTGGCCAGCTCGGCGCGTCTGGCGGACAGATCCTCCTGCGCGGCCTTGAATTCTCTCTCCATGGCCACGGCCCGCTCAGCCTGGGCCTGCGCGTACGCCAGTTGCGACGAAGTCTCGCGCAACCTGCTTTCGGCGTCGCTGCGTGCCTTTTCGGCATCGCGCCCGCGCAACAGCACGGTCACCTGCAGGGCGATGAGCACGAGCACGACAGCGACAAGAGCGATCAGCAGCAGTTCGGTGGCAGACATGGTGTATTCCGTGCAAGACAGGCCGCCAGTTTACGCGCTGGCGTATCAGTCGCTGCGACGCCCGCGCCGGGCTTGCCCGAGCTGGCGCAAACGTTCCGCGCGACAATCCGCGCCGGCTTGATGGGAAGCGTGGAACGTTTCCCGGCATGAAGGCATCCAATGTGAACCGAACCCTATCGCCCGCCGCGCCGGCGGTCGATCCCTGCCGCGCGCCGTCGATCGAGGCGGTGCATGATGAAAGCCATCCATCGAAGGAGCATGTCATGGAACACACTCACGATTATCTGATCATCGGGGCGGGCATGGCCGCCGGTGCGGCGGCCAAGGCCATTCGTGAAACCGATGCGGCGGCGAATATCGGCATTGTCGGCGCCGAGGCGCAGCCACCGTATCAGCGCCCGCCGTTGAGCAAGGCGTTGTGGAAGGGCGACAAAACACTCGACGATATTGACCTCGGTACAGCGATGACGGGTGCGCAGCTGCACCTCGGGCGGCGCATCGAATCGCTGGACCGGGTCGCGCATGTGGCGCGCGACGATCACGGCGACAGCTATCGCTACCGGCGCCTGCTGCTGGCCACCGGCGCCACCCCGCGGCGGCTGCCGTTCGAGGGTGGCGAGCGGCTGATCCACTTCCGCACGCTGGACGACTACAGGGCGCTGCGCCGCTTCGCGGTGGCGGGTGCGTATGTCGCGGTGATCGGCGGCGGCTTCATCGGCTGCGAGCTGGCCGCGTCGCTGCGCGGCATCGGCTGCAAGGTGATGTTGCTGTTTCCCGGCGAGGCGATCGGTGCCGGACGCTATCCCGACGGACTGGCGCGCTACCTCGACGAGTATTACCGCAGCCACGGCGTGGACGTGCGCAGCGGGGTTCGCGTGGTCGATGGTTCGGCGACCGATGGAGGTGTGAACCTGGTGCTGTCCGACGGCACGGTGCTGCTGGTGGAGGCCGCGGTGGCCGGCCTCGGCGTGACACCGAACACCGCCCTGGCTGAACAGGCCGGACTCGCGGTCGACAACGGTATCGTCGTGGACGCGCACTTGCGCAGCAGCGATGCCGACATCTGGGCCGCCGGCGACGTGGCGAATTTCCACAGTGCGGCGCTGGATCGTCGCCTGCGCGTGGAGCACGAAGATGCGGCGCTCGGCATGGGCCGGCTCGCCGGTCGCGCGATGGCCGGCGCCGAGGAGGCGTACGCCACGCTGCCGTTCTTCTATTCCGACCTGTTCGATCTCGGCTATGAAGCGGTCGGCCTGCTCGATACCCGGCTGCAGGTGGTCGAGGACTGGCGCGAGCCGAATCGCGAGGGCGTGGTGTATTACCTCGAAGCCGGCCGCGTGCGCGGCGTGCTGCTATGGAACGTATGGGATCAGGTCGATGCCGCGCGCGAACTGATCGCGGAGTCGGGGCCGTTCGATGCTGCATCGCTGCGTGGACGGCTGCCGCGCAAGGCGTAGGCGCCAGTTGTCGTGGGAGCGGCTTCAGCCGCGATGCTTTTCATCATGGTCGGCAAAGACATCGCGGCTGAAG
>DHXA01000216.1:4375-6644 GCA_002413455.1 Rhodanobacter sp. UBA5168 | reverse complement strand
CGCATCCTGTGGCGCACACGCCTGGCGGCACCGTGCCGGCTGCAGCCTGCGCCGCTCGACGCGGTGCCCACCGGCGTACTGAGCACGCCGGTGATCGATGTGGCGCGTGGCCGCATCTACGTGACCAGCTGCGATGCGCAGAAAAGCTGGCAGGCCTACGCGCTGGATCTCGGCAGCGGCATGGTGCTGCCCGGCTGGCCGGTGCAACTGGACGAAGCACGCTTCAACACCGTCAATCGCAACGCCGGCCCGAAGCGGCTGCCGCCGACGCGCCGCTTCGATTTCCGCGTGCAGCGCGGCGCGCTGAACCTGAGCCCGGACGGTTCGCGCCTCTACGTCGTCTTCGGCGAAACCGAAACCGGCTGGCTCGTCTCGGTGGACACCGTGCACGCGAACGTCGACAGCGCATTTGCCGCGGTGGCGATGCCGCATCGCGGCAGCGGCGGCATCTGGGGCGCGGGTGGTCCCGCGGTCGATGCTGCCGGACATATCTTCGTGGTGACCGGCAGCGGTTTCGACGGTTTCGCCGAACAGGCGCACGACTGGACGCAGTCGGTATTGAAGCTTTCCGATGTCCCGCCGCAGGGTTTGCAACTGGATGGAACCTACACGCCGTTCAATTACTGCATGACGGCAAAGATGGATATCGATCTTGGCTCGGGCGGCGCTTCGCTGCTGTCCGACCTCGATGCCAACACGACCGGCACACCGCATCTGCTGGTGTTCGGCGGCAAGCAGGGCAACGCTTATCTGCTCGATCGCGACCGCATGCCGGGCCGGCTGGATCGTCGTCAGCCCTGCAGCGACGATGCCGCCGGCGACGGCTCGCTGCTGCCGCCGCAGGCCCAGCCGCAGTTCGGCAGGCGCGGGCCGTTGAACGTGTTCGGCCCCTACTCGGAGCAGGACGCGGCGATGGACCTGGCGCGCGCGCGCTCGGCGACCGCCGTGTTCCGCGCTGCCGATGGCTCGACCTACGTCTACATGACCGGCAATACGCGCGCGGCAACGGGCTCCGCGGTCGGCATCGCGCCATCGCTGGTACGTCTGCAGGTGGTGACCGCGCCCGGAAAGCCCGCATGGCTGCGCATCGATCGCCGCCAGCCCGACCTGGTTTTCGGCAATCCCGGCTCGCCGGTGATCAGCAGTCACGGCGCGCGCAACGCAATCGTCTGGGTGCTGGACGAAAACGCCCGGCGTTCCGCCTTGTTGACAGGCGACGGCGCGCCATCGCCGGTGCTGTACGCCTTCGACGCGGACACGCTGCGCCTGTTGTGGAAGAGCCCCGCCGACCAGCTGTTCACCAGCGGCAAGTACAACGAGCCGCTCGTCGCGGGCGGCCAGGTGCTGGTGGGCACCGATCGCATCCAGGCGTTCGGGTTGGGCACCCACCATATCGTCCATGCGAAGCGGCAGGACACGCAGGCGCCGGCAACGGCCGTCGCATCGTCCGGCCTGGATGGCGAGACCATCTACCGGCAACGCTGCGCGATGTGCCACGACCATCCCCAGGGCAACATCCCGCCGCGGGCCTGGATCGCCACGCGCCCGCGCGCGGAGATCATCGAAGCGCTGACGCACGGCGTGATGCGCGCGCAAGCGGCGGGACTCGGCCCGCAGGACATCGAAGCCGTTGCCGGAGCACTGAAATGACCGCACCCATCACGCGACTGCGCGGCCTGCTGGGCGAGGCGCTGGATGCCAACCTGCACGGCCGTCTGTCGCACTTCATCGTCGACGAGCACAGTCCCGCCATCGACATCTTCGCGCCGGCGCATCGGCAGCAGAACCGCGAAGGCGACTGGTACGGCGAACACGCGGGGAAGTGGCTCTACGCCGCCGCGAAGGCCGCCGCGCGCAGCGGCGACGAGTCATTGCTGGCGCACCTGCGACGCGTCGCGGATTTTCTCGTGTCCACCCAGGAGACCGACGGCTACCTCGGCACCTACGCGCCGGATCGCCGCTTCATGCGGCCGCAACCGCCCAAGCCGGCGAGCTGGGATGGTGCACCCAGTGTGCGCACGTGGGACATCTGGACGCATGCCTATCTGATCCTCGGCCTGCTCGAAGTGCATCGGTACTTCCCCGAACCGCGCTACCTCGACGCGGCGCGCCGGATCGGCGACCTGTGCTGGCGCACGCTGACCGAAGGCGGCATCGACATCACCGAGCTGGGCAACCATCACGGCATGTCGGCGACGGTATTGATGGACCCGGCGGTCGAGCTGTATGCCGTCACCGGCGAGCAGCGCTACCTCGATCTCGCGCAGCG
>DHXA01000216.1:3352-4134 GCA_002413455.1 Rhodanobacter sp. UBA5168 | reverse complement strand
GGCATCGACGCGGCAGGCATCGCGACCGGCAAGGCCTATCAGCTCGAATGGAACCTGGTCGGACTGGCCAAGCTGCACAAGGCGACCGGCAACGAGGACTACCGACGCGCGGTGGATCATTTGTGGCGCAGCATCCGCGAGCACCATCTCACGCTCGGTGGCGGCCCGTGGGGCGGCGTGGCGCATCGCTCGCGCGAAGTATTCAATCCGCCCGGCGTGTTCAGTCCCTACGGCTATGTCGAAACCTGTTCGACGCTGTCGTGGATCCAGTTGAATCGCGAGCTGCTCGCGATCACCGGCGAGGCGACCTACGCCGAGGAGATCGAACGCAGCGCCTACAACGACCTGCTCGGCGCGCAGGCACCGGACGGCGAGGACTGGTGCTACTACGTGTTTCCCAACGGCCGCCGCGTGCACACCACCTACTGGCGCTGCTGCAAGTCCAGCGGCGCGATGGCGCTGGAGGAACTGCCTGCAATTGCCTGCGCATTGGACGGCCATGGCGACATAGCCGTCCATATCTACGGGCCCGGCGAAGCGGCTTTCACGTTGCCCGAGGCGGGCGAAGTGCGCATCGCGCAACACACCGCGTACCCGTATCCGGGCGATATCCGCCTGCGCATCTCGGTCGAACGCGCGGCGAGGTTCGCGCTGAAGCTGCGCATTCCCACGTGGGCCGAAGGCGCAACGCTGGCCATCGGCGACGAGGATGCCGGTGTCGCGGTGGTGCCCGGCCAATACGCGGCGATCGAGCGCGAATGGCACGACGGCGACGAGATCGT
>DHXA01000216.1:0-3143 GCA_002413455.1 Rhodanobacter sp. UBA5168 | reverse complement strand
CGGCAGCGAGGTGCGCCAGCAGGTGCTGCGCTTCGACTACGCCGCCATCACCTGCGGGCCGCTGGTCTATGCGACCGGGCTGATCGACGGTTTCAAGATCGAGGAAACGCTGCGCCTGCCCACCACGGCGCAGGACGCCTGGCTGACCCTGCTGCCTGCGCAGGACGACGGCATCCCGCGCATCTCGCTGGATCCGGGCTACCGCGCGCCGCTGGTATTCGCGCCGTATTTCGGCGCCGGCGGTCGTGTCGACGGCGCCTGGCGACTGACCTGGCTGCAGCTCGCGCCGGAATCGGCACCGTGATGCCGATGCGCCTCGTCACACAAGAATTTGTGGCGCCAGAACATATCCACCGCGCCTGTTTCTTCACCGGGGCATGGTGCAAAGTGGTTCCGGCAAGAGGGATGACCCTTCGTGGACGCGCAGCGCATGGACACCTTTCCGCCTGAGTCGAAAGCAGCCCGCAACGGTTCGTCCGGCCCGCTCGATGGCGTGCGCGTGCTCGACCTGAGCGCCTACATCGCCGGCCCCTACGCCTGCTCGCTGCTGGCCGACCAGGGCGCCGACGTGATCAAGGTCGAGCCGCCCGACGGCGACAACCTGCGCCAGTATCCGTCGACGCTGCCCAGCGAGAGCCGCGCCTTTCTCGGCGTCAACCGCAGCAAGCGCGGCATCGTGCTGGACCTCAAGCGCGCGCAGGATCACGCCGCCCTGCTCAAGCTGGTGCGCGATGCCGACGTACTCGTGCACAACTTCCGGCCGGGCGTGCCGAAGCGCCTGAGCATCGACCATGAGCGCCTCAATCTGGTCAATCCGCGGCTGATCTATTGCGCGATCACCGGTTATGGCGAAACCGGCCCGATGAAGGACAAGGCCGGCTACGACCAGGTGCTGCAGACCATGACCGGCATGTGCACGCTGCAGGGCAAGCGCGACGGTGCGCCGGAGATCATCTACGGCTCGGTCGTCGACTACTACGCCGCCGCCCTGCTCGCCGCCGGCGTGTCGTCGGCGCTGTACGAGCGCGAGCGCAGCGGACTGGGCCAGTTCGTCGGCGTGTCGCTGCTGCGCGCGGCATTGACCATGCAATCGGCGCGGATGATCTGGGCGGAGGGCGAATCGCTCGACATTGGCCGCGACATGCGTTCCGGCGGCGTCACCGGCATCCATCCGGCGCGTGCGGGCCACATCTACATCTCCGCCAACACGTCGCGTTTCTGGAAAGCGCTTTGCGCGAAAACCGGCCTCGCCGCACTCGCCGACGACCCGCGCTACGACACCGTGCGCAAGCGCGCGCAGCATTTTGCGGAGATCGTGCCGAAACTGCATGAGGCGCTGACCGCGCATACCGCGCTGGAATGGGAGGCCATCTTCGGCGACGACGTGCCCTGCGCCGCGGCACGCCAGATCGAAGACATGTTCGACCATCCGCAGGTACAGGCGCAGGGCATCATCGATACGTTCGAGCATCCGGTGGTGGGCCGCTATCGCGGCGTGGCGCAGTCGATCAGGTTCGGGCGCACGCCCGGCCCCATGCCCTTCGCAGCACCGGTGCTGGGTCAGGACACCGCTGCCGTGATCGGCGCCATCGACGCAGAATGGCATGCGAAACGCAGGCCGCCTGGCAACCCGAAGAATTGATCCCTCGTTGCGTCCGCCTCTGTCCGGTGTGGCTCGCTGCGGATCTGCGGTCGCCCTTTCCGTGGCGCATGCCGGATGCGCGGGCACATTCCCAAAGCCAACCTCGACGTCGGGCTTGGCGGCCGTCGCTGTTCTGGCGCGCTTGCGCGGGCGCGCCATCTCCCTCGACCTTAAGCACTTCGTAAGCGGCTCGCCGGATAATCTTCCGGCAAGTCCGGTGCGGTGCTGCCATGATCGTCATGGTGCAGTCGTGGGAGTTCATGCATGCACATCATCCTGGTGGAAGACGATCCTGAGCTCGGTGCGGCGATCCAGCGCGCGCTGGAACGCCTTGCGTATACGGTCAGCTGGCTGCGCGATGGCCGCGAGGCGCTGATCGCGCTGCGCGACCAGACCGCCGACCTGGTGCTGCTCGACCTGGGCCTTCCCGGCAAGGATGGACTGGACGTGCTGATCGAGGCGCGCCGCACTCATGTCACGACACCGGTGATCGTGATGACGGCGCGCGACGGGCTGGATGCACGCGTGCGCGGGCTCGACGCCGGTGCCGACGATTACCTGATCAAGCCCTTCCACCTGGAGGAGCTGGGTGCACGCATCCGCTCGCTGACCCGCCGCGCGCAGGGCCTGGCGGCCAATCGTATCGAGGCCGGTGCGCTCAGCCTCGACCTGGGCACCTTCGAGGTGGCGTTTCGTGGCGAACGGGTGGAACTGACCAAGCGCGAATTCGCCCTGCTGCAGATCCTGATGGAGCGCGCTGGCCGGCTGGTGCGCCGCGAAAGCCTGGAGAACTCGCTGTACGGGCTGGACAACATGGTCGGTAGCAGCGCGCTGGAAGTGCTGATCCACACCCTGCGCCGCAAGTTGAGCTACGAGACGATCCAGACCGTGCGTGGATTCGGCTACATGATTTCGCGGGAGCCCAAATGAAGCTGGCCAGCCTGCATGCCCGATTGCGCTGGCTGATCATCGTGGTGCTCATCGCGGTGCTGCTGCCGCTGGGCGTGCTCAGTTTTCGTCGAACCATCGTCGAAATCGACGAGTTGTCCGATGGGCGGCTGGCGCAGTCCGCCCGCACGCTGCAGGTGCTGGTCGAGCACGCCGGCATGAACGCGCTGCGCGGTCGCGATGCCCACGGCGTGCCGGTGCCGATCGAGGTCAGCCCGGTCAGCCCGCTGAAGATGCATGGCGACACGTTCGAATCCGAAGTGGGTTTTCAGATCATCGACCGCAGCGGGCACGTGACGCTGGCGACCACCAACCTGACGGCGCTGCCGCCACCCGTGGCCGGCGACACGGCGTTCCGCGATGTGCAGCTGGGCGCTTACCGCTGGCGCCTGTTCACCCTGCCCGATGCGGCCGATGGCGTGATCATTCGCACCGGCGAGCGCTACGACAGCCGCCACGACATCACCCGCGCCGTCTGGCTGGAACACAGCCTGCCGCTGCTGATCGGTCTACCCTTGCTGGCCGTGCTGGTGGGCTGGGCGGTTCGTCGCGG
>DHXA01000213.1 GCA_002413455.1 Rhodanobacter sp. UBA5168 | reverse complement strand
GATAGCGGCATGAGGACCCCACCTTGCTGAGGTGCGACGCGCTGTCGATTGTGTCCCTTGTTTCTTGAACAGGGGGATGGTGCGTTGCTTCATGATAGGCATCAAGACAAGCATGATGGGGAGAGCTACCGCCGGATCGAACTGATCAGCGGTCGCAGGCGCCGGCGGAGCTGGTCGACGGAGGAGAAGGCTCGGATCCTGGCCGAGAGTTTCGCGGAGGGAGCCAATATCTCCGAGGTGGCGCGGCAATATGGGATCAACCGCGGCTTGCTGTTCACGTGGCGGCGGCAGGTGAACGCCACGATAGCAGGCCACCACTGCGAAGTGACCGATGCTGGGGCAAGGCCCCAGCCAGCATTCGTGCCGATTGTTGAGATCGCGGCGAACCCATCGCCAGAACCGATCTCGTCGCCGCAAGCGGGCGTCATTGAGCTGCGGATCGCAGATGTGCATCTTGTGCTGTCTGGCGCCGTCGATGCTGCGACATTGCGGGTGGTTCTGTCTGCATTGCGTGTCCCTCGGTGATCGTTGTCCGAGCTGGGTTGAAGATCGTCGTTGCATCGCAACCCGTCGATTTTCGCAAGGGGATAAACTCGCTCGCAGCGCTGGTGAGCCAGGCGTTGAATGCCAACCCGTATTGCGGCGACGTCTTCATCTTCCGTTCCAAAAGAATGGACCGGCTCAAGCTTCTCGCATGGGACGGCACCGGCATGGTTTTGATGACGAAGTGGCTCGAGGAAAGTCGTTTCATCTGGCCGCCGATCCGCGATGGCGCCGTTCATTTGTCGGCGACCCAAATGGCGATGCTGGTCGATGGATTGGATTGGACCCGCGCACCGCCAAATGTCGTGAAGCAACCCACTGGAGTAATGTAAGAAGTGGCTGGTTTTACTGGCGATTCAAGCGAATGTGTAGTATGCATTGTGGATGGCGCTTCGTCTCGAAGATCTTCCCAGCGACGCAGCTCGGCTGACCGAGATGGTGCTTTCGCTCGACGCCGAGAATGAGCGTCTGCGGACCATCGTTGCAACGTTCAAGGATATGGTGTTCGGCTCGCGATCGGAGAAGGCCGCTGTGGTCGCCGCCGATCAGTTTGCGCTCGATCTTGCGGATGTCGTGACGGACGTGACGCCAACGGCTGCAAACGACGACGAAGCGCCGAGCCAACCGGTGATCCTCGCCAACAAATCCCGCAACAAGGCGCGGCGCAATATCGGCGCGCTGCCGAAGCATCTGCCGCGTTGTGAGCAGTTGATCGAACCCGAGACGACGATCTGCCCGTGCTGCCAGGGCAACCTGCACCGGATCGGCCAGGATGTCAGCGAGGTGCTCGACCTGATCCCGGCCATTCTGCGGGTCCTTCGCATGATCCGACCCAAATATGCTTGTCGGGGTTGCGAGGGCACTGTCGTGCAGGCCAAAGCGTTGCCGCGGCTGATCGAGAACAGCATGGCATCAACCGCCCTGGTGACCCATGTGGTGGTGTCGAAGTTCGCCTGGTTTTCGACCTTGTATCGTCAATCGCAGATCCTGGCCGGTCACGGCATTCGCCTCGATCGCTCCACACTGGCCGGCTGGGTGCGGCGGACAGCATGGTGGTTGAAAGGGCTCTACGATCTTCAGCTGCAAACCATCCACGCCGCGCCATTGGTCTTTTGCGACGAGACGCCGATGCCGGTGCTCGATCCCGGGCGAGGCCGCACCAAAATCTGCCAGTTTTGGGCTCACGCGATCGATGACCGTCCCTGGGGTGGACCATCGCCACCGGCCGTGGCCTACGTGTTCGCGCCAGGTCGCGGCAAGAACGAGATCGCAGCCCAATTGAACGACTTTGCCGGCACTTTGCAGGTCGACGGCTATCAGGTTTACAAGTCGCTGGCTGCCGACAAACGGCCGGCCGGCACGATCCAGCTCGCCTTCTGTCTCGCGCATGCACGGCGCAAGTTCGTTACCGTGTACAAGGAGACGAAGTCGCCGTTCGCCCATGAGGTGATCACGCGCATTGCTGCGATCTACGCGATCGAGGCGCGTGTCCGTGGAACCAGCGCCGAGATCCGGCTTGCCGCTCGCCAGAACGAGACCACGCGGCTGATGGAGGACCTGAAGGAGCGCATGACCGAAGTGCGCGATGGCATCTCGGCCCAATCCTCACTGGCGGAGGCGATCCGATATGCCCTGCATCATTGGGACGGGCTGACGCTGTTCTTGAGCGACGGACGTGTGGAAGTAGATTCGAACACGGTGGAGCGTTCGATGCGCCCGATTGCTCTTGGAAGACGCAATTCATTGTTCTCAGGCAGCGAAGGCGGCGCCGAGAGCTGGGCTATCCTGGCATCGCTTCTCAACACGGCAAAGCTCAACGATGTCGATCCGCAGACCTATCTGTGCGACGTCCTCGAACGCATCGTCTCGGGTCGCACCAAGAGCCACCAGTTGCACGAGCTATTGGTCTGGAACTGGAAGGCCGCCCGCACGATGCCTGCTCAGGCCGCCGCATGAGCACGCAGCGGCGTTCGAAGCCCTCT
>DHXA01000048.1:8410-8640 GCA_002413455.1 Rhodanobacter sp. UBA5168 | reverse complement strand
CCCGCGCCGGCACTGACATCAATGAGGACGGCAGCGCCGCCGACGGCCAGCTGGCGACCCGCGACTACGCGCTGGCGCAGGCGCTGAACGTGCTCAAGGGGCTGGCGCTGGGTCATCCGGCCACCACGCACCAGTGAGATCGGACGTCCCGGCCGCCCCGGCCGGCGGCGCTCAGCGCTTCGCGGCACCCGCCAGCTGACTGCTCGCCCAGCCGCCGCCGAGTGCGCGGA
>DHXA01000048.1:3772-8144 GCA_002413455.1 Rhodanobacter sp. UBA5168 | reverse complement strand
TGCACGCTGGCGCGCAGCTGCTGCGTGTCCAGGCTGAGCAGGCTGCGCCTCGCATCGAGCGCGGTGGTCTGCGCCTGCACCACGTCGAGGTAGCCGACCGCGCCTTGCCGGTAGCGTGCCATCGCCAGATCCACCGCGCGCTGCGCCGCTTCGGCGGCATCGTGCTGATCGGTCCTGGCCACGCCGAGGTGATCGATCTGCGCGAGGTTGTCCTCGACCTGGGCGAACGCATTCAGCACCACGCTGCGGTAGCGCGCACCGGCCTCGTCGGTGGCGGCCCGCGCCGCGCGCACGCCGGCCTTGCGCCTGCCGCCGTCGAAGATCGTCTCGAACAGGCTCGGCCCGATCGCCCAGAACTGGTTCGGCGCCGTCAGCAGCCCCGGATAGTGAGCGCTCTGGAAGCCGCCCTGTGCGCCCAGCGTCAGCGACGGAAAATAGGCGGCGCGCGCGATGCCGATGCGTGCGTTGGCCGCCGCCACGCGACGCTCGGCGGCGGCGATGTCCGGCCGCCGCTGCAGCAGGGTTGTCGGCACGCCGAGCGGAACCTGCGGCAGCGGCAGCTCGGCGGTCTGCACGGGCAGCGTGAATTGATCGGCCGAATCCCCGATCAGCACGGCGATCGCATCCTGCACGAGTGCCCGCTGCGCCAGCGTCTGCGACCGCAGCGAGCGGGCCGAGGACAGCTGCGACTGCGCACGCGCCACGTCCAGGCCCGACACGAGGCCGCCGCTGTGCAGCGTGCGCGTCAACTGCAGCGCCTTGCCGAATGCATCGATGCTTTGCTGCAGCAGCGCCACCTGCTGGTCGATGCCACGCAGCTGGATGTAGTGGTCGGCCAGCTGTGCCTGCAGGCTCAGCTGCGCCGAGGCGAGATCCGCCGCCGCGGCCAGGGTGTCGTCCCTGCCCGCCTCGACCGTGTTGCGCACGCGGCCCCACAGGTCCAATTCGTAATCGAGGCTGGCGCCGGCGCTGAAGTTGTCGTAGTCGGCCGGCGAAGCATTCGGCCCGGTCAGTGCCCCACGCAACGGCCTGGTGTCCGACTGATGGTCACGCTGGCCGCTGGCATTGGCGCCGACGGTGGGGAACAGCGCCGAGCGCGCCTGCTGGTCGAACGCCTGCGCCTGGCGGTAGTGCGCCAGCGCCGCGGCGAGATCGGCATTGCCGGCGAGCAGGCGTTGCTGCAACTGGTCGAGCCGCGCATCGTGGTAGAGCTGCCACCAGCGATCGCGCGGCAGACGGTCGGACGGCTGCGCCGGCTGCCACAGTCGGGTGTCCCGATAGGACGCCGCCAGCGGCACCGCCGGCACTTTGTAGGCGGGCGCCAGCGAGCAGCCGGTCAGCGCGACCACGGTGGCCAGCAGCGCGGCGAGTTCAGGCTTTCGCATGGGAGCCGGCCGTGGCGCTGGATGCAGCGATCTGCACCTGATCGCCTTCGGCAAGACCATCGGGCGGGCTGTCGATGACGCGATCGGCGCTGGAGAGCCCCGAGCCGATCTCGATGCTGCTGCCGTCGTCACGCAGGATCGTCACCGCCTTGAAGCGCACCCGGTTGTCGACGCCGACGGTCGCCAGACGCAGGCCGCTGGCGTTGAAGATCAGCGCGCTGGCCGGCACCCGCAAGCCGCCCTTGCCGGCCGCCAGCTTGAAGCGCACGCCGGCGAAGCTGCCGGGCATCAGCGTGCCGGCGGCATTGTCGACCGACAGCTGCACCAGCGTGCTGCCGGAGCTGGCGTTCACCGCCTGCGCGGACGCCTCCACCCTGGCGCTGAACGTCCTGCCCGGATATTCCGGCACGCTGAGCGTGGCCGTGGCACCGACCGCGATCGACGGCACGTAGGTCTGCGGCACCTGCACGTAGACGCGCAGCTTCTTCACGTCGCGTACCACAAACAGCGGCTGCCCGTTGCCGGCGCTGCCCTCGTTGATCAACGCGCCGACGTCAGTGTTGCGCGCGGTGACCACGCCGTCGAACGGCGCGACGATGCGCGCGTAGCCCTTCATCGCCTGGATGCGGTCGACGTTGGCCTGCGCGGCGCGTACCAGCGCCTGCTTGGCGGCGAAATCGCCGGTCTTCTCGTCCACGTCCTGCTTCGCCACAGCATCGGAGCGCAGCATCGCCTGCCAGCGTTTCGCGGTGGTTCCGGCCAGCGCGGCGTTCGCCTGCGCGCTGGCCAGGTCGGCCCTGGCCTGCAGCAGCTGCTGGTCGAGGTCGGGGGTGTCGATCTCGGCCAGCAGCTGGCCGGCCTTGACCGTCGCGCCGATGTCGACCTTCCACGATTTCAGGTAACCGCCGACGCGGGCGTAGATCGGCGCCTGCGTGTAGGCCTCGATGCGTCCGGGCAGCTCCAGCGGCGCGCCGGTGCTGCCGGTGCGGGGCAGCGCCACGTTGACGGTGGGCACGCTGTGGTCGTCGGTCCAGGTCTTCAGGTGGTGCGCCTCCACCACCCGAGTGGCGATGCCGACGACGACCACCGCCAGCACGATCAGCGCCGCGATCAGGCCGGCCAGCCGGACGCCACGGTGCGATGGCATGGCGGGCTTGGGAAAGGTTGGATCAGACATGGACAGGCTCTCCGGAGGCAGGCGCCGGATCAGGGTGGTGGACGTGGCGGGCGTGGATGATGCTGAACACCACAGGCACGAAGAAAAGCGTGGCGACGGTGGCGAACACCAGTCCGCCGATCACCGCGCGACCCAGCGGCGCGTTCTGCTCGCCGCCTTCGCCGAGGCCCAGCGCCATCGGCGCCATGCCGATGATCATCGCCAGCGCGGTCATCAGCACCGGGCGGAAACGCACGTAGCCCGCTTCGAGCGCGGCGTCCAGCGCGTGGCCGTGCTCGAACAGCCGCTCGCGGCAGAAGGTCACCACCAGGATCGAGTTGGCGGTGGCCACGCCCATGCACATGATCGCGCCGGTCAGTGCCGGCACCGACAGCGTGGTATGCGTGGCGAACAGCATCCACACGATGCCGGCCAGCGCGGCGGGCAGCGCGGTGATGATCACGAACGGATCGCTCCACGACTGGAAGTTCACCACGATCAGCAGGTAGATCAGCACCAGCGCCCCCAGCAGGCCGAACAGCAGGCCGGAGAACGCGCTGTTCATGGTCTGCACCTGGCCCAGCAGCGCTACGTGCGCACCCTTGGGCAGCTCGCCGGCGGTGTCTTTGAGCACTTTCTGGATATCGCTGGCCACGCCGCCGAGATCGCGTCCCTGGGTGGTGGCGAACAGCTGCACCACCGGCTGGATGTTGTACTGATCCACCACCGCGTTGCTGTCCTGCCGCCGCAGCGTCGCCAGCCCGCCCAGCAGCTGCGAGCTGCCGTTGCTGCCGGTGACGGAGATATTGCGCAGCGCCGACAGCGAGTCCAGCGCGTACTGCGGCGTCTGCATCACGATCGGGTAGGAAATGTCGTTGGCCGGATTGAGCCAGAAGGTGGGCGCGACCTGGCTGGACCCGGCCAGGTTCACCACCAGGCTGTTGGTCACGTCGCGCTCGGTGATGCCCAGCAACTGTGCCTGCGTGCGATCGACATCGATGTGGAAGCCCGGGCTCGACTGCGACTCCTGGATGCGCGCATCGACCACCCCGGGGATGCGCCGGATCCGGCTCAGCAGGACGTCCGCGTACTTGAAGTTGGCCGGCAGGTGCGGACCGCGGATCTGCAACGCGATCGGCGCCGGCGAACCGAAGTTCAGGATCTGGCTGACGATGTCGGCCGGCGGAAAGGAGAACGTCACGCCGGGAAATTCGCGCGGCAGTTGCTCGCGCATCCGCCGCACGTAATCGGCGGTGGGCCGGTGCCCCTCGTTCAGCGCGATCTGGATGTCGCCGTCCTGCTCGCCGATGGTGCCGGTGTTGTTGTAGGTATTGTTGATGCCGCTGTTGGACAGGCCGATGTTGTCGACCAGCGTGCCCAGCTCGTTCGCGGGAACGATTTGCCTGACGCGCTGCTCGATCCGCGCGAACAGCTCCGCGCTCTGCTCGATGCGCGTGCCGACCGGCGCGCGCACGTGCATCAGGATCTGGCCCGCGTCCACGGCTGGAAAGAAGTTGCGCCCGAGCATCGGCACCAGCGCAAAGGAGAGCACCACGAAGGCCAGGAAGCCGGGCACGAAGCCGCGCCGGTGCGCCATCGCCAGCGCCAGCAGGCCGTGGTAGCCATCGCGCACCCGCTCGAAACGGGCCTCGAAACCGCGCTGGAAACGCACCAGCGGGTTGCGCGAGGCGGCCGGCTCGATGTGCCGGCCATGCTCGTCGACATGCGGGTGCAGCAGGTACTTCGCCATCGTCGGCACCAGCGTGCGCGACAGGATGAACGAGGCGATCATCGCGAACATCACCGCCTCGGCCATCGGCACGAACAGGAA
>DHXA01000048.1:0-3584 GCA_002413455.1 Rhodanobacter sp. UBA5168 | reverse complement strand
AGTTGATGTTCTCGATGGTCACCGTGGCGTCGTCGACCAGGATGCCCACCGCCAGCGCCAGGCCACCGAGCGTCATGATGTTGAGCGTCTGCCCGATCGCCGACAGCGCGGCGATCGAGGACAGGATCGCCAGCGGGATCGACACCGCGATGATCACCGTGGAGCGCCAGCTGCCGAGGAACAGCAGGATCATCAGGCTGGTCAGCGCGGCCGCGATGATGCCTTCGCGCGCCACGCCGCTGATCGCCGCGCGCACGAAGATCGACTGGTCGCCGATCGGCGCCACCTCGAGGTTGTCCGGCAGCGTCGCCCGCGCTTCCTGCAGCCGCTGGCGAATGCCGGCCACGATGGCCAGGGTCGAGGCCGAGCCGTTCTTCAGCACGCTCATCAGCACCGAGCGGTGGCCATTCACGTGCACGATGTTGGTCTGCGGCGGGGCACCGTCGTGCACGTGCGCCACGTCGCCGATGGTGATGGTGGTGCCGTTGACCGTCTTCACCGGCAGCGCGCTCAGCTGGCGCAGCCGGCCGGGCGCGTTGTTGAGTTGCAGGGTGTATTCGAAGTCGCCGATCTTCTGCGTGCCCACCGGCGTGATCAGGTTCTGCGCCGCCAGCGCATTGGCCACGTCGGTGGCCGAGAGGCCGCGCGCCTGCAATGCGGCCGGATCGATGTCGATCTGCACCTGGCGGGTCTTGCCGCCGTACGGGTACGGCACCGCGGCACCGGCCACCGATACCAGCTGCGGACGCAGGCCGTTGAGCGCGAGGTCGCCGAGGTTCTGCTCGCTGAGCCCCTTGCCCGACAACGCCAGCTGCAGGATCGGCACCGTCGAGGCGCTGTAGTTGAGGATCAGCGGCGGCGTGATGCCCGCCGGCAGCTGATGCAGCAGGGTCTGCGACACCGCCGTCACCTGCGCGTTCGCGGTGGCGATGTCCACCGTGGGCTGGAAGAAGATCTTGACGATGCCGAAGCCGGCGATCGACTTGGCCTCGATGTGCTCGATGTCATTGACCGTGGTGGTCAGCACACGCTCGTACGGCGAGGTGATGCGGCCTTCCATCTGGCTCGGCGGCAGGCCGGTGTACTGCCACACCACCGCGATCACCGGGATGTTGATGTCGGGAAAGATGTCGGTCGGCGTCCGCATGGCGGCCAGCGGCCCGACGATCAGGATCAGCAGCGCGAGAACAATGAAGGTATAGGGTCGCGAGAGCGCGATCCGTACGATGCCCAGCATGGAGTGTCCGGCGAGGATGTTGCGTAGCGGCAAATTTTGCCATGTCGCTGCTGCGCTTTGCCGTTTGGGCGGATGAAGATATTTTCATCTTTGCTGGTCTGCGAACGAACAGGGCCGGCGCGCGCCGACCCGCGGCACGCTTCATTCAAGCCCGATGGCCGCAGGTCGGGCAGCATCCCTCACACGCCCGGCGCGTTGCGGCAATGCAGGCTGAGGCGTGCGCCGCCAGCGCCGCTGTCGGCGATCTCCAGGGTGAAGCCATGCAGGCGCGCGATCGCGCTGACGATGCTCAGGCCCAGGCCCGAGCCCGGTGTGCTGCGGCAGCTTTCCACGCGGTAGAAGCGCCGCGTCACCACGCCGCGCAGCTTCGCCGGAATACCTGGTCCGCTGTCACAGACATCGATCCACGGGCCGTCGTCGGCGACGCGTGCACGGATGTCGATGCGGCCGCCCGGGGGCGTGAACTTGACCGCGTTGCCGACCAGGTTGCTCAGCGCCTCCAGCAGCAGGTGCCGGTCGGCGTGGATCCACGGCAGCGCCGGCATCTCCAGCTCGAGGCGCTGGCCACGATCCTCGGCCAGCGGCAGATACAGCGCATGCACCTCGCGCAGCGTGTCGGCCAGATCCATTTCGGCGAAACCGGCGCGGCGTTGCTGGTTTTCCAGCTCCGAAATGCGCAGCAGCGCCCGGAAACGGGCCAGCAGCGCGTCGGTGTCGACCAGGCACGCCTGCAGCATCGAGTTCTCGCTGCTGTCCTCGCCAAACTGCTGCTGCAGGCGGTACAGCCGCGCGCGCAGCCGCGTCAGCGGCGTGCGCAGATCATGCGCGATGTTGTCGCAGACGCCCTTGACCTCACCAAGCAGGCGCTCGATCTCGTCGAGCATCGCGTTGACGATGCCCGCGAGCATGTCCAGCTCGTCACCCTGCCCGCTCACCGGCAGGCGCCGGGTCAGGTCGCCCTGCATGATCGGCAACGTGGCCTGGCGGATCGCATGCACGCGCCGCCACGGACCAAGGCTGAGCAGCCAGCCACCGAGCAGGCCGGGAATCACCGTGAGCGACAGCCCCCACAACAGCGCCTGCAGAATGATCGTGCCGATGCGGTCCACGATGCTGGTATCGCGGGCGATCAGCAGGATCCGGCCATTGCCCAGCCGCACCGCCGCGGCACGCACACCCGCGTGGTCGCCGCCATCGTTGCGCCGCACGCCATGCGGCAACAGCACGACCGGGCCGTTGACCATCACGCCGGCGGGCATCGCCGCGACATTGCCGGCGAGGTGATGTCCCGCGGCGTCGAACAGACCCCAGGCGTTGAGCTGCCGCGTTTCCAGCGACACGTAGTCATTCAGCGCACGCAGGCGCGTGGGCTCGTCCAGCATCGAGAAATACTCGGCCTGGCGGCCGATCAGCTCATTGGAGACGCGGGTGAGATAGGTATAGGCCTGCCAGTGGATCACGCCGATCACGACGCCGCCCCACAGCGCGAAGAACGAGCCGTAGATGAGGATCAGCCGCGCCGTGGTGGAGCGCCAGTTGTCAGTCAGTCTGCGCAAGGCTGTACCCCGAACCGCGGACGGTATGGATCAGTGGCACGAGTTCGGCCACGTCGATCTTGCGGCGCAGGCGGCCGATGTGCACGTCGATGAGGTTGGTGCCGGGGTCGAAGTGGAAGCCCCACACGGTCTCGAAGATCATCGTGCGGGTCAGCACCTGACCGGCGTGACGCATCAGGAATTCCAGCAGCTTGAATTCGGTCGGCAACAGCGAAAGCGGCCGGCCACCGCGATAGGCGGCATGCCGCACCAGGTCGAGCTCGAGATCGGCCACCGTGAGCACGGTCGGCTGCCCCTGCTGATGGTGACGGCGCAGCAGCACCTCGACCCGCGCCAGCATCTCGTCAGGCGCGAACGGCTTGGTCAGGTAATCGTCGCCACCGGCGCGCAACCCGCGCACGCGCTCGTCGACATCGCTCAAGGCGCTGATCATCAGCACCGGCGTGAGCACGCCCTGCGCGCGCAGCCGCGTGACGATGCCGAGCCCGTCCAGGCCGGGCAGCATCAGATCCAGCGTGATCGCGTCGTAACCGGGGTCGCAGGCGCGCGCGAAACCCTCGCGGCCATCGGCGACGCGATCCGCATCGATGCCATGGCTGGCCAGCTCGGCCACGAGCTCACGCGCGGTGACGTCGTCGTCCTCGATCACCAGTATGCGCGGCATTGGCGTTGGGGTACTCGTTGGGCCGGGGTCGCCAGCATAACGAAACGGCCTCCCGAGGGAGGCCGCTTGCGGCACGTTTCGCCGTGGGTCAGGCGGTGGCGAACAGCCCGCGCATCTTCTTCATCGC
>DHXA01000193.1:349-2781 GCA_002413455.1 Rhodanobacter sp. UBA5168 | reverse complement strand
GTCCAGCCACGCCGGGTCGGGCGTGTCGCGCAGTGCTTCGATGCCGCGCTGCAAACCGCTGCTGGCGCGCCAGCTGTGGGTGAGCGTCAGCACCTGACCGGCCAGTGCTGCATCGTCCGTCGTCATGCCTGGTGCGTGCTGCAACAGTGGCGCGAGCAGGCCAACCAAGGCCGGCGGCAACTGGTTTGGCGGCGTGCTGGCGACGATGTCGGCGAGCACCGAGCCGGCATCGACCGAGGCGAGCTGGCCCGGATCGCCGAGCAGGATCAGCAGCGCGTCGGGACGCAGCGCCTCCAGCAGTTGGCGCATCATCGCCAGATCCACCATCGACGCCTCGTCGACCACCACGATGTCCTCGGCCAGTGGATTGTGCGGGCCGCGACTGAAGGTGTTGTCCATCGGCCGATAACCGAGCAGGCGATGCAGGGTGCGCGCATCGGCGTGCGGGATAAGCGGGAGCAGGTTGCGGAAATCCTCACTCGGCAATGTCGTCTGCAGCTCGGCCTTGCCCCTGGCGATGGCCTGCACCAGTCGCTGCGCGGCCTTGCCGGTGGGTGCGGCCAGCGCGATCGATGGCAGTGCCGGCAGTCCGCAGGCGCGGGCATGACGCAGCAGCATCAGCAGCATGCGCACGACAGTCGTGGTCTTGCCGGTGCCGGGGCCGCCGGTGAGCACGAAGAAGCGCGCGCCGGGTACCGCGGCTACCGCGGCGCGTTGCCAGTCGGTGATTCCCTTTGGCATGCCGGCGAACAAGACATCCAGATCGTCGGCCAGCATGTCGGCGGCAATCGGCAGCGTTCGTTGCTGGCAGCGCTGCAGGATCGCCGTGGCGAGCTTCGCTTCGTGCTGCCAGTTGCGCCACAGGTAGAAGCGGCTCTGCGTATCGAGCACGAATGGCGCGAAACCCGATCCATCACCGACCCACGCGTGCTGGCGTAGTGCGGCCAACGCATCGGTATCGAAGCCGGCATCGGAGTGCGGGTCAGTCAGCCACGCGCAGGAATGGCCATGGCCTTCGGCACTGCTGGCTGCTCGCACTGCTGTGGCAAGCAGGGCCGAGTTGGTTCGCTTGAAAACCCACTGCGCCAGAGTCTGGTCGATCGCACGTTCGTCGGTTGGCGCGACCGGTGGCAATGGATGATTCATGCGGCAACCTCCTGCGCACCGGCGAAGGCGTCGTCCAGCGCCTCGATCAGCGCCACCGGCCAGCGGTGACGCCACACGCCGAGGCCGGGTGCCAACCCCAGCGCGCGGACAAACAGGTACCAGCTGTCGCCAAGTTGGTGTTCAGCCGTATAGCCGTCCAGTCGCTGGCGCAGGTAGCGATGCAGCGCCACGGTGTAGAGCAACGCCTGCAACGGGTAATGATGTTCCGCCATCGCCGCGTCGAGTGAGTTGCCCTGGTAGTCGTGCAGCCGTGCACCGAGCCAGTTGGTCTTGTAGTCGAGCACGTGGAAGCGACCATCCCAGGCGAGGATCAAGTCGGCAAAACCGGTCAGCATGCCGTTGAGTGTCATCGCGTCGAGGCTGGCCGGCACCGCGTCGGGCCGGCCATGGGCGATGCACAGCTGGCGCAGCCGTATCAGCGGCACCTGCTGCACGGGGAACTGGAATTCGAATTCGACGATGCGATGCTCGGCTGAAACATCGATCAGTCGCAGGCCATCGCCGAGATCGGCCTGACGTGCACGATCGATCATCTTGCCGACCCGCTCCAGCGCTTCGCTGTTGGCCGTGACTGCCTGCGCGGTGAGTTGGCTGTGCAGCAGCTGGCGTTGTTCGGGCCAGACCGGGCCTGGCTTGGCCAGCTCCAGTACCTGGTGCACGGCATCGCCAAAGCGCGGACCGCGCAAGGGATACAAGCTCAGCAACCGGCTGTCGTCGGCGGCTTCAACGGGTTCATCAGCGATGACGGCGGGTTCTTCCATGCCGGTCTCATCGGCGGCGCCACGGTCGTCGACCACCGCCGCCGCCGCGTAACGGGTCAGCCCGCTGAAACTGTGCAGCCACTGGAACGGGCGCGACCGCGGCAGCGGGGTCTGCGTGGCACGCGGTGAAGCTGTTTCGATCGGTGTCTGATAGCGGGTGAAGCTGTCGGCAAAGGGCGCGGATAGACGCATACCGCCGAGTGCTTCTGTCATGACTTCGAGCGAGGCTTCGCCCTCGATCAGATCCAGTCGCTTTTGTGCCTGCTGGATCAGCAGGTCGATCGCCGCCCACTCCCACGCCTGTGCATCGCCGCCGGGCAATGGACCACGATCGACCCAGTACACGTGCACCGCGTGCACGGCGCGGGTCAATGCGACGTAGAGCAGGCGCAGGCGCTCCTCAAGCTCTTCGCGGAAATGCCGGCCACGATGTTCGATGAAATCCACCGAGCCCAGGTCGACGCAGCGCCGCCCACTAGCGTCGTGATAGCGCAGCAGCTTCGG
>DHXA01000193.1:0-170 GCA_002413455.1 Rhodanobacter sp. UBA5168 | reverse complement strand
CCCTTGCTGGCGTGGATGGTGAGCAGCTGCACCCGGCGCGCATCGCTCTCGATGCGCAGCTGGCGTTCGTCGGCTGCCTCGGCATCGCCGTCGCTGCCTTCCTGGCGCATCTCCAGCAGCCATGCGTACAGGCCGTCCAGTCCCTGTCGCGCGCCTTCTTCCGCCGCCAG
>DHXA01000143.1 GCA_002413455.1 Rhodanobacter sp. UBA5168 | reverse complement strand
GTAACAGGGGCAGAACCCCGGGCAAGGGTTGAGATTTTGCTTGTGCCGACGCCGGGCAGTTCGATTCAACCTGGATGTGACCGCCCCGGCTGACATTGATGGCCTATCGCTCGCAGCGCTGAAAGCGCTGGTGGTGCAGTTGCTGAGCAAAGTGGCCGAGCAGGAGCAGCTGATCGCGGACCTTCGGGAGGAGAACGCTCAACTGAAAGGTCTGAGTGGCCGGCCGCGGATCAAGCCCAGTGGCATGGAGAACACGGGTGAGACGAAACCGCCGGGCAAGCGTGGCAAGCAGCGGCGTCGCGGGAAGATCACACCCCGCGTTGCTGTTGAGGATCGGGTGATCAAGGCGCGGGTGCCGCCAGGCTCGCGCTTCAAAGGGTACGAGACCTACGTGGTGCACGACGTGGTGCTGCGTGCCGAGGTGGTGCGCTACCGGCGGGAGCGCTGGATCACGCCGGATGGGACCACGGTATTGGCTGCTTTGCCACCCGGCGTGGTCGGGCATTTCGGACCGGAACTGCGTCGTTTCGTGCTAGCGCAACACCATCAGGGCCAAGTCACCGTTCCGCGGCTGGTGGCACAACTGCGGGGGATCGGTGTGAGCATCTCCAAGCGACAGGTGATGCGCTTGCTGATTGCTGGGCAGGATGGATTCCTGACGGAGGCCCGCGACGTGCTGCGGGTTGGCCTTGAGACGGCGGCCTGGATCTCGGTGGACGACACCGGCGCGCGTCACGCTGGCAAGAACGGATTCTGCACTCAGATCGGCAACGACGACTTCACTTGGTTCGGCACGCGGCCGAGCAAGAGCCGGTTGAACTTTCTCGATCTGTTGCGCGCCGGACACACAGACTACGTCATCAATCAGGCGGCGCTGGACTATATGCGTGGGCGTGCCCTGGCCGGACCTGTCATCAACCAGTTGGCGGCACCTCGGCAGATGCGGTTCACCGATCAAGCGGCCTGGCAGACGCATCTGGACCGCCTCGGCATCAGCGCGTTGCAGGTCACGCCCGACCCGGTCTGCATCGCCACCGAAGGTGCATTATGGGGCAGCGTCCAGGCGCACGGACTGCTGCGCGATATGGTGATTGTCAGTGACGACGCCGGCCAGTTCGCCGTCGGCCAGCACGCGCTGTGCTGGGTGCATGCAGAACGGCTGGTCCACAAACTCGACGCGTTCACCGATCTGCACCGCACCGCGCAGCAACGCATGCGCGCGCTGATCTGGTGGTTCTACGATGACCTCAAGGCGTATCGCGCCGAACCCACCGCACGGCGCCGTGGCGAACTGCGTGCCCGCTTCGAGCGCATCTTCCGTCGACGCACCGGCTTCGTTACGCTCGATCGCCTGCTCCAACGGCTGCACGCTAACAAGCCAGAGTTGCTGATGGTGCTCGATCGCCCCGAGATCCCACTGCATACCAATGGCTCCGAGCGCGACATCCGGCTTCATGTCACCAAGCGCAAGGTCAGTGGCGGCACACGCAGTGCCGATGGCCGCGACTGTCGCGATGCGTTCCTCGGATTGATGCGCACCACTGCCAAACTCGGTGTCGCGTTCTGGGATTATCTCGGAGATCGACTCTGCATCCCAGGCCAGCCGGTCATTCCATATCTGCCAGACCTCATTCGCTGTCGCGGACAGCCCACCTGAACACCGCGGCTGCCCGGAGTTCTGCCCCTGTTACCGATTCGAACCGAAACGGAACAGTTGCTTTCGTGTGCGGTTAGCTGGACTCTGCTGATGCCATTGGTCAAGCTCTTGTGGCGGCGAGGCGGGTGCGATCCGGTCTCCTTAAAGCGTGTCGCGGACGCCGGGCAATCGTCCCGCCCTGCCGCACTTATCTTGCCTGACTGATAAGCCGCTGTGACCATCGTCAGCTATGCCCACAAGCGAAAGCGACCAAGGGAGCGACTGGCACAGCCTGTCGCCTTCCGAATCGGATTGTCGGCGCGAGGGCGCCGCAGACGTCGGCACCGGTCATCAAAGAGGCGGTGCCAGTGAGGAAGCCGCCGGCACAGTCCGCCGCCATCACCGGGCCGCGCATCGTGACGGCGAAGAAACCCAGGCCGAGGAGCGGAATCGGTCCCGAGCAAATAGTGGCGGTCAGGGGGATCCCGTTCCAGCCGATCCACCGCCAGCCGCACGAAAGTCGGCGATCGTCACGGCACGAAGCCCAGAGTCGGGACGATTCGGCCCTGTCCCTGATTTCGATGCCGAGGAGCACCAGCGACGCGGCGATGCGGCCGAGGCGTTATTCCGCGAGAGATCGTCCGCCGGGTCACGGGTGATCTGCTGGTCATGCGCACCAGGCCTCGCGTCGCGAACTTGGAGACGGCGCTTCAGTTTCGCGCTGGGTCGTTTCAATGTGCGCGGCTAATGGCCCGATGCCGCAGCGGCCTGCGCCAGTCTTTCTGCCGACGCACACCGGGCGGCTGCGAACGCTTCTGGCGTCGGGAACGCTGAGCGGGTGCGGGTGGATGCCGGCAGAGCAGTGTCTCAGTCAGTGTGATAGCTCCCACCGATAAAGCTGTATGTTTTCATATCTAGCGCTCGACCCAATGTGGCAGGCTTTACCAGTGATCCGATCGGGGGGAACCTCCCAGACGGATACGGGAAGTGAGAGCCTGGCGACTACACTTTGCTTAGCCGTGCAGGCCAAGCCGGCAGAGAGCAGATAAAAAGGGAAGGCTACGTTTTAATCCTGACCGGTGAGATAAGACCTCCTGGGGGCAGCGGAGCAGTATGATGCCCAAACGTCGCCCGCGACCCAGCTAGGCAAGTTGGTCGTCGCAAGTTGTGCCTTATCCGCTGATGCGCACCAGCAGGCCCCCGAACGGCAGGCTTTTCCTTCGTCCAGATCTCCTTCATCGCCTCGATGGATTCTCGCATCCGCTTGAAGCGGGTAGCGTATACGGTGCCGTGGTTCTCCATTTC
>DHXA01000269.1:10796-15800 GCA_002413455.1 Rhodanobacter sp. UBA5168 | reverse complement strand
GCGGTGAACACCAGGTAGCCGGAGTTCATCGGATCGGGGAAGCGCACCTCGATGCGGCGGCCCTTCGGGCTGGCCACGTACGGGATGCGGCAGCTCGCCGAGCGGTTGCGCGCGGAATAGGCCAGCATCACCGGCGCCTCGAAGCCCGGCACCAGGCGCTTGTAGCTGTTGGTGGTGGAATTGGCGAATGCGTTGATCGCGCGGGCATGCTTGAAGATGCCGCCGATGTACCACAGCGCGGTCTGCGACAGGCCGCCGTACAGATCGCCAGCGAACAGGTTCTCGCCGTTCTTGGCCAGCGACTGGTGCACGTGCATGCCGCTGCCGTTGTCGCCGACCAACGGCTTCGGCATGAAGGTCGCGGTCTTGCCGTTCTGGTGCGCCACGTTCTTGATGACGTACTTCATCGTCAGCAGTTCGTCGGCTTTTTTCACCAGCGTGTTGAAGCGCACGCCGATCTCGCACTGGCCCGCATTGGCCACTTCGTGGTGATGCACCTCGACCTTCTGCCCCAGCGACTCCAGCACCTTGCACATGTCGGCGCGCAGGTCGCCCAGCGAGTCGACCGGGCTGACCGGGAAGTAGCCGCCCTTCACGCCCGGGCGATGGCCGCTGTTGCTGCCTTCGTACTTGTAGCGCGACGACCACGCCGCTTCCTCGGAGCCGATCTCGTAGAACACGCGACCCGGATCGTTCTGCCAGCGCACCGAGTCGAAGATGAAGAATTCCGGTTCCGGACCGAAGAACGCGGTGTCGGCGATGCCGGTGGATTTCAGGAACGCCTCGCCACGCTTGGCGATCGAGCGCGGGTCGCGGCCGTAGGCCTGCATCGTGCTCGGCTCCAGCACGTCGCAATGCAGGATCAGCTGCACGTGCGAGCTGAACGGATCGAGGTGCGCGGTATCCGGGTCCGGCAGCAGCACCATGTCCGATTCGTTGATGCCCTTCCAGCCGGTGATCGAGGAACCGTCGAACATCTTGCCGTCCTCGAACGTCGACTCGTCGATCGCATGGGCCGGGAAGGTGACGTGGTGATGCACGCCGAGCATGTCGGCAAAACGGAAATCGACGAATTCGACGTCATGTTCCTGGATCAGGTCGAGCACTTTCTGGGCGGACATGGGAAACCTCGGAAATGGATGGCGGAACACTACAGAGCAATAGCCGTGCCATGCCATGGATCCTTGCTGGAACAGGTACTTGCACGGCACCGCGACGCTTTCGGCAGGCGCTCATGCATCATACATGGGCAAGCCGCCCTGCGGTTTGCACCAAATTGCACCAACTGAAGCAGGCACCCGTGCCTCGCACGGGCACCTGCCGGGTTCAGGCCTCGTAGGCACTCTCGCCGTGCGAGGTGATGTCCAGCCCTTCACGTTCGGCCTCGTAGGGCACCCGCAAGCCGAAGATGGCCTTGACCACCAGATAGGCCAGTACCGATACCGCGCCGCTCCAGACCAGGGTGATGCCGACTCCGAGCACCTGCACACCAAGCTGGTGCACGATCGAGAAGTCCGCCGCGCCGGTACCGCCCAGCGAGGCCGCGGTGAACACGCCGGTCAATAGCGCACCGACGACGCCGCCGATGCCGTGCACGCCGAATACGTCGAGGGCATCGTCGGCACGCAGGATCTTCTTCAGCCCGGTGACGCCCCAAACGCAGCAGACGCTGGCCAGCGCGCCGATCGCCAGCGCGCCCATCGGGCCGACCGTGCCGCAGGCCGGGGTGATGCCGACCAGCCCGGCCACCGCGCCGGAGGCACCGCCCAGCATCGAGGACTTGCCCTTGCTCACGCCCTCGACCAGCAGCCAGGCCAGCACCGCCGCCGCTGTGGCCAGCAAGGTATTGATGAAGGCCAGTGCCGCACCGGCATTGGCCTCCAGGTTGGAGCCGGCATTGAAGCCGAACCAGCCCACCCACAGCAGCGCCGCACCAACCATGGTGAAGGTCACGTTGTGCGGTTTCATCGGCTCACGGCCGAAACCCACCCGCGGGCCGATCAGGTAGGCGCCGACCAGACCGGCGATGCCGGCATTGATATGCACCACGGTGCCGCCGGCGAAGTCGAGCGCGCCGAGGGTCAGCAGATAGCCACCCGGACCCCACACCATGTGCGCGATCGGCAGGTAGGCAAAGGTGAACCACAGGGCCGAGAACAGCAGCACGGCGCGAAAGCGCATCCGCTCGGCGAACGAGCCCACGATCAGCGCGCCGGTGATGCCGGCGAAGGTCGACTGGAATGCGATGAACACGTATTCGGGCAATTTCACCGTGGCGGTGAACGTGTCCGCCAGGGTGTCCTTGGTTACCCCATGCAGGAACAGCTTGCTGAAGTCGCCGATGACGGCGTTGCCACTGTCGAACGCCAGGCTGTAGCCGTAGACCGCCCACAGCACCACGATCAGCGAGAACACCGTCATCACCTGCATCAGCACCGACAACACGTTCTTCGAGCGCACCAGACCGCCGTAGAATAGCGCCAGCCCGGGCACCGTCATCAGCAGCACCAGCAAGGTTGAGGTGAGCATCCACGCCACATCGCCCTTGTCGACGACCGGCGCCGAGGCGGCCACCGCCTCGGCATGCGCCCCGGGCGCGAGCAGCAGCAGCAGACAGATCGGCATCAACGACGCCACTCGGGTCGGCAGGCCACGCGAAGGACGGAACAACAGAAGGTCTTTCATGGAAACCTCGCAGGGCAGGAATTAGAGAGCGTCGGCGTCGAGCTCGCCGGTACGGATGCGGATGACCTGGTCCACCGTGCTGACGAAGATCTTTCCGTCACCCACGCTGCCGGTCTTGGCGGACTGCTGCACGGCTTCCAGCACCCTGTCGAGCAAGCCGTCATCCACCACCACCTCCAGCTTGAGCTTGGGCAGAAAATCGACGACGTACTCCGCGCCGCGATAGAGCTCGGTATGCCCCTTCTGGCGGCCGAAGCCGCGCACCTCGCTCACCGTGATGCCGCTGACGCCCGCGCTGGTCAGCGCATCGCGCACCTCGTCCAGCTTGTAGGGCCGGATGATGCAACTGATCAATTTCATGCATGTCTCCCGGTTGCGGCCGCAGCGACATCCGCCGCGACCGGTGGATGTCTGTTCAGAACGCTTTGCTGAGAGTGAGAATGCCGGTGGCACGACCGAGGTAATGCCCGTCGGCGTTGGTGTAACCGCCGCGCGCCGCGTTGGTGTCGTAATAACCCAGTGCGATCGAATAGCCGTTGGCGAAGGCCCGGGTCACGCCGACTTTCCAGTCGGTGTAGGAGAAACCCGGTGTATTCGCCACATCCTGATGGCCCACGTGCGAATTGAAGGTCCAACCGGGACTGAACTCCCGGTTCCAGGAAAGATCGACGTAAGCGCTGTGCTTGCTGTCGGCAAAGCCGAACAGGTTGGTGAACGCGTGCGAGTACTTCAGCGTGATGCCCTTCCAGCCCAGCGACGCGTAGGCCTCGGTGGTATAGGGCCGGGTGAATCCCGCCGGGTAGCTGCCGGGGTAGTAGTACTCGTAGAGCCCGACGTCATAATTCCAGTCGGCACCCAGACTGCCGCGGTAGCCGGTATAGAAATCGAGCTCCACGCTGCTCGAGATCGGCGCGGCGCTGGTCGAGACATCGGAAAGCCAGCTGACGTTGCTGCCCCAGGCGCCGATGTACCAGCCGCTGGCATGGTCGTATTCGATGCCGGGCTGCACCGCCGGCTCGCGGTTGGTCTGCGAGAGTCCCCGGAACAGGTAGTCGTTGACCACCGCCACGCTGCCCGTCACCTGGCTGGCCGGGGCGTCCTGCGCCGACGCCTGCACCACGGGTGCCACCACTACTGCGCCAGCAAGAATCCACTGTGTACATCGCTTCATCGGCTGCTCCTCGTTGGGTGTGCATGCAAACCGGATGGCCGTATAGACGTCCACAAGGTTTGTTCGCCTTTCCGATCGCCGAGGTGATCCGCCAGGCGGTTCAGCTCGGCCATCGAATCCCGGGCGCAGCACCGCCCGTCCCGGACGGATCGACGGCCAGGGCACATACACGCTGTAGCTGGGAGCGGACCGATCGCGACGCGGTCGGCAGCAAGGCATCGGGCACTTTTCAGAGCCGGCTGCAGGACGGTTGCGGGAATGATGCGAGACGGGCACATGGCGCTGGGGCGCACAAGCCACGGTACTGCGATCCCCCGATCACCTTGCCTGGAGGGCACGGCGGGCGCGTCGAGGACGCTGCCGCTTTCCGTGTTCCAAACTCTTCCTGCAACTTGATCCTGCCTCAAGCATTGCTGCATTGCAATAGGATGACGCTCGCCTCGTTATTGCAAGTCGTTATATGGTTTGCCGCATCAAGAATGGCTGCAGTCTTCGATCGCAGCCATGCGGAACGGGGACCGCGATGGGGCCACATGAATCGGTGAACGTCTGGCCGCGGGCAAATTTTCCGCAACGCACCGTCGGTCGATCCAGTGATCGGAAGTGCCTTTGCGGTGATCGTCCGGTGCTCCGCGAGCACGCCAACCACGTAAGCTAGGCGCCCTTGTCCGCGGCCGCTGCGCCGCTCCCTCGAAGGCGCATCCCCTGTGACCGACCTGCTCCACGTCATCCTGCTCGGCATCATCGAGGGCATCACCGAGTTCCTGCCGATCTCCAGCACGGGGCATCTGCTGATCGCCGAGAAGTTCGGGCTGGGCACGCGCTCGGAGCTGTTCAACGTCGGCATCCAGGCCGGCGCGATCCTGGCAGTGACGCTGATCTACTGGAAGCGCATCTGGCAGCTGCTGACGCAATGGCGCGAGCCGGCCAATCGCGACTACCTGCTGAAGCTTACGGTGGCGTTCCTGATCACCGCCGTGCTCGGCTTCATCGCAGTGAAGCTGGGTTTCAAACTACCCGAGACGGTGACGCCGATCGCCTGGGCGCTGGTGATCGGCGGCCTGTGGATGATCGCGGCCGAACGGCTTGCAGAGCACCAGCCCGATCGTAGTGAGGTGACTTGGCGGGTGGCGATCCTGGTCGGCATC
>DHXA01000269.1:1142-10556 GCA_002413455.1 Rhodanobacter sp. UBA5168 | reverse complement strand
CGCAGATGATCGCCGGCATTTTCCCGGGCACCTCGCGCTCGGCCGCCACGATCTTTGCGGCCATGCTGGCCGGCACCAGCAATCGCGCCGCGGCCACCGAGTTCGCCTTCCTGGTCGGCATCCCGACCATGTACGCGGCGACCGGCTATGAGTTGCTGAAGGTGGTGAAGGGCGGCGGCGCCGCGCACGAGGACTGGACCGCCTTGGTGGTGGGCTTCGTGGTCTCGGCGATCATGGCATTCATCGCGGTGAAGTGGTTGCTCGGCTATATCCGCACGCACCGCTTCACGCCGTTCGCGGTCTATCGCATCGCGTTCGGCGTGGCCTTGCTGCTGCTGGTACCCACCGGCGGCTGAGTCCGCCGCGGCCGAACGTCCGGCCGCGGCGATGGGTGTCTACACCACTTCAGCCAGTGCCTCTTCGCGCACCGGTTTCGGCATGGCCTTCTGTGCGCCGACCGCGCACTGACCTGGCTGGTTGGTGCGGTCGAACAGTTCGCGCACCCATTCGATGAAGGCCTGCACGCGGGCCGACAGGTGCTTCTTCTGCGGGTAGACGATCCACACCGGCTTGCCGGTCGAGGTGGTGTCGGTCATCACCAGTTCGAGCATGCCCTTCTCCAGCAGGCACGCGGCCAGCATGCGCGGCACCTGGGTGATGCCGAGACCCGCCGCCACCGCCTGCAGCACCGACTCGCCGTCGTTGATCAGCATGTGCGCATCGATGTCCACGCTCACCTGTCCGCCCGGCGTGTCGAACTGCCACTGGCGCGGACGGCCGTTCGGGTAGACGTAGTTGATGCAGCGATGGTCCTTCAGGTCCTCGATGCTGCGTGGCGCGCCGTACTTGCGCAGATACTCCGGCGAGGCGCACACCACGTTGCTGAGGTAGCCGATCTTGCGGGCGATCAGGCTGGAGTCCTCCAGCTGGCCGACCCGGATCGCGCAGTCGAGCCCTTCGCCATTGAGATCCATCGGCGTGTCGCTCATCGACAATTCCAGCCGGATGTCCGGGTAGCGCTGCTCGAACTCGGTCAGCCGCGGGATCACCGCCGCGCGGCCCACCGACAGCGAAATGCCCACGCGCAGCTTGCCGGTGGGCTTGCGGTGGGAGAAGTTGAGCGCCTCGGTGGCCTCGGCCAAGTCGGCGAGGATCTCCTTGCAGCGGGCATGGAACGAGGCGCCGTCGTCGGTGAGCCGCAGCGAGCGGGTCGAGCGGAACAGCAGGCGCGCGCCAAGCTGGGTTTCCAGCCGCGCCACCGCGCGGCTGACGCCGGATGGGGTCATGCCCAGCTGGGCCGCCGCGGCGGCGAAACTCTTGGCTTCGACCACGCGGACGAAGGTCGAAATTGCGGAAAAGTCTTCCATTGTTTCAATTCCTCGTCGATTCGTGACTGCGGCTCACGAGTGTAATGCGCAAGAAACGGATTTTCTATACCGCGAAGTACACCTATTCTCTCGACCCTTCGCCGGACGACCTGCGTCCGGCTACCAAGGTTCTGGGAGCGCGAGATGAAAAAACAATGGATGCTGGCCCCTCTGATCGCTGCCGGTGCGTTGGGCAGCTGGGTGCTGCTGCACGGCAACAACAGCCAGGCGCAGACCGCCGCCGGTGGTGCGCCGCCCGAAGTCACCGTGGCGCAGGCGCTCAGCCGCAAGGTCAGCGACAGCGCCGAATTCACCGGCCGGCTGCAGGCGGTCAATACCGTGCAGGTGCAGCCGCGGGTCGGCGGTTTCGTCGAATCGGTGCATTTTCAGGAAGGCGCGCTGGTGCACAAGGGCGACGTGCTGTTCCAGCTCGATGCCCGTCCGTACCAGGCCGAGGTCGACCGGTTGAGTGCCAACCAGGCGCAGGCCCGCGCCGAACTGAGCCTGGCCGAAACCAACCAGCGCCGCGCCGCGATGCTGCTGGCCCAGCATGCGATCGCGCAACAGGAGGCCGACCGCCAGGCGACCACCGCCCAAAGCGCACGGGCGCAGCTGGGTGCGGCCACCGCCGCACTGGCCGCCGCACGGCTGAACCTGGATTTCACCCAGGTGCGCTCGCCGATCGAGGGCCGCGTGAGCAATGCCCGCGTCACTCCGGGCAACCTGGTCACCAGCAGCGACGTGTTGACCAGCGTGGTCTCGGTCAATCCGGTCTACGTCTATTTCGACGTGGACGAACAGACCTGGCTCAAGCTCGATCACCTGCGCAGCGGTGCAGCGAAGGCCGGGCGCAGCGCCCGGATCGAGGCGGCGATGGGGCTGGCCGACGAACCCGGCCATCCGCATGAGGGCCGCCTGGACTTCGTCGACAACCAGCTGCACACCGGCTCCGGCACGATGCGTCTGCGCGCGGTGTTCGACAACGCCGACGGCCTGTACACGCCCGGCCTGTATGCCCGCGTGCAACTGCAGAGCGGCCAGGCCAGGTCGCGCGTGCTGGTGGACGACCGCGCGATCGGCACCGATCTCGGCAACCAGTTCGTCTACGTGGTCGGCAAGGACCGCAAGGTGCAGTACCGCAAGGTCGACACCGGTGCGCTGTTCCATGGCCTGCGCGTGATTGAAAGTGGCCTGGACGCCAGCGACGTGGTGATCGTCAACGGCCTGCAGCGCGTACGTCCCGGCGCCGAGGTCAACCCGCAGAAGGTGGCCATGCAGTACCGACTCGATGCCGGCGACAAGGCACTGGTCGACGCCGGCCCGGCCGCGCCGCCTTTGAACAACGACGCGCAGACCGCGCTGGCCACCGCGGCCGCCGGCAAGCGCGCGCAGGACTGAGTCCCACCCCATGAAGAACATCGCCCAATTTTTCGTCGACCGGCCGATCATGGCCGCCGTGCTGTCGCTGCTGTTCGTGATCACCGGCTCCATCGCGGTGTTCAAGCTGCCGATCAGCGAATACCCGGAAGTGGTGCCGCCCACGGTGGTGGTACGCGCGGCCTATCCCGGCGCCAATCCCAAGGTCATCGGAGAAACCGTCGCCACGCCGCTGGAGGAACAGATCAACGGCGTCGAGGGCATGCTGTACACCTCCTCGCAGGCCACCAGTGACGGCGCGCTGACCCTGACCGTGACATTCGCGCTGGGCACCGACCTCAACACCGCCCAGGTCGACGTGCAGAACCGCGTGGCGCAGGCCCTGCCCAAGCTGCCGGAGGAAGTGCAGCGGCTCGGCGTGACCACGCAGAAGAGTTCGCCCGACCTCACGATGGTGGTGCATCTCACCTCGCCGGATCAGCGCTACGACATGCTGTACCTGTCGAACTACGCGCGCCTGCACGTGAAGGACGTGCTGGGCCGGCTCGATGGCGTGGGCGACGTGCAGATCTTCGGCGCCGGCGAATACTCGATGCGCGTGTGGCTGGATCCGCAGAAACTCGCGCAGCGCTCGCTCACCACCGGCGACGTGATCAACGCGATCCGCGAGCAGAACGTGCAGGTCGCCGCCGGTGCGCTGAATGCGCCGCCCGGCCCGACCAACTCGGCGTTCCAGCTCAACATCAACACGCGCGGGCGGCTGATCAGTGAAGATGATTTCCGCCACATCATCGTGCGCACCGACGCGAACGGCGGCGTCACCCATCTGAACGACGTCGCCAAGGTCGACCTGGGCTCGAACAACTACGCGCTGCGCAGCCTGCTCGACAACAAGCCGGCAGTGGCGCTGCCGATCTTTGCGCGGCCGGGCTCCAACGCGATCCAGATCTCCGACGAAGTGCGCACCACCATGGCGCAGCTGAAGAAGGAGTTCCCGCAGGGCGTCGACTACTCGATCGTGTACGACCCGACCGTGTTCGTGCGCGGCTCGATCGAGGCGGTGGCGCACACGCTGCTGGAAGCGATCCTGCTGGTGGTGCTGGTGGTGATCCTGTTCCTGCAGACCTGGCGCGCGTCGATCATTCCGCTGGTGGCGGTACCGGTGTCGCTGATCGGCACGTTCGCGGTGATGTACCTGGCCGGCTTTTCGCTCAACGCATTGAGTCTGTTCGGGCTGGTGCTGGCGATCGGCATCGTGGTCGATGACGCGATCGTGGTGGTGGAAAACGTGGAACGCCACATCGAACTCGGGCAGTCGCCGCGCGAAGCGACGCGCAAGGCGATGCGCGAGGTCACCGGCCCGATCGTGGCCACCGCGCTGGTGCTGTGCGCGGTGTTCATCCCGACCGCCTTCGTCAGCGGCCTCACCGGCCAGTTCTATCGCCAGTTCGCGCTGACCATCGCGATCTCCACGGTGATCTCCGCGTTCAATTCGCTGACCTTGAGCCCGGCGCTGGCCGCCGTGTTGCTGAAACCGCATGACGCGCCGAAGGATCGCCTCACCCGCGGCATCGACCGCGCGTTCGGCTGGCTGTTCCGCCCGTTCAACCGCCTGTTCCATCGCGGTTCGGAGCGCTACGTCGGCGGCGTGAAGCGCATCGTCGGCAAGGGCAAGCTGGCGCTGGTGGTGTATGCCGGCCTGATCGGACTGACATGGTTCGGCTTCTCGCACGTGCCGACCGGTTTCGTGCCCGGGCAGGACAAGCAGTACCTGGTGGCATTCGCGCAGCTGCCCGATGCGGCCTCGCTGGATCGTTCCGAGGACGTGATCGAGCGCATGAGCGCGATCGCGCTGAAGCAGCCGGGTGTCGAGCATGCGGTCGCGTTCCCGGGCCTGTCGATCAACGGCTTCACCAACTCGACCAATTCCGGCATCGTGTTCGTCACGCTGAAGCCGTTCGAGGACCGCCGCAGCGCCGAGCTTTCGGCCGGTGCAATCGCCGGCGCGCTGAACCAGAAGTTCGGTGCGATCCAGGACGCGTACATCGCGGTGTTCCCGCCGCCGCCGGTGATGGGACTGGGCACGATCGGCGGCTTCCGCCTGCAGCTGGAGGACCGCAGCGACCGCGGCTTCGACGAGCTGTACAAGCAGACCCAGAACCTGATCGCCGCAAGCCAGAAGGAGCCTGCGCTGGCCGGGTTGTTCTCCAGCTTCCAGGTCAGCGTGCCGCAGGTGGATGCCGACGTGGATCGCGAGAAGGCCAAGGCCGAAGGCGTGAATCTCGGTGATGTCTACCAGACCATGCAGGCCTACATGGGCTCGCTCTACGTCAACGACTTCAACCGTTTCGGCCGCACCTACCAGGTCAATGTCTCGGCCGACCCGGCGTTCCGCCACACGCCACAGGACATCCTGCAGCTGAAGACGCGCAACGCGCAGGGCCAGATGGTGCCGCTGGGTTCGTTCGTCACCGTGCAGCAGGGTGCCGGCCCGGATCGCGTGCAGCACTACAACGGCTACCCGACCGCCGAGATCAACGGCGGACCGGCACCGGGCTACAGCTCCGGCCAGGCGCAGGCGGCGATGGAGAAACTCGCGAAGGACAACCTGCCCAACGGCATCAGCTTCGAGTGGACCGAGCTGACCTACCAGCAGATCCTCGCCGGCAACACCGCGATCCTGGTGTTCCCGTTGTGCGTGCTGCTGGTGTTCCTGGTGCTGTCGTCGCTGTACGAGAGCTGGTCGCTGCCGCTGGCGGTGATCCTGATCGTGCCGATGGTGCTCTTGTCCGCGATTGCCGGCGTGTGGCTGAGCGGTGGCGACAACAACATCTTCACCCAGATCGGATTGATCGTGCTGGTCGGGCTGGCGTGCAAGAACGCGATCCTGATCGTCGAGTTCGCCCGCGAACGCCAGCATGAAGGCATGAGCCGGCACGAGGCGGTGCTGGAAGCGGCGAAGCTGCGGTTGCGGCCGATCCTGATGACCTCGTTCGCCTTCATCATGGGCGTGGTGCCACTGGTCACCTCGCACGGCGCCGGTGCCGAGATGCGCCATGCGATGGGCGTGGCGGTGTTCTCCGGCATGCTCGGCGTGACCATCTTCGGGCTGATCTACACGCCGCTGTTCTACGTATTGATTCGCGCCCTGGTCGAGCACCGCGAAGCGCGCGCGGCCGAACGTGCCGCCGCGCATGCGCTGCCGGCGCTGGAGAACCACTGATGAAACCGCTACTGAAAATCGCCGCGCTCAGCGCGGCCCTGATCCTGGCCGGCTGTGCCAGCGTGGGTCCCGACTACCACGCAGCGAAGATTGCCGCGCCGCAGTTGCAGGGCCTCGATGCCGCGCAGGAAAACAACGCGCAGTTTCAGGCCGCGTGGTGGAAGCAGTTCAACGATCCCACGCTGGACGCGTTGATCCAGCGTGCGGCGGCGAACAACCTGGACCTGCGCATCGCAGTGGCACGCCTGCATGAATCGCGCGCGCTGCTCAGCGGCGCGAAGTCCGATCAGCTGCCGACGATCGACACCGACGTGAACTACACGCGCAGCCGCGGCCAGCAACCGGGCTTCAGCGACCAGCGCAGCACCGTCACCACCTACCAGGCCGGCTTCGATGCCTCGTGGGAGCTGGATCTGTTCGGCGGCGTGCGTCGTTCGGTCGAGGCGTCCGGTGCCGATCTTGGCGCCAGCGAGGCGGCGCTGCACAACGCCCAGGTCAGCCTGCTGGCCGAAGTCGCGCGTAACTATTTCGAATTGCGTGGCAGCCAGCTGCGGCTGGACATCGCCCGGCGCGACATCGAAAGCCAGCAGCAGACTGTGCACCTGACGGATTTACGCCAGCAGCTCGGCTCCGGCTCCGAGCAGGACGTGGCCAGCGCGAAAGCTCGCCTGAGTGCGGTGCAGGCGCAGTTGCCGCTGCTGCAGACCCAGGCCAGTGCCAGTGAATTCCGGCTCGCCGTGCTGCTCGGCGAAAGGCCCGGTGAACTCGAGATCGACGTCTCGCCGAAGAGCTTCGCGCCGATTGCGGTGAGCTTGCCGATCGGCGCCGCCGGCGACGTGCTGTCGCGTCGTCCGGACGTCCGGATGGCCGAACGCGAATACGCCGCCGCCACCGCGCGCATCGGCGTGGCCAAGGCGGATTTCTTCCCGCACATCACGCTGGGCGGCTTCCTCGGTTTCCTTTCGGGACGCAGCAACGACTTCGGCAGCCCGGCCACCCGCGCCTGGTCGCTCGCGCCGAGCATCAGCTGGCCTGGCCTCAACGTACAGCGCGTGCGCGCCAACCTGCATGCCAGCGAAGCGCGTGCCGATGCGGCGCAGGCCAACTACCAGCAATCCGTGCTGCTGGCGATCGAGGACATCGACAACGCGGTCACCGGCTTCAACCAGCAACGCGTGCGCGTCGATCACCTGATCGACCAGGGCACGCAGAGCAAGCGCGCCGCCGACCTGGCCCGCGTGCGTTACCAGGAGGGCGCCACCAGCTTCCTCGAACTGCTCGATGCCGAACGCACCCAGCTCGCCGCCGAGGACGATCTGGCCCAGGCCGAGGCGGCGATCAACACCCGCGCCGTGGCGCTGTACAAGGCGCTCGGTGGTGGCTGGCAGGCCTGCGGCGACGAGCACTGCAGTGCCATCGCCAAGGCTGACCCAAGCGCCGCGCCATGAGCCGCCCGGCCCGACGTGTGCCGGCCACGGCGACCGCGCCGGTCTATCGCGTGGCGCTGGTCAGCGGTGCCAACCGCGGCCTCGGCTTCGAGGTGGCACGCCAGCTCAGCGAGCGCGGCATGGCCGTGCTGCTGGGTGCACGTGATTTCGACAAGGGCCTGCATGCGGCGCGCAAACTCGCCGGTGCGCCCGGCGAGGTGATCGCGGTGCAGCTCGACGTCACGCAGCAGGATCAGGTCGACACGCTGGCGCGCTGGATCGAGATCACCTACGGCCGGCTCGACGTGCTGGTCAACAATGCCGGCGCTTTCTACGACCCCGCTGCGCACCCCTCCGGTACCGACATCGCACCCGTGCGCGATGCGCTGGAAACCCATCTGTTCGGCAGCTGGCGCCTTTCCAGCGCGATGCTGCCGCTGATGCGACGCCATCGCTACGGCCGCATCGTCAACGTCTCCAGCGGTTGCGGCGCAAGCACCACCGACAGCGCCAGCTGCCCGGCCTACCGCGTCTCCAAGTCGGCGCTGAACACCTACACCCGCGCGCTGGCCAGCGAACTCGAGGGCAGCGGCATCCTGGTCAACGCGGTATGCCCCGGCTGGGTCGCCACCGACATGGGCGGCCCCGGCGGCCGCCCGGTGGGTGAAGGCGCGGCCGGCATCGTGTGGGCCGCCTGCCTGCCCGAACAGATCGCCAGCACCGGCGGATTCTTCCGCGATGGCCAGCGCATCGCCTGGTGATCGCCGCCGCGCTGCAGGCGCCTTGTTGAAACCTGAGAGTCGAACGTCGGCGTCAAAACTCCAACGACGTCATTCCCTCGAAAGCGGGAATGACGTCCCGTAAGGCGTGTTCGCCGCGCTCTTCAGCGAGCCGACGCTCGAACCGCCATGATTGGCCGGAACTCAATGCCGATCAGGCGAGGGAAGGTTCAGCCCTTGCCCGCGTTGCTGTGCTGCGAATACAACGCATGCCAGCGACCGTCGATGTAGACGAAGATGTCCGACGAGCGCACCCCGCGTTGCGGCCCCAGCGCCGGGTTGTAGAACGAGAGGATCGCGACATCGCCGTGCATCACCACCGTCTTGCCCGACGGATGCGCCTTCAGCCATGCCTCCGTGGTACGTCGGTCCTTGTCCGACACGGGTTTTCTCGCCACGGCTGATTTCGGATGCGCCACGCCATCGGCGTCGACGGTGCGATATTCCGGCAGCAGTAGCTGGTCGAGGTAGGCGTTGTCGCCATTGAGTTCGGCATCGCCCCAATGCTGGTCGACCGCGATCACCGCCGCCTCGCTGCGGGCGGATTCGTCGATGCTGGCCGCACTCGCGGCGGAGGTCGCCGCGATCACCGCTTCGGCGCCCAGCACCAGCACGGCGAGGCACGCCAGGCCCATCTGAAAGAAACGTTGTTTGCGCATGCTGCTGTCCTCGTTCGCGGGGGAGTTGCCGCCGAGCCAGCCTGCAGCGCATGCCGCCGGGCCGCATCGCCTTCGTGACGAGCGCCCGCAGCAGGGTGACCAGCGGCCGGAATGTGCTGTCCAGCGGCAGACCGGCCACGCCGCGGCGGTGACCTTCCGCCCGAACCGCTATCGAGACAACCGGACCCGACACCGATCCCGCGAGGCCTTGACCGCCTGCACCTGCCGGCGCGCCGCTCGTCCTTGCCACGGCGCCGATTGTCACAGTACCGGCGACGCCGGTGACGGCCCATGCCAGCCTGCGCGGATCGTCCACGTCGATGCCGCCGATCCGTTCGTCGACGCACAAGCCACGCCACCGGAGAGACCGCATGAGATTGTCGACAGCGTTGAGTGTTCTGCTGGCCATCGGATCGACCGCCCACGCGGCCATGACCGGCGCGGCGGCGCCGGCGATCTTCGCGCCGGGCGCGATCGCCGGAACCGCCGACGATGGCGCGGCGGCCTTCACCCCGGACGGCGCGACGGTGTATTTCATGCGCGGCACCGACAGCTTCACGCTGATGGCATCGCACCGCGATG
>DHXA01000269.1:0-880 GCA_002413455.1 Rhodanobacter sp. UBA5168 | reverse complement strand
GGCTCGTTCCTGCTGTTCGTCTCCAACCGTCCGGCGCTGCCCGGTGGCAAGCCGATCGACGCGGTTCACGCGGGCAAGCGCCGCGCCGGCGAGGGCATGAACCTGTGGCGGGTGAATCGGCAGGGCAATGGCTGGAGCGCGCCGGTGCGCCTGCCCGACGTCGTCAACAGCTGCTCGACGACCTTCGCCCCCAGCATCGCGGCGGACGGCAGCGTCTACTTCATCGGCTGCAGCGCGACGGACACGCAGTTCCACCTGCTGCGCTCGGTCTATCGCGACGGTGCGTACCAGCCACCCTACGTCGTGAAGCTCGGCGATGCGGAAGCGCAGATCCGCGATCCGGCAATCGCACCGGACCGTTCGTTCATGGTCTTCAGCATCAAGCACGCCATGCAGCAACCCTATCGGCTCGCCATCGCGTTCCACACGCCCACCGGCTGGAGCGCGCCGCGCGATCTCGGCGACACCGTCAACGGCGGCACGCACAGCATGGGCGCGCAGCTCGGTGCCGATCGCCGCACGCTGTATTTCTACAGCGATCGTCGCCTGTCGCCGTCCGATCCGGATGCCGCCGCGCCATGGAACAACGGTGCCGACCACATCTGGCAGGTGTCGCTGGCGCCGTGGCTGGAGGCGCCTCGCGCGGAGCATTGAGCGAAGTGTCCGCACACGACGGCAACTGATGAACTCGCCTGCGCGAAAGATGGGGCGCGGCGCCGCCTTTCCGGATACGCCGGCGTATCATCCGGCACATCCCTGGAACTGCCGCTACAGGCACACTGCGCGGATGAAAGCGTCGGACATCGACAGCGGTGATCATGTGTCGGAGCAAGCCGGACCACCGCGCCGTCAGGTCTGGCTGCTGGCCTTCGCGTTCTGG
>DHXA01000111.1:15260-17500 GCA_002413455.1 Rhodanobacter sp. UBA5168 | reverse complement strand
GCGGTGATGCCGGTGCTGGCCGGCGCGGTGACGATGCTGCTCACCGACAAGTACTTCGGCACCAACTTCTTCAACCCGGGCGGCGGCGGCGATCCCGTCTTGTATCAACATATTTTCTGGTTCTTCGGCCATCCCGAGGTGTACATCATGATCCTGCCGGCATTCGGGATCATCTCGGAGATCGTGCCGACCTTCGCGCGCAAGCCGATCTTCGGCTACAAGGCGATGGTGTTCGCGATCGCCTCGATCGCCTTCCTGTCGTTCATCGTGTGGGCGCACCACATGTTCGCGGTGGGCCTGCCGCTGGGCGCCGAAATCTTCTTCATGTACGCGACGATGTTGATCGCGGTGCCGACCGGCGTGAAGGTGTTCAACTGGGTCGCCACCCTGTGGGGCGGTTCGATGACGTTCGAGACGCCGATGCTGTTCGCGATCGCGTTCATCATCCTGTTCACCATCGGCGGCTTCTCTGGCCTGATGCTGGCGCTGGTGCCGGCCGATTTCCAGTATCACGACACCTACTTCGTGGTGGCGCATTTCCACTACGTGCTGGTGACCGGCGCGCTGTTCGCGATTATCGCGGCAACCTACTACTGGCTGCCGAAGTGGACCGGCAACATGTACAACGAGTTCTGGGCCAAGGTGCATTTCTGGAACAGTGTGATCTGGGTCAACGTGCTGTTCTTCCCGCAGCACTTCCTGGGCCTGGCCGGCATGCCGCGCCGCATCCCCGACTACAACGTGGCGTTCGCCAACTTCAACATGATCAGTTCGATCGGCGGCTTCCTGTTTGGCGCCTCGCAGCTGATCTTCCTGGGCGTGCTGATCCATTGCGCGTTCTTCTCGAAGAAGAAGGCGACCGATCGCGTGTGGGAAGGTGCCAAGGGTCTGGAATGGACGGTGCCGTCGCCGGCGCCGCACCATACCTTTGAAATGCCGCCGGTGATTCACGACGATGAACTGGCGCACGGTTACGTGAACGATTGACGTCGAAGTGATCGATCACATGACGCAGCAGAAAAAGGATCAGGCAACCGAGGACCAGCGCAAGGGCGTGCGACGCACCGTGACGATACTCGTGCTGATCGTGGCGGCGTTCTTCCTGGTCTCGTTCGTGCAGATCGTGTTGATGAAATAGCGGCAGCGCGGCGCGACATGTTTTCCTTCAACCGGTCGGGTTTGACGATCGGCATGCAGTTCCCCGGCCGGTATGGCGGGGCAAAAGTCATCAAGAGAAATCCACGGGGTCTCACCATGGGTCAGCAGCACGACGCTTATTTTGTTCCGGCCAAGAGCTACTGGCCGTTCGTGGCCGCAGTGGTCATGTTCACCACCGTGTTCGGCGCCGCGCACTGGCTGAATGCCGAGCCTGGCGATGCCGGCTTTGGCAAGACCGTGCTGGCTGTCGGCGTGATCGGCGTGCTGGGCATGTTCTTCGGCTGGTTCCGCTCGGTGATCAACGAATCGCTGGCCGGTGACTACAACCACCAGGTCGATACCTCGTTCCGCATGGGCATGATGTGGTTCATCTTCTCCGAGGTGATGTTCTTCGGCGCGTTCTTCGGTGCGCTGTTCTACATCCGCATGTTCTCGGTGCCCTGGCTCGGCGGTCACGGTCACGGCGTGCTGACCCACCAGTTCCTGTGGGGCGACTACGCGGCATCGTGGGGCATGAATGGCGGCAACGGTCCCGAGCACGTCGGCGGCTCGTTCAGCACCGTGCCGGCCTGGGGCCTGCCGTTGCTGAACACGCTGATCCTGCTGACTTCCAGCGTTACCGTGACCATCGCGCATCACGCGCTGCGGGCCGGGCATCGCGGCAAGATCCTGTTGTTCCTCGGCCTGACGGTGTTGCTTGGCGCGACCTTCCTGTATTTCCAGGCGCACGAGTACATGGAGGCGTACAAGGAGCTCAACCTGACCCTGCACAGCGGCGTCTACGGCTCGACCTTCTTCCTGCTGACCGGCTTCCATGGCCTGCACGTGACGTTGGGCACGATCATGCTGGCAGTGATCTGGCTGCGTGTGCTGAAGGGTCACTTCAACAAGGAGCACCACTTCGGCTTCGAGGCGGTCGCCTGGTACTGGCATTTCGTCGATGTGGTCTGGCTCGGCCTGTTCATGTTCGTCTACATTCTTTGACGCGAAGCCGTTTCGCGAAAGCGAACGACCCCGGCCATCGGGCAACAGCTCCTGCGTTGCCTCAACTCGGGCATTGGGCAACAGCTCCTGCGTTGCCT
>DHXA01000111.1:0-15048 GCA_002413455.1 Rhodanobacter sp. UBA5168 | reverse complement strand
CTCGCCGTGCTCTCGCCGTGGCCGGACTCTTCAAGAAGAGCGTCAGATAAATCACGCCACAAAAAACCCGCCGATGGCGGGTTTTTGTTTGACAACGCGGCAATTCAACGCTGGTCGCAGTTCCGAACCGCGCCGCGCGATTTGTCGCAATCGGCGCGCGTGGAGGGCACAGCCGTTACAATCACTGGCCGACATCGTGCGGATGCAGCCAGCCCATCCAGATGCCGAGCGCGACCATGCCGATCAACAGCAGCGACAGTCCGATCCGGCGGGTCAAGGCCCACACCGTACGCTTGTCGTCGTCCTTGTCGGTCATCATGAAGTACAGCGCCTGGCCGAGGCTGAAGATCACCACCAGCAGCAGCACCACCAGCGCACTTTTGTAGACGGTTTCCACGTGATTGATCCGATCCATTTCGACTTGGGCAGTATAGCGACCACCGACGGGCACGCCGCGTGATCCGGTTTCGGCGGCCACCGTGGTGGGCCTTGCTGCTGACGACGGCTGGCGCCTTGCTGTTCATACGTTTGGGCGTCTGGCAGCTGCATCGCGCGGACTTCAAGGAAGCACTTCTGCGGCGGTATGCCGCATCGGCTTCGGCGCCGCTGCAGGATTTCGCCAGGGTGGCAGCGGCGCCGCCGGCCGACGGTTTTCCGCGGGTGCGGGTAAGCGGCCACTATCTCGCCGGCCGGGTCTACCTGCTGGACAATCCCAAACATGATGGCCGCGGCGGCGTGGAAGTGTTCGCACCGTTCGTGGTGCGCGACCAGCCGCACACGCTGCTGCTGGTGGACCTGGGTTTCCTGACCGGCAACGGCACCCGCCAGCTGCCATACCTGCCGCCGCTGCCGGACGCCGACGTCACGCTGCAGGGGCTCTACGTGCCGCCACCACCGACCGGTTTCGAGATGGGTGGCGACGCGCTGGCGCGGCAGCTCCATTGGCCGAAGGAAAGCATTTTTCTGGACCCTGTGGAAATCGCGCGCGACCTCGGCCAGCCGCTGTATCCGCGGGTGCTGGCGCTGGATGCCGATCCGGCCTCGGTCTATGTGCGCGTGCACGCGCTCGATCTCTCCTCGATGCCGCCGGCGCGGCACCGCGCGTATGCGTTCCAGTGGTTCTCGTTTGCGCTGGCGGCGGTGGTGATCCTGCTGGTGCTCAACCGCAAGCGCAAACCGCGCGAATCCCATTATTCGAATGACGATGAAGTCCGATGAAAACAGTTGATCCCGTTGCGTTGCGCCGCAGCCGCCTGTTCCTGCTGCTGATCGCGCTGGTATTCGCCGCGCCGATGATCGTCGCTGGCCTGCTCAGCTGGGGTGGTTGGCAGCCGGGCGTCAAGGGCAGCGGCCAGCCGATCCAGCCGCAACGCAACTTCGTCGAGGAGAAACTGGCGGTGCAACTGGCCGGCGGTCAGCCGTACGCCTGGCGCGACAGCGAACCGCGGCTGACCTTGGTGGCGCTGGCTGGTCCGGACTGCGCCGCGCACTGTTTCGAGGTGCTGACCGGGCTGGCGAAGGCGCGCGTCATGCTCAATCGCAACCAGTCGCGGCTGCGCCTGCTCTACCTTGGCGCGCCGCCGGCGGATGCGGCTCGCCGCGCTGCCATGCAGGCCTACTGGTCGCTGGGCAGCGATGTCGACGGCAAGCTGGCCGACTACCGGCCGACCACGCCGGACAGCGTCAGCGCGCTGCTGGTCGAATCCAACGGTACCGCGTTGTCGTTCTACCCGGCCGGTTTCGATGGTCCCGGCCTGCTGCGCGACATGCAGAAGGTGATCAAGTGATGTCACCGCGTGCCGTGAGAATCCTGCGCGGATTGTCCATGCTTGCCGCGGTGTTCGCGTTCGGGCTGGTGATGTTCGGCGCATTCGTGCGGCTGTCCAACGCCGGGCTGTCCTGTCCGGACTGGCCGACCTGTTACGGCCAGGTCACCTGGCCGCAGCATGCGCAGGCCGTGGTGCACGCCGATGCGGCGTTTCCCGATCGCCCGTATGAGGCGCACAAGGCCTGGCGTGAACAGGTGCATCGCTTCCTCGCCGGCACGCTCGGCGTGATGGTGTTGTTGCTGGCGCTGCTCGCGAGCGCGCGCAAGCGCAGCGCGCTGGTGACGGTGATCATGGGCGCGGCGTTCGCGGCGGTCGGCGTGGGGCTGTACATGCGCGACGAACACCAGTGGTCGTCGTTGCTGGCGGTATGCGCCATCGCGCTTCCGTTGTTCGCGGCGATCAGGCTGCCACAGCCGGGCGCGTGGAAGGTCAGCGTGCTGGCGCTGGCGGTGATCATCTTCCAGGCAATGCTCGGCATGTGGACGGTGACGTTGCTGCTGAAACCGATCGTGGTGATGGGTCATCTGCTCGGCGGCATGACCACGTTCGCGCTGCTGGCGTACGCGGCGCTGCGCTTCGCCGGCGTGGCCGCGCCGGACGAGCGCATGGCGGACCTGCGCCGGCTGGTGACGATCGGCATTGCGCTGCTGTTCTGCCAGATCGCGCTGGGCGGCTGGACCTCGGCCAACTATGCGGCGCTGGCCTGCGGCTACGGTCCCGGTTCGTTTCCGCAATGTCTCGGTCAATGGGCGCCGCCGACGGACTTCCACCAGGGCTTCGTGCTGTGGCGCGGGATCGGCGTCAACTACGAAGGCGGCGTGCTCGACATGGCCGCGCGCAGTGCGATCCAGTTGGTGCATCGACTTGGCGCGCTGGTGGTGTTCTGTTATCTCGGCTGGCTGGCGATCAAACTGGCGCGGCGCGGCCTGCGCCTGTGCGGCATCGCGGTCGCGCTGGCGCTGGTGAGCCAGGTGCTGCTCGGTATCAGCAATGTGTACTTCGGTCTGCCGCTGGCCGTGGCCACCGCGCACAATGGCGTCGCCGCGTTGCTGCTGTTCAGCTTGCTGGCCACGCTGGCGCGTACGCAGCGGCAGTGTGACGAATCGATGGTCCAGTCGTTGGGGCGACACTGAAGATGAGCGTTTTCAGCGAATATCTGCAACTGACCAAGCCGCGCATCGTTGCGTTGCTGGTGTTTTGTGCCGTGATCGGCATGTTCCTCGCCGTACCCGGAATGCCGTCATGGCATGCCCTGGTGTTTGGCACGCTGGGGATCTGGCTGGCGTCCTCCTCAGCGGCGGCATTCAATCAGCTGATCGATCAGCGCATCGACAAAGTGATGGTGCGTACGGCGCATCGACCGTTGGCCACTGGGCACCTCAATGCGCAACAGGTATTCGTGTTTGCGATGGTGCTTGGCATCGCGTCGATGCTTGTCCTGGTGCTGCTGGTCAACACGCTGACCGCGGTGCTGACGTTTGCCGGCCTGATCGGTTATGCGGTGATCTACACCGCCTTCCTCAAGCGCGCCACCCCGCAGAACATCGTGATTGGCGGTCTCGCCGGCGCGATCCCGCCAGTGCTGGGCTGGACCGCGGTGACCGGGTCATTGCATCCATATGCACTGCAGCTGTGCCTGATCATCTTCGTGTGGACGCCACCGCATTTCTGGGCGCTGGCGATCTTTCGTCGCGACGACTATTCGCGGGCCCAGGTACCGATGCTGCCGGTGACTCACGGTGTCGTCTTCACGCGCTGGCACATCCTGTTCTACACCGTGCTGCTGGTGCTGGTGACCCTGTTGCCCGCATTGACTGGCATGAGCGGTCTGATCTATCTGGGCGGTGCTGCGGTGCTCGGTGCGGCCTTCCTGTATTACGCGGTGCGATTGTTGAATCCACCCGACGAGTTGTACGCGATGAAGGTTTTCAACTATTCCATCGTCTACCTGATGGCGCTGTTTGCATTCCTGCTGGCCGATCATTGGCTGGTCGAACCGATCGTGCAGCAGGGCCTGATGTTGCAGCAACTGGGCTGATCGAGCTTCGGCTTGAGCTGGCCCAGAAGCCGTGTCAGTCACCTGGCTCCTGTGATGACGAGATCGCGGGTCGTTCCAGCGGATTCCGCGTCGACCGCCAGCGCAGGCATGGACCGGACGGCTCACTGATCGCAGTCAATTCCAGCGGACGTCAACAGTTCGCGCAACCCAGTCAGTTGCCCCTCGTATTTTTTCCATCGCCGCACGGCGGACTGATGAATCGGTGCACGCACCTGCACGGAGCTGGCCGTACTAGTTGGCGCCTGGTTGCGCTCGAAATGCAGGCAGGCGTCGTTCCATGGCAAGCCGCAATGCTCGAGCAGCTGCCGGGTGCTGGCTTCCTGCTCGGTCACGAGAGTTTCGTAATCCACTTCCAGGATACGGCCGGGTAGAACGCGCTTCCAGTGCGCCATCAGGCGATCGAACAGCAGGTAGTAGCGGCCCGTATCGAGCAGGTCGAACGAGTAACCGTGAAACGGCGATGTTTCTGCAAAGGGTTCGCGGAAATTGCTGAGGCACGTGTCCAGCGGGTTGCGCCGCAGGCAGATGATCCGTGCGTTGGGCAGCGCGTTCGCAATGAAGCCGGCATAAAGAAAATTGTGCGGCAACTTGTCGATGAAGCGCGGTTTGAGGCAGGTCGCGGGCCGTGTGCTGGAGAGATAGAGATCGCCCAGTTGCTCCCAGTCGATGTGACGCGCCCGCTCGATCACACCCGGATCCAGCATTACCGGAGAGCGGCCGCCGGACAGACGCTCCAGCAGGACTCCGAAATTCTGCAGTTCGCCGGCGGCGTACACCTCCGGGTGGCTGGACAGGATTCGTTCCAAAAGCGTGGTACCCGAACGCGGCATGCCGATGATGAAGATGGGTTCATCGGTCTGGCAGCCGGGTGGCTGCGGACGCGGTTCGGGAAAGGCGCGGATCAAGGTGCGCACGATGGCTTCGTCTCTATCCGCCGCGTAGTTGCGCGTGTTCCGGTTCGCCGATTTGCCGACGCACAAATGCTCAAAGGCTTCCGGGTAATTACCCAGATCCTCGTATTCCTTGGCCAATGCCATGTGCAACTGCATTTGCGCGGCAGGATCGCCGCTGGTCTGCTGGGCAAGCAAAAGCAGACGTTCGATGTGATTGCTGGCCTGGGATTGTTGACGCAGGCGTGACAGCACACCATAGGCAGGCCAGTAGCTCGGCGCCAGCGCAAGGCACGCTTCGAGCTCGCTTTCGGCCTGCTCGACATTTCCGCTGAATACCAGCGACGTGGCTAAATTGAAATGGCAAATCGGATTGTCTGGCGCCAGCGCCGATGCACGACGAAATACCGAGGCGGCACGCTCATACGCATGGCACTGTGTATATACCGTGCCAAGCATATCCAGCATCAACGGATCGCGTGGTGACAAGGCGAGGGCAATGTTGGCGACCTGCAGTGCTTCACCGCTGCGATGGGTTCGAACGAGTGCCCGGGCGAACTGGACGGCGTAATCGGGATGGCGCGGCTGCGTGCTGGCCGCCTGGTGCAGATGTTCCAGCGCCTTCGGCATCTGTCGCAGTTCCATGGCGGCCAATCCCGCCAGGTAATGCGCATGCGGATGGTTTGGCTCGGCCTGCAGCAGGCGCGCAGCAAACTCGCCTGCCAGTCGCGCATCGCTCCGGTTGAGCGCGGCACCGGCTTGGACGAGAAGCTCATGGGAGCCGAGCAGCGGTTGGGAGGGACTCGTCATGACGTTCCGTATAAAAGTGGGCAGAGCTCATCGCCCGTGCATGCATGCGATGAGTTCAAGCTTCTGACCGTATTGACCTTCCAGGCGACAGACGTCGTCGAAAGACTGCGAGCTCAGGCCGGTGCATGTGTTGGCTGCTTGATATAACAAGACCGCCATTGTACGGCCCCGCCGAAGCGATTTCGCCGGTACTGGGTTGGATCGCGGTGACCGCTGCGCTGCATCCTCTCGCGTTGCAGCTGTGCCTGACCATCTTCGTGTGGGCGCCGCCGCATTTCCGGATACTGGCGATCTTCCGCCGCGATGACTACGCGCGTGCGCAGGTGCCGATGCGGCTGGTATCCCACGGTGTCTATGCATTCGCTGGCATGTGCCGTTCTACACCGTGGTGCCGGTGTTGGTGACTGTGTTGCCAGTGAACTCGCCGGATGAGTACTTCCCGATTCAAGGATTCAAATACCCCATCATCGACCAGATGACGCTGTTCGCGTTTCTGCTCGCCGATCATTGGCTGGCCGAACCGGCCCGGCATGATGTGGTGCTCGAGTCGACCACGGCCCCGGCTGCGTTTCGCTGACAGCGCGGCACCCTCCTGTGCCGCGTTGACCTCCGGGCCGACCATCCGGCGCAAGCTACGTTCTCGGCAAGTATCAGCATGTCCCGCGCTTGTGCGCCTAGCGGGTGATCTCGATTCCCGACGTCTCCAGCAGCTGCCGCAGCGGTGCCAACTCCTTCTCATATCTGCGCCACCGCTTGATGGCTGTGCTGTAGTTCGGCGAGCGAACCTGTGTCGATCTCGCCGTGGCGGAAGCTGCTGCGTTGTGCTCGAAGTGCAGACAGCTATCGCTCCACGGCAGTCCGCAGTATTCCAGCAACTGTCGTGAACACCCCTCCTGATCGGCGACGATGGTTTCATAGTCGATCTCGAGAATTCTTCCCGGAAGCACGGTTATTCAGTGCGCCATGATGCGCTCGAACTGGACGTAGTAATGACCGATATCCAAAAGTTCGAACGAATATCGGTGAACCGGCGAAATGGGATTGAACGGCTCGCGGAAGTTGCTGAGACATGCATCCATCGGGTCGCGTCGCAGGCAGATGATCTTTGCCTTCGGCAGTGCCCTGGCGATGAATGCATGAGGACGTGGGTGACTATTCGAAGGCCTTCACGCCGTCAAGGTCGGTCGCCTTGCGGAAATGACTCAGTGCAATCGCCGTCCGTGACGAGGCGATCGCAACCAGCCCCGCAAGGTAGTGGCCTTCGGCATTATCCGGCTCCATGCCGACCAAGGTGCTTGCCAGTTCATAGGCACGTACCAGCTCACCAGCGTCGCAGGCTTGGCCTGCGTCGAGAAGAAGCGATTGAACCCGGGCTGGGGATGTTGGCGTGTTCATCTGTGTCTGATCAGACATGAGAGGCAGGGTTCTGGTGTCGTGATCAGCACTTCGATCGTTGGCCAGACGCGCCCGCATCGAGTGAAACGCATCGCATGATCATGCGAGCTTGGGGTTTCGCCGCGTTCATCTTTTATACGTTGACGGCGCATCATCCCACGGCGACAATGCGCGCGCCTTCCGACGCACTGCGCCGGGAGGCTCCCAGTCCTGACAAACCAAGGCATATGGACGTTTACCCTAGTCGCAACGTCGACATCCGCTCGCTTCGGGTGCCGGCGCCGCATAACAAGTTGAACACCTGCGGCGACCGCCTGCGGTCGGCTGGTGCTTTCCACTAGGGAAAGCCTGGCCCACCCCTGACGACGCCGTTGGCGTCGTTACGAGGAGATGGGCCGATGAAGCTCCTTCGCGATTTCCCCCGCCTGTGTGTTGCAGGCCTCCGTTCCGTGTCCGGTCACGGCGGCGCCGCGTCGCGCGGATTCAACGTGACCGTGCCCGCGCCGCTGGCCAAGCCGGTCGGCGAGAGTGCAGTGGTGACCGATCGGCAACGTGCCGCCAGTGCTCGCGCCACCACGGCGCGGCGCGAGCCGGCGTCGTTCCTGAAAGCGCCGCGGCATCGGCGCCCGGGCCGCTGATGCTCGTCGTCATCCAGCGCAAAGGCTGGCCTCCCCCAAGTCCGGCGGGACGGTTTGGCGCGGGCCGCGTTTGCGGCCCGACATCAATGGCGTGACGGCGCGCTGAGGCCGCCAGCGCTTCGCGGCATCAAGCATTCCGACTCACGGAAGCGAATCATGGGCAAGATTTCCAATCCATCCATCGGCAAGGTGGCAGGCAAGAGCGTGCCGGTGGCGGTGGCACAGCAAGCGTTCTGCGACGCCGAGGCATTGCTGGCAACGCTGGGCACCACGCCGGCGGGCCTCGACGAGGAGCAGATCAGCGAGCGGCTGCATCGTGATGGCCTCAACGAAGTGGCGCACGAAAAGCCGCCGCACTGGTCGCTGCAGTTGCTGCGCGCGTTCAAGAACCCGTTCATCGTGGTGCTGCTGGTGCTGGCCGGCGTGCAGCTGTTTACCGATGGCAATGATCTGACCGGGCCGATCATCATTGCGGTGATGGTCGGCATCAGTGTGATGCTGAGTTTCACCCAGGAATACCGTTCCTCGCGCGCCGCCGAAAAGCTGAAGGCGATGGTGCGCAACACCGCTACGGTGACGCGGCGCGCCTCCGACGGCCACAGCGAGCAGATCGAGGTGCCGGTGGTCGAGCTGGTCACTGGCGACATCGTCCACCTCGCCGCCGGCGACATGGTGCCGGCCGATCTGCGCCTGCTGGGCGCGAAGGATCTGTTCATCAGCCAGGCGATCCTCACCGGCGAATCGTTGCCGGTGGAGAAGTCCGCGCCCACGCGCGCACGTGCCGATGACGGCAGCGGCGGCAATCCGCTGGATCTGATCAGCGTCTGCTACATGGGTACCAACGTGGTCAGCGGCACTGCCAGTGCGGTGGTGGTGGCGACCGGCGCGCGCAGCTATCTCGGTTCGCTGGCGCACAGCATGAGCGGGCAGCGCGTGCAGACCAGTTTCGATCGTGGCGTGAGCAGCGTCAGCTGGCTGCTGCTGCGTTTCATGGCGGTTATGGTGCCGGTGGTGTTCCTGATCAACGGGCTGGACAAGCACAACTGGACCGAGGCGTTCCTGTTCGCACTGTCGATCGCAGTCGGGTTGACCCCCGAGATGCTGCCGCTGATCGTCACGGCGAACCTGGCCAAGGGTGCGCTGGCGATGTCCCGGCGCAAGGTGGTGGTGAAGCGGCTCAACGCGATCCAGAACTTCGGCGCGATGGACGTGCTGTGCACCGACAAGACCGGCACGCTGACGCTGGACAAGATCGTGCTGGAACGTCACCTCGACCTCGACGGCGAGGCATCGGACGAGGCGCTGGAATACGGCTATCTCAACAGCCGTTTCCAGACCGGCCTGAAGAATCTGATGGACAAGGCGGTGCTGGAACATCGCGATCTGGAAGCGGCGGCGATGAGCTACCGGGTGGTGGACGAGATTCCCTTCGACTTCCAGCGCCGGCGCATGTCGGTGGTGGTGACCAGCGGCAACGGCGAACACTTGCTGATCTGCAAGGGTGCGGTCGAGGAAATGCTGTCGATCTGCGCGTACGCGAGAACCGGCGACGTCACCGAGCCGATGACGGACGCGCGCCGCCAGGAGATCAAGGCGATGACGCACCGGCTCAACGAAGACGGCCTGCGCGTGCTGGTGGTTGCGGTGCGGCGGCAGCCGGCGCATCAGCGCGCCTATGGCGTAGCCGATGAGAGCGAGCTCATCGCGGTCGGTTGCCTGGCGTTCCTCGACCCACCGAAGGATTCCGCGGCCACTGCGATCCGCGCGCTGCACAGTCATGGCGTCGAGGTGAAGGTGATCACCGGCGACAACGAGGCGGTCACGCGCAAGATCTGCCGCGAAGTCGGGCTCGATGTCACCCATTCGGTGGAAGGAAAGGAGATTGAGGCGCTGGATGACCCCGCGCTGGATGCACTGGTGGCGCGCGTCACCGTGTTCGCCAAGATGTCGCCGCTGCAGAAGGCGCGCGTGGTGCGCGCGCTGCAGCGGCTCGGTCACACCGTCGGCTTCCTCGGTGACGGCATCAACGACGCGCCGGCGCTGCACGACGCCGATGTCGGCATCTCGGTGGACACCGCCACCGACATCGCCAAGGAGTCCGCCGACATCATCCTGCTGGAAAAGAACCTGATGGTGCTGGAGGAGGGCGTGCTGGAAGGGCGCGTCACCTTCGGCAACATCATGAAGTACATCAAGATGACCGCCAGCTCGAACTTCGGCAACGTGTTCAGCGTGCTCGTGGCCAGCGCGTTCCTGCCGTTCCTGCCGATGCTGCCGCTGCAGATCCTGGTGCAGAACCTGCTGTACGACATCTCGCAACTGTCGATTCCGTTCGACCGCATGGACGAGGAGTACCTGAGCAAGCCGCGCAAGTGGGACGCTGGCGACATCGGCCGCTTCATGGTGTGGATCGGCCCGGTCAGCTCGATTTTCGACATCACCACGTTCTGGTTGATGTGGCACTACTTCGGTGCGAGTACGCCGGCGCACCAGTCGCTGTTCCAGTCCGGCTGGTTCATCGAAGGCCTGCTGTCGCAGACGCTGGTGGTGCACATGATCCGCACTCGCCGCATCCCGTTCCTGCAGAGTGTGGCGGCCGCGCCGGTCCTCGGCTTGACCCTCGCGATCATCGTGATCGGCATGCTGATTCCGTTCAGCGCGCTGGGCGCGAAGATCGGCATGGTGCCGCTGCCGCCCGTGTATTTTGCATGGCTGGCGCTGACCTTGGCGAGCTACTGCGTGCTGACCCAGCTGATGAAGCTGATCTATATCCGCCGTTACGGGCGCTGGCTGTAACGTCGATCCGCTTCGCGATCGTCCAGCGTCGTCGGTGTAACGGCGTCACCGACGGCATCGGGCGACTGGTGCGCCATGGCCACGGCTGAAAGACCAGCATCCGCCTTGCGGACGTTGGCGATGGCCCCATGAATTCCACCATGATCACTCTTTACGAACTGCACTGGTCGCACTACTGCGAAAAGATCCGGCTCGCGCTCAATTACATGGGGTTGCCGTGGCAAGCGGTCGGCATCGACGCCTTCCGCAAGGAACCGTTGCGCGTGCAGCCGCTGCCTGATGGGTTGCCCACGCATACCGTGCCGGCCATACACGATGCGGCCAACGACCGCTTCGTGATGGATTCCACCCCGATCCTGCACTATCTCGCCGTGCAGTATCCGGCGGCGCCGGCCCTGTTTCCGGCCGATCCGCTCGAGCGCGCCGAGGTGCAGCGCCGCCTGCTGGAGTTCGACAGTGGCCTGGCCATTGCGATGCGCCGGCTGGGCTACACCCAGGTCATCCTGGAGTGTCCCGGACTGTTGACGGAACTCTTTCTCGGCCGGTATGCGAACGGATTGTTCGCCTGGCGCGGCATGCGTCGCATCGCCGGTCATGTGATCGGCCTGATGCTGTGCAAGCGCTTTGATTTCCATCGTTCGCGCGAACTGGGCCTGTACGAATCGACCATCGCCTACCTGCAGGAGCTGGCCGGGCAGATGCATGGGCTCGCTTACGTGGTCGGGCAGCAACTCAGCGCGGCCGACCTGACCCTGGCAGCGATGCTGCGCGGGTTTCTGATCGTGCCGTGCATCGCCGAGCGCCCCGACCTGCAGCACCTGTTTGCCTGGGCGCGTGCGCTGCGCCTGCGCTGCGGCGGTGAGACCGTCAGTCGTTACGAGCAGGCTGTGATCGATGTCCGCAGCCGACGGCTGCCGGTGGCCGGCAGTTGCGTGCGACGGGCGGCACGCTGCCATTTGCGGCGACCGGCGACCGGCGAGCTGGCCAGCAACGATCAGCGGCCGATCTGGGATCGCGGGATGTGGCTGATGCCCTGGCACTACTTGGTCACCTTGCGTCGCGGCACCGTGCGGCAGGCCCTGGCAGTCGCGCCGGTGGCCTGACGGGAATCGGTTCAGTCCAGTCCGCAGCGGGCACGGCGGCGATGCCGCCACCACAGCACCAGCCCGATCAGCACCACGATACCGACCAGCACCCACAGGCTGCTCTGGCCGCGGTGCATCCACTTCACCAGCCACTCGTGGTTGTCGGCGCCGAAGAAACCCAGGTACACCCAGAACGGCACGCTGATCAGTGCAGCCAGCGTGTCGATCAGCAGGAAGCGCAGGAATGACACCCGATGCGTGGTGCCGGCGGTGAGATAGATGGTGGTGCGCATGCCGGGCAGGAAACGCGCGAAGAACAGCATGCGATTGCCATAGCGGTCGAACTTCTCCTGCACCGTGGCGTAGCGTGCCGGCGTCAGCACGCGCGCCACGAAGCGCCATTGCAGGATGCGTGCGCCGTAATGATGACCCAGCATGAAGATGGCCGCGTCGCCCAGCAGCACGCCGAACATGGCCAGCGCAAACATCGCATGCACGTTCGCAAAGCCGAGCCCGGCGATCACGCCGCCGGCAACCAGGGTGATGTCCTCCGGCAGCGGCAGGCCGGCACCGCAGATCATCAACGCGATGAACACCGCGATATAGCCGTTCTCGGCGAAAATCCTGATCAGTTGTTGCAGCAGATCCATCGATGTCCTTGCGCGTCACGCGAAGTCTGCCCTGTCGCAGCCGGACATGATCCCACACTCGCACCCACGGCCGGTTTGCGGCAGGTCGATGGCGCGGCCGGGCGATGGGAAGCCAACACCGGCTTGCGGCAGGTCATCCTGGTCAGGCCGAAGCGATCGGTGGCCGCGCGCGCGCGGCCAGAAGCTCGCGCAGCTCGGCTTTTTCGGCACTGTCCAGCGCGCCTTCGCGGCTCTTGCTGGTCAGCGCGTCGCGGCGCTGGGTGATCGCCTGGTCCTCCATCCGCATCAGCGCGTCGAAGAACTCGATCTGCTGGATTTCCGGTTCGCCCACCGACAGCGATGCCATCAGTTTCTGCAGCGAGGGGTACTCCGGCCGCTCGGCAAAATGCTCCACCAGCATCGCCGGGTTGATGCCGGGACGCGAGCGCGCGATGTCGAGCAATTCGGCGAGCAGTTCCACCCCGGGCTTGTCCAGGCGCAGGAACCGATAAGGCTTCTCCACCTGATCGGCCAGGCCCGGTTGCGCCAGCAGCAGCGAGATCGCGCTGCGCACCAGGCTGCGCTGTACCGCGACCGGTCGCTGCACGGCGCGATGGTTGGCCGGGTCGGCCTGTAGCATCGCGCGGGCGCCACTGCGCTTCTCCAGCTCCTGTGCCATCAGGTCGCGGAACGCGCCGTCGGGAAGTTTCGCGATCAACGGACGGGCGCGTTCGGCCAGCCGCGCGCGTCCGTCAAGGCTGCCCATCTCGACATCGTGCGAGAGTTCGTTGAAGAAATAATCCGACAGCGGCATCGCCTCCTTGATGCGCTTTTCGAAGCCGTCCTTGCCCTCCTTGCGCACCAGCGAGTCGGGGTCCTCGCCATCGGGCAGGAACAGGAAATACGCCTGGCGGCCGTCGCGCAGCCGCGGCAATGCCGATTCCAGCGCCTTCCAGGCCGCGGCGCGGCCGGCGCGATCGCCATCGAAGCAGAACACCACGTCCGGCGCGGCGCGGAACAGCACCTCGGTGTGCTCCGGCGTGGTTGCCGTACCCAGCGTGGCCACCGCGATCGGCAGCCCGGCCTGGTGCAGCGCGATCACGTCCATGTAGCCCTCGACCACCACGATCCGCACGAGATTCGCATTGGCCTGCTTCACCTGCCACAGCGCGAACAGCTCGCGGCCCTTGTGGAACAGCGGGGTCTCCGGCGAGTTGAGGTATTTGGGGCCGTCACTCTTGCCCGCGTCCTGCGTGCCGGACTCAGGCGGCGGCGAGCCATCCCCGTGCTTTTCGAGAATGCGGCCACCGAACGCGATCACCCGCCCACGGCGGTCGAGGATCGGAAACATCAGCCGTTCGCGGAAGCGATCGTACTTGCTGCCGCGCTCGCTGCTGGCGACCATGCCGGCCTCGTTCAGCAGCTCCATCCGCCGCGGCGTGTTGCCGAGCGACTTGATCACGCCGTCGTAGCCGGCCGGCGCCCAGCCGATGCGAAAGCGCGCGATGGTTTCCGCATCGAGCCCGCGCTTGCTGCAATACGCCTGCGCCTCGGCGTTGCGCGGCAGCTCGCCCTGGTACCAGCTGGCGGCGGCGTCGAGCAGCGCGTACAGGTCGGTCTTGTCCTCGCGCGGCGCCGCCTCGCGGCCGCCTTCGCGCGGCACCTTCAGGCCGACCGTCTGCGCCAGTTCCTCGACCGCGTCGGGAAACTCCAGCCGCTCGTAATCCATCAGGAACTTCACCGCGCTGCCGTGCGCGCCGCAGCCGAAACAATGGAAAAACTGCTTGGCCGGGCTGACGTAGAACGACGGCGTGCGCTCGTTGTGGAACGGGCAGCAGGCGGTCCACTCGCGCCCGGCTTTCTTCAACGGCACCCGCCGCTCGATCACGTCGACGATGTCGACGCGGGCAAGCAGTTCATCGATGAAGCTGTCGGGGATCAGGCCACGCATAGACTGGCTAGTCTAACCGGTGACCGATTCGGGATCGGATCTGGCACGACGGGAGTACCGGGAGGCGATTGGCTACGGCGATGTTGCGAGGATCGCAGGGCCAGGCGCAGTTCGATCGAACCAAAACAAACGGCGCCCGCAGGCGCCGTCTGCTGGACGACCTTGGTGCTGGTCAGAACAGGTGGACGATACCCATCAGACCCAGCACGATGACCAGGAAGATGATGATGAAGATCGCGAACAGCACCTTGGCAATGGTGGCGGTGGCGCCGGAGATGCCGCCGAAACCAAGCCAGCCGGTGACCAGCGAGATGATGGCGAAGATGATGGCCCACTTCAGCATGGGATGCTCCCTTTGGTGGTGGTGGTCGCAGCGGCCGGACGTTTTGCAGGCGGCATTCTCGCGATCGCCCCGTGAAGGGAATGCATGAGCTGCGGGCTTGCCACTACTGCAGGCCGGCCGCTATTGCTGCTGTCGCTGCGGGCTGGCGGCATTTTCGCGCCGCGCTCGCCCGCCTGAGCGCGGGTCGCCTCAGCTGGCCAGTCGGGCCTTGATCTTGCCCGACACCACGGCCATGTCGGCGCGGCCGGCGGCCTTTTCCTTCACCGCGGCGACCACCTTGCCCATGTCGCGGGCCGAGCTGGCGCCGGTGTCGCTGATCGCCGCGTCGACCAGGGCGTCGATCTCCGCCTCGTTCAATTTGGTCGGCAGATAGGTTTCGATCACCACCATCTCGGCGCGCTCGATCGCCGACAGGTCCTCGCGCTGGGCGGCATCGAACTGGCTGACCGAATCGCGTCGCTGCTTGAGCATCTTCTCCAGCGTGGCCAGGATCTGCACGTCATCCAGCTCGATCCGCTCGTCCACTTCGCGCTGCTTGATCGCCGCCAGCATCAGCCGGATCACCCCGAGTCGGTGTTTTTCGCCGGCGCGCATGGCGGTTTTCATGTCTTCGGTGAGCTGCT
>DHXA01000114.1:7618-8636 GCA_002413455.1 Rhodanobacter sp. UBA5168 | reverse complement strand
GCCGGCAACATGCTCAAGCCGGCGCTGGCGCGCGGCGAGCTGCACTGCATCGGCGCCACCACGCTGGACGAATACCGCAAGTACATCGAGAAAGATGCCGCGCTGGAACGTCGTTTCCAGAAGATCTTCGTGGGCGAGCCCAGCGTCGAGGACACCATCGCGATCCTGCGCGGCCTGAAGGAGCGCTACGCGGTGCATCACGGCGTCGAGATCACCGACCCGGCGATCGTCGCCGCCGCCACGCTGTCGCATCGCTACATCGCCGACCGCCAGCTGCCCGACAAGGCGATCGACCTGATGGACGAGGCCGCCTCGCGCATCCGCATGGAGATCGACTCCAAGCCGGAGGAACTCGACCGCCTGGAGCGGCGGCTGATCCAGCTGAAGATCCAGCGCGAGATGCTGAAGAAGGAAAAGGACAGCGAATCGAAACAGCGCCTGGGCGACCTGGAAACCGACATCGAGAAGCTGGAGCGCGAGTTCTCCGACCTCAACGAAGTGTGGAAATCGGAGAAGGCCGCGCTGCAGGGCACGACCAGGGTGAAGGAGCAGATCGAGCAGGCCAGGCAGGATCTGGAAACCGCACAGCGCGGGCAGGACTACGCCCGGATGAGCGAGATCCAGTACGGCCGGCTGCCCGAGCTGGAGAAGCAGCTCGCCGCGGCGCAGGCGGCCGAGCAGCAGGATTTCAAGCTGCTGCAGGACAAGGTCACCGCCGAGGAAATCGCCGAGGTGGTGAGCCGTTGGACCGGCATTCCGGTCAGCAAGATGCTCGAGGGCGAACGCGAAAAGCTGCTGCACATGGAGGATCAGCTGCACAAACGTGTAGTCGGCCAGGACGAGGCGGTTCGCGCGGTGTCCGATGCGATCCGTCGCTCGCGCGCGGGCCTGTCCGATCCGAACCGGCCGAACGGCTCGTTCCTGTTCCTCGGTCCCACCGGTGTGGGCAAGACCGAACTGTGCAAGGCGCTGGCCGAGTTCATGTTCGACACCACCGACGCGATGGTGCGCATCGACA
>DHXA01000114.1:0-7361 GCA_002413455.1 Rhodanobacter sp. UBA5168 | reverse complement strand
GACATGAGCGAGTTCATGGAAAAACACTCGGTGAGCCGGCTGGTCGGCGCACCACCGGGCTATGTGGGTTACGAGGAAGGCGGTTACCTGACCGAGGCCGTGCGCCGCCGGCCGTACAGCGTGATCTTGCTGGACGAGGTGGAGAAGGCCCATCCGGACGTGTTCAATATTCTGCTGCAGGTGCTCGACGATGGCCGTCTCACCGACGGGCAAGGCCGCACCGTGGACTTCCGCAACACCGTCATCGTGATGACCTCGAACCTCGGTTCGCAGATGATCCAGGATGCCTCCGAGAACAGCGAGGGCGGCGACGCGGAGGAACAGTACACGCAGATGAAGGCCTCGGTGCTCGGTGTGGTGCAGGCGCATTTCCGTCCGGAGTTCATCAACCGGCTCGACGAGATCGTGGTGTTCCGCCCGCTGGACAAGACGCAGATCCGGGCCATCGCCAGGATCCAGCTGAGCTATCTGGAGAAGCGGTTGGCCGAGCGTCAGCTGAAGCTGGAGGTCAGTGACGATGCGCTGGCCTTGCTCGGCAACGTCGGCTTCGACCCTGTTTACGGCGCGCGGCCACTGAAGCGGGCAATCCAGCAGCAGCTCGAGAATCCGCTGGCCCGGCAGCTCCTCGAAGGCCAGTTCCAGTCGGGCGACACGGTTACTGTCGCTGCCGGGGGCGGACACCTGGTGTTCCGCAAGGCCTGAGGCGGTTGGCGGGTGACGCCGCCGGGCCATGGACTCGCCCGGCGGACGCGGCAATGGATGCCGTGTCCGACGGAAAGGTGGACGAGCTGGCGGCGACCGACGCTTGTGGCCGGGTGATCGGCTCCCCGCGATCTGTCGACGACGTCGATGCAAGGCTCAGCCGTCGAGGTCAAGCACCTGCTTGTCGCTGTCGCGCCGGCGTTGTTCCTTCTGCTGATAGCGGACTTCGCAACCATCGCGCTTGACCATCGCGCAGTCGAGGTAATCGGTGGCCTCGATCAGCGCCGCGCGCACCGCCTTGCTGGCCGGGGTTTTTTTCGAATGCGCGAAGTCGCCGCCGACACCACCTCCCACGTAGCCACTGAGATTGACGCCGCCTCCTGAACTGCGGCCCTCGACGGTGCGTGAATAGACCACTTCGGAGGTCTCCGCGTCGATCACGCGCAGGTCGATCGCGATATACGCCTCCGACTTGCCGCCGCCTACGCGGAAGCCGGCGATATTGAGGCCGCCGCCGGTGTTGGAGGTGTCCTCGGTATAGGCGCTGACGCTGCCGGCAATCAGGTACTGCGCGCCGGTGATGTTGCCGGTATGCGGGCTGCTGCCCGGACGCATGCGGTAGGAGCTGGCCAGATTCTGTTCGGCCAGCACGGCGTCGATCTTCTGCCGCTCGATCACCTTGAAGTCACCGGTCGCACTCAGTTCGTTGCTGAGCACATCGGCGAGCTGGTTGCCTACGTCCCCGTTCCACCAGTTGGCGGAGCTGGTCTGGTTGGTGAAGTCGACTACGGCGACGGTCATGGTGGGTGCTTCGCGAGCCATCGCGCCGCCCGCCACGGTCATTGCCAAGGCAAGTGCTGCGCAGATCGCGGTTGCACGATTCACAGGTTTCATGAAATCCCCTCCGGTTGATGGTGTGACGCTGTCCCCAATCAGTTCCAGTTCCACCAGCGCTGGACACTGGCGCAAGTGCTGCCGTGACGACCCTGTGTTCGTGATCCCCTGGCGCCGGATGGCGGGTGTCGCGCGAGTGGCAAAACGGTGCCGCGCAAGCACTTGCGGATGCTGGTCGTGCCGGATCGGCGTTGTCAAGTGACGAACTGTCGGACGTCGTTCTGCGACGGCTGACGGCGCGCATCATCCGCAGTACGGCGCGCCCACGCTGCAGGCGTGGGCGACACCAGTTGTCAGCGGAATCCGTCGGCGGATGGCGGCGGCGAGAACGCGCGGGGAGTGCCGAAACCGGCGACCGGAACGGCCGGTTGGGATTCTAGTCGTCGCCGCCAGCGGGACAGGCATGAGCTGAGCCGCTGGCGACCGGGTTTACCAGCGATATGCCACCTTGCCATACACATAGGCGCCGTTGTAGCCGAACGGCGCGTAGACGGAATAGGGCAGCGTGCCGTTGTTGTCGCTGCCGGGTATGACCCTGTCCGGATAGGTGTCGAGCGCGTCATCCGCACCGACCGTGAACGTCCATTGCTGAAGGCGATAGTTCACCGCCAGGTCGAGAATCCACTTGGGCGTGAATGTCTGGTCGAGCAGGGAGTTCGTCGCGTTGTAGGCGGTGTAGCGACCGTACCGGGTCACGGTCCCCGTTACGCCCCAGTTGCCCACGTTGTACAGCTCGCTCAGGATCAACTTGCTGCGCGGCGTGGTGTCAGCCAGCAGGCCCTTGATGTCGCGCCGGTCCAGGCGATGAAACGTGGCGCCCAGTGCATCCAGCACCGCGGGATTGGGACGAACCTTGGTGACCTCGTTCTTGTTGTAGTTGGTGCTGAGAGTGGTCTGCAAGGTGCCGGCAGTGCCGAAATCGCTCAGGTAGCTGGCCACAAAATCAATACCGCGGGTGCGTGTGTCGGCCGCATTCGTGAAGTAGGAGACGCCGCTGTAGTTGAGGTTGGCGACGCCATTGGCGGCCAGATACGCCTGGACCGCCGCCCCGGTGGTGGCGATGCTGCTCGACAGCACGATGCGGTCGCTGATGGCGATCTGGTAGGCATCCAGACTCAGGGTGAGGGCATCGGTCGGACTCCACACCGCACCGATGGTGTAGTTGTGGGATTTTTCCGGTTTCAGCGGTTCGGCTCCGAGCAACTGCGCGACCCGGCTGTCGACGGGGGCCAGTCCCGAGTTGTAGATGCCCGCCGGCAGGCCCAGTGAGTTGCCCGGCGCGTAGTAGAGCGACGATGTGGAGGAATAGAACTGCTGGGCCAGCGATGGTGCGCGAAAGCCGGTCGATGCGCTGGCGCGCAGGGCGAACGTATCGGTGAAGTCGAAGCGGCCCGCCAGCGAGCCGGAGGTGGTGCTGCCGAAGTCCGAATAGTTTTCATGCCGTACCGCGGCCGAGACGCCAAGCCGGTCGGTGAGATTGGTTTCCAGATCCAGATACTCGGCAATATCGTGTCTTGCGAGCGACCCCGCGTTCGCGGGCTGCCATCCCGCAAAACCCTGCGCGCCACTTGCTGGAATAGTCGTGGTTCCAGGAATCGGATTGCCGTTGGAGGCGTAGTAGGACGTCAGGTCGCCCGCATCGATCGCATAACTCTGGCGCAGGTACTCCGCGCCGAAGGCCACGGTCACCGGGTTGGGCAGCCAGCCGACGGACACATCCTTGGCGATGTCGATATCGAACGACCGCTGCGCAGCCTTGAGGATGCCGTCATGGAACGAAGTTGGGCTGCTGCCGAAATCATTCAGATAGGCAAGGTTGATGCTGTTGAAGGTTGTATACGAAACGCGGTTGCCACCGTAGTTGCCGCTGACGTCCCAGCGCCAGCCGTTCACCGTTCCGCGCAAACCCGCCACCAGCGAGCGGTCGGTCGAGTCGGAATTTTCCAGCGGCAGGTAGCCGTTCGGGTAGACGTTGGCAATCAGCGGGCTGCTCGGCGATGGGCTGTTGCTGCCGTAGCGGAAGAACGCCGGCGAGGTGCCGTCGCGATGCCCGAAGTGCCCGAACGCATAGAACTGCACATCCGGCGTGATGTCGTATTGCGTATTGAGCAGCAGGTTCTGGTCCCTCACCGCCGGATCGCCTTCGCGATAGTTCACGCCGAGCTGGGGAAAGCCGGGCCGTCTGTCGGGACCGGCCCGATTGGTGTAGTCCTCGTGACCGCTCTGCGCAGCGATACGAAGCCAGCCCTTGTCGTTGCCCAGGGGGATGCCGAAATTGGCCGAGCCCTGCCACTGCCGACCATCGCCGGCCGAATACTGGCCGCCGGTGACTTCCACGCCGCCGCCCTTCGCGCCCTTTTTCAGGATGATGTTGATGACGCCTGCGATGGCATCGGAACCGTATTGGGCGGAAGCGCCGTCACGCAGCACTTCGATGTGATCAATCGCGGAGACCGGGATCGTGTTGAGATCCACCGCCTGTGCCCCACGGCCCAGCACGCCGTTGGTCAGCAAGAGCGCGCCGGGGTGCCAGCGTTTGCCATTCACAAGTACGAGAACCTGATCGGGCGACAATCCGCGCAGCTGCGCGGGACGCTGTGTGTCGGCGGTGTCGGCGGCCGACGGACGCGGAAAGGTCAGCGACGGAATGATCCGGGCAAGCGCGGTGGGGAGGTCGTTGGTGCCGGTCTGCTGCAGCACCTTGGCCGAAACCACGTCGATGGGCGTCAGCGAACTGCTTTCGGTGCGGCTGTCGGAGCGGGTGCCGGTGACGATCACGGCGCTCAGATCTTTGGCCTTGGTGGCCGCCGGCAACGGGACGTCTTGCGCCATCGCGGCGTTGGTCAATGCGAGCAACAAGGCGCCGGGCAAGCATGCCAGCGAGATCGGGTTGAAACGTATGCTCATGGGAAGCTCTCCGGTGCTCTCGGGTTGTTGCGACGCAACAACCGCAGGCTAGTGCCTTGGATGGACTCCAGTCAATAGCCGTATAGACGTCTATCAGCCGATAAGTCCTGCCAGGCATATGGTTATTTGTTTTTGTATTGACGGTGCACCGGATGCTCCCCATGCCCAGGCTACTGCGATGGGTTGAATGACACCATGCGCCGTGTGGTACGTTGAAATCGGCCCGAACGCGCCGATAATGGCCTGTTGCCAACCACGGGTTGGCCGGACTGTCCGGAGTTCCCATGCCCATCTATGAATTCGAATGCAGCAGCTGTGGTCATCGTTTCGATCGCCTGCAGAAGTTGTCCGACACCGATCCCTCGGTCTGTCCCGCCTGTGACGCCCCGCATCTGCGGCGGATGGTCAGTGCGCCGTCATTTCGGCTGGCGGGCAGCGGCTGGTACGAAACCGATTTCAAGAAGGACAGCGACAAGAAGCGCAATCTTGCCGAAACCTCCGGCGGGAACGGTGAGGCCAAGCCTGCGGCAAGTGACGCCGCGGTAACGGCACCAAGTGCGCCCGCGCCGGCCCCACCTCCGGCCCCAGCCCCATCGGCCGGAAAAGCTGCCGGTAGCGACTGACCGTCGCCGTTGATTGCGGGGAGGGTGGGTTTCCGGGATATTCGAGCGGTTCGACCAGCGCGAGAGCGATGACTTTTCGCAGGAGATACGCACATGCATGTATCAGACAAGATCCTGATGAGTGTGGCGGCCGGTTTGCTTGGCGCCCTGTCGCTGACGGCGGTACCGCCAGTGCAGGCGCAGGGCGGACAGGCGATCCGTTGCGAAAGCAACGATGGAAAGTTCAATCGTTGTGCGGTGCCATGGCGCGATGCCCAGCTGACCCGGCAGGAATCGAAGGGCGCCTGTATCCGCGGCCAGAGCTGGGGCGTCGACCGGCAGGGACTGTGGGTGGACCGTGGTTGCCGCGGACTGTTTGCGGAGGCCGATCGCGGTCGCCCCGGTCATGGGCGTCCCGACAGTGGCGGCTGGAGGCCGGGCCCCGACTGGAACCGTCAGATCCGTCTGCAGTGCGACAGCAACAAGAAGCGCTATCAGATGTGCGAAGTCGATGTCGGTCGCCGGGGTCGTGTGCGACTGGTGAATCAGATGTCCGATACTCGCTGCACCGAGGGTTACAGCTGGGGCTGGAATCGCGCCGGTGTATGGGTGAATCACGGCTGCCGCGGCCAGTTCGTGGTCGATCGCCGCTGGTGACCGAGTCCCGGCCGGCAATTGCGGGATCAAGGATCCACGGGCAATTGCCGGCCGGGAAATTCGCCTGTCGACATCGCGGTGGTAAGATTCCGGGTCTTTTTCATCTGTTTCAGCCGCCCTGCGGCTCGCCCGGAGTTTCAAGCGCATGCGCACGCATTACTGCGGCCTCATCGATGAGTCGCTGATCGGCCAGACCGTCACCCTGTGCGGCTGGGTCAATACCCTTCGCCTGCAGAGTCACGTTGCCTTCGTCGACCTGCGTGACCACGAGGGTCTGGCTCAGGTGGTGATCGATCGCGACAACGCCGCAGCGTTTGCCGTAGCAAACGAGATCGGCAACGAATACTGCCTGCGAGTCACCGGCACAGTTCGCCGGCGGGTGTCGGTCAACGACAAGCTGAAGACCGGTACGGTCGAACTCGTTGCCGACATGGTGGAGATTCTCAACGCCGCGAAGGATCTGCCGTTCGCGCTGCACGAGAACCCGAACGAGGACATGCGGATGACCTACCGCTACCTCGACCTGCGCCGCCCCGAGATGCAGGCGATGATGCGCAAGCGTATCCGGCTGGTGCAGACCTTGCGCCGCTATCTCGACGAGCGCGGCTTCCAGGATGTCGAGACGCCGATCCTGACCAAGGCCACACCCGAAGGCGCGCGCGATTACCTCGTGCCCAGCCGCGTGCATCCGGGCCAGTTCTATGCGTTGCCGCAGTCGCCGCAGCTGTTCAAGCAGATCCTGATGGTGGCCGGCTTCGATCGCTACTACCAGATCGCGCGCTGCTTCCGCGACGAGGATCTGCGCGCCGACCGCCAGCCGGAATTCACCCAGCTCGACCTGGAGTTCGCTTTCGTCGAGGAAAAGGACGTGCAGGACTTCGTGGAGGAACTCATCCGCCACGTCTTCCGCGAAGTGCAGGGCGTCGAGCTCGACGCCAGCTTCCCGCGCATGACCTGGGCCGAGGCGATGCGTCGTTTTGGTTCGGACAAGCCCGACCTGCGCATTGCGCTGGAGCTGGTCGACATCGCCGACGCGGTAAAGCACGTCGAGTTCAAGGTGTTCGCCGAACCGGCCAACGATCCGGCCGGCCGCGTTGCTGCGCTGCGCGTGCCGGGCGGCAGTACGCTGTCGCGCAAGGACATCGACGTTCTGACCGAATATGTGTCGCGTTACGGTGCCAAGGGTCTGGCCTGGCTCAAGGTCGAGGATCTGGCCAAGGGCCGCGACGGGATCAATTCGCCGGTGGCGAAGTTTCTCGACGACGCGGCGCTGGACGGCGTGCTCACGGCAACCGGCGCGCAGACTGGCGACATCGTGTTCTTCGGTGCCGGTACGTGGAAGACCGTCACCGATTTCATGGGCGCGCTGCGGCTGAAGGTAGGCAGGGATCGCGGTCTGGTCGAGGACAGCTGGAAGCCGTTGTGGGTCACCGACTTCCCGATGTTCGAATACGACGCCGAGGAGCAGCGCTTCGTCGCCCTGCATCATCCGTTCACCGCGCCCAAGGTGGATGACGCCGCGCAGCTGCGCGCCGATCCGCACCATGCGGTGAGCCGTGGCTACGACATGGTGTTGAACGGCAACGAGATCGGCGGCGG
>DHXA01000090.1 GCA_002413455.1 Rhodanobacter sp. UBA5168 | reverse complement strand
CGCTGACTAGACTGGCGAGCTTACTTTTTAGCCAAGCCGACCCACGGCGGACCCATGTTCAAGAAGTTCCGCGGCATCTTTTCCAACGACATCTCCATCGATCTCGGCACGGCCAATACGCTGATCTATGTGCGTGGCCAGGGCATCGTGTTGAACGAGCCTTCGGTCGTGGCGATTCGCCAGGATCGCGGCCCCGGCGGTCCGCGCACGATTGCGGCAGTCGGTGGTGACGCCAAGCGCATGCTCGGCCGTACTCCGGGCAATATCGCCACGGTACGACCGATGAAGGATGGTGTGATCGCCGACTTCACCATGACCGAGGCGATGCTGCAGCATTTCATCAAGCAGGTGCACAAGTCGCGCTTCCTGCGGCCGAGCCCGCGCGTGCTGGTCTGCGTGCCGTGCGGTTCGACCCAGGTCGAGCGCCGCGCGATCAAGGAATCGGCCGAAGGCGCCGGTGCGCGCGACGTGTTCCTGATCGAGGAGCCGATGGCTGCGGCGATCGGTGCCGGCATCCCGGTGCACGAGGCGCGTGGCGCGATGGTGCTGGACATTGGTGGCGGCACTTCCGAGGTGGCGGTGATCTCGCTCAACGGCATCGTCTACTCGCAGTCGGTGCGCGTGGGTGGCGACCGTTTCGACGAGGCGATCATCAACTACGTGCGGCGCAATCACGGCACCCTGATCGGTGAATCCACGGCCGAGAAGATCAAGCTGCAGATCGGTTGCGCGTTCCCGCAGAGCGAGGTCAAGGAGATCGAGATCTCCGGCCGCAACCTGGCCGAGGGCGTGCCGCGCATGTTCACGATCAATTCCAACGAAATCCTCGAGGCGCTGCATGAGCCGCTCGCAGGCATCGTGGCGGCGGTGAAATCGGCGCTGGAACAGACCCCGCCGGAGCTGTGTTCCGACGTGGCCGAGCGCGGCATCGTGCTGACCGGCGGCGGCGCGTTGTTGCGCGATCTGGACCGGCTGATCTCCGAGGAAACCGGTTTGCATGTGCAGGTGGCGGACGATCCGCTGACCTGCGTGGCGCGAGGTGGCGGCAAGGCGCTGGAGCTGATCGATCAGCACGGCAGCGATTTTTTCGCGCCCGAATAACGCACGCTAGGCAGGGGCGGCCATGGCGCGTACGCGCGACGAATCCTCGCCTCTGTTCGCCGGCAATGCGGCCGGCACGCTAAGGCTGATTTTCTATCTCGCATTGGCCGTGGTGCTGATGGTGCTCGACCATCGCAACGGCTGGTTGTGGCGCTTGCGCTACACGGCGTCTGCCGTGGTCGAGCCGATGTACCGGCTCGCTGGCCTGCCGGCGGTGGGCGTGCGCACGGTGAGCGTGGCGTTTGCCGATCGCCAGCGACTGACCGAGCAGAACCAGCGACTGCGCGAAGATCTGCTGCTGGCCAATGCCAAGTTGAACCGGATGGCCGCCGTCGCCGAACAGAACCAGCGGTTGAAGGAATTGCTCGATACCCAGCACAGCCTTGAGCTCAACGTGCAGCTGGCGCGGGTGGTCGGCGTGGACCTGGGCGCATACCGTTACCAGCTGACCTTGAACATGGGTGCCCGCGACGGTGTCAGGCCGGGCCAGCCGGTGATCGACGCGCACGGCGTGATGGGGCAGGTGAAAGAGGTGCTGCCGACCACCTCGGTGGTGATGCTGATCACCGATCCGTCGCACGCGATTCCGGTGGTGATCGAGCGCACCGGCCTGCGCACGGTGGCCTATGGTTCGCGTGACGGCGATCAGCTCGCCCTGCCCAACCTTCCGTTGGCGGCCGACGTGCGCGCCAGCGACAAACTGCTCACCTCCGGTCTCGGCGGACGTTTTCCGCCGGGTTTTCCAGTCGGCGAGGTGGTATCGGTGGCACCGGCGGCCACCGGCATGTTCCAGGTGGCGCAGGCACGGCCGGCGGCGGATCTCGATCGCAGCGAGGACGTGCTGCTGCTGCACGATCAGGCTGAACCGGACGGGCCGCCCGCACCGGTGACGCCGATGGGGCCACCCGCTGAGCTGGCACCGGGTACAAGCTCTGCGGCCCCTCCGATGCCCACGCCCACGAGCCACGGGGCAACGCCATGAACAAGCAGCGGTTGAGCCTCTGGTGGTTCGTCGGCACGCTGGTGTTTGCGCTGCTGTCGATGCTGGTGCCGCTGCCCGGCGTGCTGGAGCCGTTCAAGCCGTACTGGCCGGCGCTGTTCCTGCTGTACTGGTCGCTGGAGTCGGAAGATCGGGTCACCCTGGGGCTGGCCTTCATGGTGGGGTTGGGCGCCGATCTGCTCAACGGCGTGGTGCTTGGCGAGCAGGCCTTGCGCCTGTGCGCGCTGGTTTTCATCGCGTTGCGTTTTCGTTCGCGGCTGCGCTTCTTTCCGATGTGGCAGCAGGCGCTGGCGGTGCTGGCGTTGTTGTTGAACGACCGCATCCTGCTGTTGATCGTGCGCGTGCTCGCCGGCGCATCGCTGCCGCCGGCCAGCTGGTGGATCTCGCCGTTCGTCGGTGCGGCACTGTGGCCGTTCCTGTTCCTGCTGCTCGACGACCTGCGCGCACGCCTGCGGATTCAATGAGACATGAACCAGTGACATGAAGATCCGGCGATCGATCAAGGACCCGCGCGGCGAAAGCCTGCTGTTCCAGCGCCGCGCGCTGGCGGGGTTCGTGCTGATCGTGCTGAGCCTGTGCCTGTTGGTCAGCCGCTTCGTATTCCTGCAGGTGATGCACCACGACGAGTTTGTCACTCGCTCGCAAGCCAACCGGGTCAAGCCGCGCGCGATCCCGCCGGCGCGTGGGCTGATCTACGACCGCAACGGCGTGCTGCTGGCCGACAACGTGCCGGCGTTCCGTCTCGAGGTGGTGCCCGAACAGATCAAGGATATGCCTGCCCTGCTGGAGCAGCTGGGCAAAGTCGTGCCGCTGGGCCAGGACGACCTGGACGCATTCCGCAAGCAGCTCAAGCAGAGTCGTCGGTTCGACAGCGTGCCGTTGAAGATGCACCTGACCGAGGACGAGATCGATCGCTTTGCGGTGAATCGCTGGCGTTTTCCCGGCGTGGATGTGGTGCCGTACCTGACCCGGCGCTATCCGCTGGGTGGGCTGCTCGCCCATGTGGTCGGTTATGTCGGGCGCATCGATACGGACGACGTGGACCGGCTCGACCCGAAACGCTACCAGGGCACCAGCCACGTCGGCCGCAGCGGCATCGAGCGATCCTATGAGGACGTGCTGCACGGCACGCCCGGCTACGAGCTGCTTGAGGTGAATGCCGACGGGCGTACCCAGCGCGTGCTGGAGACGCACGCGCCGACGCCGGGGAAAAACCTCTACCTGAGTATCGACGTGCGCCTGCAGAAAGCCGCTGAAGCGGCGTTTGCCGGTCGGCCTGGGGCGGCGGTGGCGATCGATCCGCGCAATGGGCAGGTGCTGGCGATGGTCAGCGTGCCGACCTTCGATCCGAACCTGTTCGTCAATGGCATCAACCAGGCCGACTACCGCGCGTTGATGGAAGACCCGGACAAGCCGCTGTACAACCGCGCCTTGCGCGGGGTGTATCCGCCCGGCTCCACGGTGAAGCCGTTTCTTGCGCTGGGCGGACTCGAATACGGCGTGCGCCGGCCCGAAGACACCGTGTTGTCGACGGGCCAATTCTGTCTGCCCGGCCAGAAGCGTTGCTATCGCGACGACAAACGCGGCGGCGACGGCACGGTGAACATGGTGCGCGCGATCGAAAAGTCGACCAACACCTATTTCTACAAGCTCGCGCTGGATCTCGGCATCGATCGGTTGAGCGCGTGGATGAGCCGCTTCAGCTTCGGCAGCAAGACCGGCATCGATCTGCTCGGCGAATCCGAGGGCATCCTGCCGTCGCGCGAGTGGAAGTCTGCTCATTACAAACAGGGCTGGTTTCCCGGCGAGACAATCATCAGCGGCATTGGTCAGGGTTACTGGGCGGTGACCCCGCTGCAGCTCGGTCATGCCATCGCCACCTTCGCCGGTCGTGGCGTGCCGTACGCGCCGCGGCTGGTGATGGCCACCACGGCGATGGCCGACGCGCAACGGCGGCCGTTGCCGAATCCACCCAGTGGTCCCTCGCTGATCCGCAAGGCCGCCGAGTGGGACGTGATCAACGAAGGCATGCGCGCGGTGATCGTCAGCGGCACCGGCAAGCTCGCGCGATTGAACGATGGCTTCCCCTATCTGATCGCGGGCAAGAGCGGCACCGCCGAGCGTTTCTCGCGCACCTCCGAAGCGTATGACACCAACAAGAACACCGCCTACCTGGCGACACGCCATCGCGCATGGTTCATGGGATATACGCCGTCCGACGATCCGCAGATTGCGGCCGCGGTCGTGCTGGAGGCCGGCGCGTGGGGCGGCACGGATGCCGGACCGATCATGCGCAGGATTTTCGATGCATGGGTCATCGCGAAGGGCGGGGCCGCGCCGCAGGACGTGCCGCTGCCGGCGCCGGGTTCGTCCCGGGACATGCCGAATCAGGGCGCGCCAAATGAGAGCGTGGCACCGGTAGAAGACGTGCCGGTGGTAGACCACCCAGCACAGGCGTCCAGCGGCGGCGGGGGTACACCATGATCGGAACCATCGGCATTCGCCTGCAGCGCATTCTGCGCCGCATCCTGACCCGGCCCCGGATCGATCTGCCGCTGGCATTCGGCTTGTTCGTGCTCGCCTCGATCGGCCTGGTCACGCTGTACAGCGCCAGCGATGGCAGCCTCGGCATGGTCGGTGGGCAAACGGCCCGCTTCGTGCTCGGCGGTGCATTGTTACTGGTGGTGTCACGCATCTCGCCATCGGTACTGCGTAGCTGGACACCATGGCTTTACGCCGGCAGTACCGCGTTGCTGGTGGTGGTGGCGATCCTGGGCGAGGGGCGCGGTTCGGTACGCTGGCTGGATCTGGGCGTGATGCGTTTTCAGCCGTCCGAATTGCTCAAGCTGACCATGCCGATGATGGTGGCCTGGTACCTGCATTCGCGGCAGTTGCCGCCGGGCTGGAAGGACATCGCGATGATCGGTTTGCTGATCGCGATTCCGGCCGGGTTGATCGCCGAGCAGCCGGACCTGGGCACCGCCGTGCTGGTGGCCGCGGCCGGTGCGTTTGCGCTGTTCCTTTCCGGCATGGCGTGGTGGCGCATCGGCGTGCTGGTGGCGGCGGTCGGCGGGATGATTCCGGTGGGCTGGCACTTCCTGCACCAGTACCAGCGCGACCGCGTGCTGACCCTGCTCAATCCGGAATCCGATCCGCTCGGCAACGGCTGGCATATCATCCAGTCGCAGATCGCGGTCGGCTCCGGCGGCATCTTCGGCAAGGGCTGGCAGCACAGCACGCAGTCGCGGCTGGACTTCCTCCCCGAGCACACCACCGACTTCATCTTCGCGGTGTTCTCCGAGGAATTCGGCCTGGTCGGCGTGTGCTGCTTGATCGCGCTGTATGCGTTCATCATCGGCCGCTGCCTGTGGATCGCGATGGAGGCGCGCGATACGTATTCGCGCCTGCTCGCCGGCGCGATCGGCATGAGCTTTTTCGTGTATGTGTTTGTCAATGGCGGCATGGTCGCCGGCATGTTGCCGGTGGTCGGCGTGCCGCTGCCGCTGATCAGTTATGGCGGTACCTCGGCGGTGTCGCTGTTGACCGGTTTTGGCGTGCTGATGTCGATCCACGCCAATCGCAAGACGCACCTGTGAACACCGCCAGCGCATGGCCTGCGCGTGGCCCGGAGTTGTGCCGGTGTGCGTGTTAGGCTTTCGATGACATCGTTTTCCGCGAGCGAAGCCCCCACATGACAGCCACTCCCGCGCCGCGTCCGGCCCGTTTCCTCGCCATCTTGAGTCTGCTCTGGATTGGCACGCTGACCCCGGCACTGGCGACGACGCATCCCGGCCAGGCCGAACTGATGCGCGAGGTGGCGCGCGATACCGGCAAGAGCCCGCAGGTGCTGAACGCACTGCTCGATGGCGCCACGATGCAGCAGAGCATTCTTGATGCAATCAGCCGCCCGGCCGAGGCCAAGCCATGGAAGGATTACCGGCCGATCTTCCTCACCGACAAACGTATCGACGACGGTATCGCGTTCTATCGCGAACATCGTGCGCTGCTGGAACAGGTCGGCAGGCAGTACGGCGTGGCACCGCAGTACATTGTGGCCATCGTCGGCGTCGAGACCAGCTACGGCCGCAACACGGGCAAGTACAAGGTGCTCGATGCGCTGGTCACGTTGGGCCTGTACTACCCGCCGCGGGCGAAATTTTTCCGCGAGCAGTTGAAAGAATTGCTGGAGATGCCGGACAACCACCTGGCCGGCCCGATCGACACGCTTACCGGCTCCTATGCCGGCGCGCAGGGCTGGGGCCAGTTCATGCCCACCAGCATCCGCGATTTCGCGGTGGACGCCGATCAGGACGGCCGCATCGATCTGCAGAATTCGTTGCCGGACATCTTCGCCAGCGTCGCCAATTATTTTGCGAAGCACGGCTGGGTCGATGGCGGTCCGGTCGCCGCGCGCGCGCAGCCGGATGCGGCGGCGCAGCCAATCACGGTGAAGGACGCCACGCCGCAGTGGCCGTTGGAGCAGCTTGAGGCGTGGGGCTACGCGCCGCTGCAGGCTTTGCCGCCCGCGCAACCCACCAGCCTGCAGACATTGCAGGGTCCGAACGGGCCGGAGTACTGGTTCACCTTCCAGAATTTCTACGTGGTCACGCGCTACAACCGCAGCCCGCTATACGCCATGGCGGTCGACCAGCTGGCCGGCGCCATCGCGGCCGGCGTGGGCCAGGTGGACGCCGCGCGATGAGGGCGGCAGGCTTGGTGATGCTGCTGCTGGCTGTGTCGTTGCTGGTCGGCTGCGGTGGCAAACGGACGCGGCCGAGCCATGCCGGCGATTCGGCCCGGCACGAGCAGGGCTGGGCCGACAGCAGCCGGGGCGCAGACAGCTTCCGCGATGACCTCAGCAAATCGCAAAGCAGTCGGTATCGCGACGGCAGCGACAGCGTGCCGGGCGACGTGCCGGACATCAGCAAGCTGGTCGAGCCGGTGCCGAAGGTCGAACCGCGCTCGCTGTACGGCAACAAGTCGCCGTATACGGTGCTCGGACACTCCTATCGCGTGCTGCCCAGTGCGCGCGGTTACGACGAGCGCGGCATCGCCTCGTTCTACGGCAACAAGTTCCACGGCTACAAGACATCCAGCCTGGAAACCTACGACATGTACGGGTTCAGCGCCGCCAGCACCACGTTGCCGCTGCCCAGCTATGCGCGCGTCACCAACCTGGAAAACGGCAAGAGCGTGATCGTGCGGATCAACGACCGCGGACCGTTTCATCAGAACCGCCTGATCGACCTGTCCTATGCGGCCGCGGTGAAAATCGGTATCTGGCCCAAGGGCACCGGACTGGTCGAGGTGCGCGGCATCGACCCGGGAAGCTCCTCGCAGGAACTGCCGCCGCCCAGCGTGGTCACAACCGGACACCCCGGCATCTACCTGCAGGTGGGTGCGTTTTCCGATACGGAAAATGCCGAACGGCTGGCCCAGCGTCTGCGTGAGGCCAACGTCGGCGCAGTTCAGGTCATGGATGTCGAGGTCAACGGTCGTCGCGTGCGCCGGGTGCGGGTCGGGCCGCTGGCGGATGTGGACCGTGCCGACCAGGTCAGTGCGCGGATTGAAGGCATGGGTCTGCCACGACCGCAGGTCGCGGTAGACTGAGCGGGATTTGCATGCCCCTTTTTAATCATGCCGGCATCTGCCACGCCGGCACTCAGAGACTGGACTGAACCACACGATGAATTTCTTCCGCCGCACCCTGCTCCCGTTCGCCGCCGTGTTGCTGGTCGGTGTTGCCGTTGCCCAGACACCACCGCGTCCTTCGCCGGTGCCGCGCCCGGTGGTGCCCGACGCACCGGTGCCGCCGCCACCGGATGTCGATGGCAAGAGCTGGGTGTTGATGGACTACGCCACCGGCCAGATTCTCGCCAGCAAGGAGCCGGACGTGCGCGTGGAGCCGGCCTCGATCACCAAGATCATGACCGACTACGTGGTCTCCGCCGAGGTCGCGAACGGCAAGGTGCACATGACCGATCCGGTCACTGTCAGCGAGAACGCCTGGCGCTCCGGCGGCGGCGGTACCGACGGCTCCACCAGCTTCCTCAAGCTCAACAGCCAGGTGCCACTGCAGGATCTGCTGAAGGGCATGATCATCCAGTCCGGCAACGACGCCGCGATCGCGCTGGCCGAGCACACCGCCGGTTCCGAGTCGGCCTTTGCCGGTCTGATGAACGCGTACGCGAAGCAGCTCGGCATGGTCAATTCGAACTTCGAGAATGCGTCCGGCTACCCGATCGCCAATCACTACACCACCGCGCACGACATCGCGATCTTGTCGCGCGCGCTGATCCACGATTTTCCGGATGACTACGCCATTTCGGCGATCAAGCAGTTCGAATGGAACGGCATCAAGCAAGGCAATCGCAACACCTTGCTGTGGCGCGACCCTAGCGTGGACGGCATCAAGACCGGCCACACCGCCGCTGCCGGCTACTGCCTGGCCGCCTCGGCCAAGCAGGGCGAGTCGCGCATGATCGCGATCGTGATGGGCGCCAGCAGCGAGAAGGCGCGCGCCGATTCGGCGATGGCGCTGCTCAGCTACGGCTTCCGTTTCTACGAGACGCACAAGCTGTATGACGCCAGCAAACCGCTGGCCACGCCGCGATTGTGGAAGGGCGAGACCAACCAGTTGCCGCTGGGCGTCGCCGACAATGTGCTGGTCACGGTCAAGCGCGGCGAGTACGACCAGCTCAAGGCCACCATGGATATTCCGGCCACCTTGATAGCGCCGTTCAAGAAGGGCCAGCAGGTCGGTACGCTGCGCATCACGCTGGCCGGCCAGCCGGTGCAGAGCGTGCCGCTGATCGCCATGAACGATGCACCGCAGGGCGGCTTCTTCTCGCGGCTGTGGGACAGCATCCTGTTGTGGTTCCACAGCAGCAAGGGCAACACCGAACAGGCGCCGGGTGCCAAGTAGTGCAACCGATCGACTTCAGCAAGGCGAAGCAGGACGGCAAGGGATTCCAGTTCCCCGGCGAGTTCGAGATCACCGCGGTCGGCAGCGCCAGCGCGAACCTGCCCACCCACGTGCCGCAGCTGCTGGAGCGCGCCGGCCTGCATGTGCTGCACGAGAGCGTGCGGCACCGGCATTCCGGCGCCGGCAATTTCGTCTCGGTCACGGTGAGCTTTCGCTGCGACACCCGCGAACATTACGAGGCGGCCCACGCCGCGCTGCGCGCGAGTCCGGATATCCGTTACACGATGTGAAGTGCGGAAGCCAGGGAACGGCCGGTTTCCCCGCCCGGCGGCAGGTTCCGTTTCGGTCCGCCCCATTGACCCCATGCGCAACACCCCAACGTTACCGTTCACTGTTTCGAAGGTTCCATGTCATGTCGTTGCCGCTGAAAATCCGCCGCCTTGGTCGCCAGCCTTACGCGGCGACCTGGAAGGCGATGAGCGCGTTCACCGACAACCGCACCGCCGACACCGCCGACGAACTGTGGCTGCTGGAGCACGACCCGGTGTTCACCCTGGGCCAGGCCGGCAAGATGGAACACGTGCTGGCGCCGGGCGACATCCCGGTGCTGCCGGTCGACCGCGGTGGCCAGGTGACCTATCACGGCCCCGGCCAGATCGTCGGTTACCCGCTGATCGACTTGCGCCGGATCGGCGTGGGTGTGCGTGAGCTGGTCGACAAGATCGAGCAGTCGCTGATCGACACGCTGGCGCACTGGAGCGTCGGCGCGGCGCGGCGCGACGGTGCGCCCGGCGTGTACGTGGGCGAGGCCAAGGTCGCTGCGCTGGGCCTGCGTGTGCGTCGCGGTTGCAGTTTCCACGGGCTGGCGTTCAACGTGGCGATGGACCTGGAGCCGTTTCACCGCATCAACCCTTGCGGTTACAAGGGTTTGGCAGTCACGCAACTGCTAGACTTGGGCGGTCCGTCGCAGTTGGCAACGGTCGAGGACGTACTGGTGGAGGAGTTTTGCCGCCAGTTTGGCTTTGCCGCCGAGCCAGCTGCCCCCGTTTTACCCGAACTCCCCGCTCGTGCAGCGGTCTGAGCTGTCTACATGAGCGAAATCTCCACCTCGTCCCCCAGGATCATCCCGATCACCGTCGTCAGCGGTGCGCCGGCGGGTGAAAAACAGGTCGGCAACGACAAGATCGCGCTGAATCGTGCCGGTTTCGACACCGCCGTGCCGACCCTGCGCAAGCCGTCGTGGATCCGCGTGCGCCTGCCGCAGGGCAATGCCGTGCAGCAGCTGAAGGCGCGCCTGCGCGAGAACGCGCTGGTCACGGTGTGCGAGGAGGCGTCCTGCCCGAACATCCATGAATGTTTCAGCAAGGGCACCGCCACCTTCATGATCCTCGGCGAGGTATGCACGCGCCGCTGCTCATTCTGCGATGTGGCGCATGGCCGCCCGGTGGCGCCCGATCCGCTGGAACCGGCACGCCTGGCCGAGACGATCCGCGACATGCGCCTGAAATACGTGGTGATCACCTCGGTCGACCGCGACGACCTGCGCGACGGTGGTGCCGAGCATTTCGCGGCGTGCATCCGTGCCACGCGCCACGCCAGTCCGAACATCAGGATCGAGATCCTCACGCCCGACTTCCGCGGCAAGGGCCGCATGGAACGCGCGCTGGAGGTGCTCAAGGATTTCCCGCCGGATGTGTTCAACCACAATCTGGAAACCGTGCC
>DHXA01000156.1:5804-5947 GCA_002413455.1 Rhodanobacter sp. UBA5168 | reverse complement strand
AGGATCTTCTCGGCCAGTTTCTCGCCCATGCGCAGGCGCGCCTTGTACACCGAGACGTCTTCGATCATCGAATCGGGCCGTGCCAGATAGACGTATTCGAAGATGCACGGCGTATGCAGCGCGCCCTCGGCGCAACGACGGCT
>DHXA01000156.1:0-5436 GCA_002413455.1 Rhodanobacter sp. UBA5168 | reverse complement strand
TCCGCAGTGACCCGCTCGCCCAGCACCAGCGGACGGATACCGTGCGGGTCGCGGAACGCGATCAGCCCGTAGCCCAGCAGCAGGGCGATGCAGGCATAACCGCCACTGGCGCGCGCATGCACGCCGGCCACCGCCTTGAAGATATGGTCCGGGGTCAACTCCATCCGGTCCTGGATCTGCAGCTCGTGCGCCAGCACATTCAACAGCACCTCCGAATCGGAATCGGTGTTGATGTGGCGACGGTCGTCCTCGAACATCTCGCGGCGCAGCGTTTCGGTGTTGACGAGGTTGCCGTTGTGCGCAATCGCGATGCCGTAGGGCGAATTCACGTACAACGGCTGCGCCTCGGCCGAGCCTTCGGACCCTGCCGTGGGATAGCGGCAGTGGCCGATGCCGATGCGCCCGCGCAAGCCGCTCATCGCCGCCTGGCTGAACACGTCGCGCACCAACCCGTTGCCCTTGTGCAGGCGCAGTCGCGAGCCGTCCACCGTGGCAATGCCGGCAGCGTCCTGGCCGCGATGCTGCAGCACCGTCAACCCGTCATAGAGCGACGATGCCACTTCGGTGGTACCGACAATGCCGATGATTCCGCACATGATTTGTTGCCTGCTTCAGAAGTCGTGTTCTAGGGATGCCGGGAACGGCCGGCTGCGCTGGCCGCGGAGGCCGGTGCCGAGGTCGTGCGTGGCGCGGCGGGTGCCGATGTCGCGCCCGACATGGGGGCAGCCAGCGCGCCCGACAAGCCGGGCAGATGATCGAGCACCGCCGCAGGATGGATCTTGTCGAGCACCTCCGCCGGGTGGAGATGATCGCGCACGTTGGCCGGTATGTTCTGGCCGAGCCATGCCGCAAGGCCCTGAAACTGCGGGAGCAGCACCGACTGCTGCCACCACGGCTCACGCGTGAACATGGTGAGACCGACCAGAAACACCAGCAGGGTGACCAGCAACGCACCACGCACGAAGCCGAACAACATGCCAAACAGGCGATCGATGCCGGACAGGCCCGTGCTCCAGATCAGCCGCCGCGTCGCGAAGCGCACCAAGGCCCCGACGATCAGGACGGCGATGAAACAGAGTGCGTAGCCCAGCCCGATCCGCGCGATGGGCATGGAAATCACGTGCTCCAGCTGCGCCGCCACGGCGGGCCCGAACGCGGCAGCCACCCAGAATGCCGCGACCCAGATCACCAGCGACAGCAGCTCGGCCACCAGCCCGCGCCACAGCCCGATCAGGATCGACAGGCCCAGGATCGCCAGGATGACCCAGTCGGTTCCGTTCATCCCTTCACCTGCTTCGTGACGGCTTGCCTGGCTGCATGGGACATGGGCGAGGTCAGGGTACCGAAACGACGTTGCCGTCGATGCCCAGCTTGGTCTTGACCTGCTCGTGCACGCGTTGCGCATCGGCGCGCTGCGTCTGCGGCCCGGCACGCACGCGCCAGAGCTTCTTGCCGCCGGCCTGCACCGAATCGACGAAACCGTCGAAACCGTTGGCGCGCAGCTTGTCGCGCAGGGCGTTGGCATCGGCCTGGCTGCTCATGGCCGCCAGCTGTACGGCCCAACCGCCGGCTTTGCTGGTACTGGCGCGGCTGCCAGTCGATGCTGCCTGCCGGCTGGCCGCCGTCGCGCTGTCGTGGCTGGCGTCCTGTTCCAGCCGTGCCGGCACACCGGGAATCGATTGAGTAATTTTCAGACGCGCCGCTTCGGCCGCGGCACGCGTCTCGAACGGCCCGGCGATGACCAAAGTGCGCGGCTGGCCGGCTTGGGTCATGGTACGGCCGGCCACCGGATAGCCGAGCGCGCGCACGCGGCGCTCCAGGTTCGCAGCACCCGCCGCACTGGCATAGGCGCTCAGGTTGAGTGTGTAGCTGCCATGTCCCGCGGCCGATGCGGGTATTGATGGCGTGGCCGGCACCGGCACGGGTTTGGTCGGTGCCGCGGCGACCGGCTCCGGCTTGGCCGGCACGGCGGCCGTCGGCTGCGGCTTGGTCGCCGTTGGCGCAGCGGAATCCGTGGCAGAGCGTTGCGCGATCACCGGCTGGCCCGGCGAGGTGCCCGAACCGGTGCTCACCGTCGTCGGCTGCGGCGCCTTGCCAGCCTCGGGGTCGGTCTCCACATCGCGCGGGCGGCTTGAGCCGATATCCACCGTAGCCAGCTGGTCGCCCGATGCTGGCGTCACAGTCTGGGCCGGCACGGCGCCGGTACTCGATGCGCCCGCGGCGGCATCCGGGGTCAGGCTCATCGTCCTGGTCTGCAGGTCACGATCCGGCGCCGGCGGTATCGCGAGGCTTACCGCCTGATCGCCACCGGGAGCCGGTGGCGTACTGGAAAAGAACATCGGCACGAACAGAACCGCCAGGGCAATCAGGACGGCGGCGCCCAGCAGGCGTGTATTCAAGTCTTCGCTCCAAGGCTGCAAACGCGGTGTGCACCACCGTGATTATACCTGCCTGCGCCGGGGGCCATGATCCATCCGCGATTCGTGCTCAATCGGTGCGTTCAGCGACGACCGCAGCGGCCACGAAAAACGAGCCGAAGGCGAGGATGCGCTCGCCTGGCTGGGCCGCCGCGCGGGCCGCAGCCAGCGCCGTGGTCACGTCGTCGTGCGCATCGAATCGCGCCTGCGGCAAGGTCTGTTGCAGGATCGAGGCCAGCGCCGCCACCGCCAGTCCGCGCGGCGTGACGCGATCCAGCCCGGCCAGGTGCCAGTGCGCGACGCGCGAGCCCAGCGCGCCGATCACTCCGGCCACATCCTTGTCCGCCAGCGCTCCATAGACCGCATGCACGCGTGAGGCCGGCTGCGCATCCATCCATTCGGCCAGCGCGCGCGCAGCCTGGGGGTTGTGGCCCACGTCCACGATCAGGAGGGGGTCACCACCCAGCGATTGCAATCGCGCCGGCACCCGCACTTCATGCAGGCCCGCGCTGATCGCGGCAAAGACGTCCTTCGACGCGAACGGCATGTCATCCGTCCATAGCGCATGCAAGGCGGCAATCGCCGCCGCCGCGTTGGCGAACTGCACCGGCGCGGCCAACGCGGGATCGGGCAGCTCCATCGCGGTGCCATCGCGATGTTGCCAGCGCCAGCCGTCGGCGTGGCGTTCGATACGGAAATCGTGCCCGGCGCGCTCGACCCGGGCGCCGCGCGCCGCCAGCGCTTCGAGTAGCCCGTCAGGCGGGTCCAGCTCACCGACGATCACCGGCCGCCCCGCCCGCGCTATGCCCGCCTTCTCGCGGCCGATGCTGTCGCGGTCCGGCCCGAGCCAGTCCATGTGATCCAGATCCACCGTGGTCACGATCGCCACGTCGGCATCGATGATGTTGACCGCGTCCAGCCGTCCGCCCAGCCCCACCTCGAGCACCGCCACGTCGACGCCGGCGCGGGCAAAAAGGTCCAGCGCAGCCAGCGTGCCGAACTCGAAATAAGTCAGCGGAATCTCTGCGCGCGCCGTCTCGATGCGCTCGAACGAGGTAACCAGCGCGGTGTCATCGGCATCCGCACCGTCGATGCGCACGCGCTCGTTGTAATCGAGCAGGTGTGGCGAGGTGAACGCGCCAACCCGCAAACCCGCCGCTGCCAGCATTGCCTCGAGCAGGGCCACGGTGGACCCCTTGCCGTTGGTGCCGCCGACCGTGATCACCGTTCCCGCAGGCGCCGGTGCGCCCATCCGTTGCCAAACCTCGCGCACGCGATCGAGCCCCAGTTCGATGCTGTGCGCGTTGACGCGTTCCTGGTACGTCAGCCATTCGGCGAGATTGCGGGTCATGCAGTGACTTTGTGTGAAGAATCGAATCGCACGCAGACAGCGTGCAGCCGGAAAGGCGTAAAGCTTAAAGCATCATCTGCGCCGAACGGGCGGCGGTGACACTCGTCACAACATCGTCTTGCGCAGGCGCAGTGCGTTGCTCACCACCGATACCGAACTGAGGCTCATCGCCAGCGCGGCGATCATCGGCGACAGCGCGATGCCGAACCACGGATACAGCACACCGGCCGCCAGCGGCACGCCGATCGCGTTGTAGACGAAGGCGAAGAACAGATTCTGGTGGATGTTGCGCACGGTCGCCTGCGAAAGCTTGCGTGCCCGCACGATGGCACCCAGCTCGCCCTTCACCAGGGTTACCTGCGCGCTTTCCATCGCCACATCGGTGCCGTTGCCCATCGCGATGCCGATGTCGGCGGCAGCCAGCGCGGGCGCGTCGTTGATGCCGTCACCGGCCATCGCCACGCGGCGACCTGCGGCCTTGAGCCGGCTTATCGCTGCAGCCTTGTCCGCCGGCGACACGTCGGCGTGCACCTCGTCGATGGCCAGCGTGCGCGCCACCGCCTGCGCGGTGGTGGCGTTGTCGCCGGTGAGCATCACGATGCGCAGGCCGGCGGCGTGCAGCGCATGGATCGCGGTGGGCGTGTCCGGCTTGATCCGGTCGGCTACCGCCAGCAAGGCGGCCAGCTCGCCGTCGATGACCAGGAACATCACCGTGGCGCCCTGCCCGCGCAGCTGCTCGGCACGGGCGGTTGCAGCCTCGCCGATCGCCACCTGCAACTCCGCCATCAGCTTCGCATTGCCCAGTGCGGCCTCGTTGCCGTCCACCGTCGCGCTGATGCCGCGACCGGTCAGCGAGCGGAAGTCCGTCGCCGCCAGCCGTACCGCGTTCTCGGCGTCCGCCACCGCAACGACTGCCCGCGCCAGCGGATGCTCGCTCGGCCGTTCCAGCGCGGCGGCGAGTGCAAGCAGACGTTCGCGTGGCCGGCCATCGAGGATCACCAGCTCGGTCAGCACCGGCTTGCCCATGGTCAGCGTGCCGGTCTTGTCCACCACCAGGGTGTCGATGTCACGCATGGATTCGATCGCGCTGGCGTCCTTGAACAGCACGCCGTGCTGCGCACCGCGGCCGCTGGCCACCATGATCGAGATCGGCGTGGCCAGGCCCAAGGCGCACGGACAGGCGATGATCAGCACCGACACCGCGGCGATCAGCGCATGCGTCAGCCGCGGCTCGGGCCCCAGCAGCGCCCACGCTGCGAACGCCAGCAGCGCGACCACCACCACCGCAGGCACGAACCACGCCGCCACCCGATCGGCCACGCGCTGCAGCGGTGCCCGGCTGCGCTGCGCCTGCGCCACCAGCGCCACGATCTGGGCCAGCATCGTCTCGCCGCCGACCTTCTGCGCGCGCATCGTCAGCGCGCCGTCCTGGTTCACCGTGCCGCCGGTCACCAGATCACTGGATACCTTGGCCACCGGCATCGGCTCGCCGGTGAGCATCGACTCGTCGACGTGGCTCTCGCCGTCCAGCACCACGCCATCGACCGGCACCCTCTCGCCCGGACGCACACGCAACATGTCGCCGGCGTGCACGGCATCCAGCGGCACGTCGCTCTCGCTGCCGTCGGCGGCGATCCGCCGCGCTGTCTTCGGCGCCAATCCGAGCAA
>DHXA01000238.1:1519-6234 GCA_002413455.1 Rhodanobacter sp. UBA5168 | reverse complement strand
GCGCCACCAGCACGCCGACCGGCACGCCGGCCTCGGCCAGCGTGCGAATCGCCCTGATCCGCCGGTGCGGCGCACTGGCGCGCGGTTCGAGTTTCGCGGCCAGATGGTTGTCCAGCGAATTGACCGAGACCAGCACCTGCACCAGGTGTTCGCGTGCCATCGGCACGAGGATGTCCAGATCGCGTTCGACCAACGCGTTCTTGGTGACGATGGTGCACGGGTGATGGCATTCGGCGAGCAGTTCCAGTGCGGCGCGGGTCAGCCGCCACTGCTTCTCGATCGGCTGGTAGGGATCGGTGTTGCTGCCGATGTTGATCGGGCTGATCACGTAGCCGGGTTTGGCCAGCTCCGCGCGCAGCACCTGGGCGAAATTGCCCTTGGCGCGCAGCTTCGTTTCAAAATCGAGGCCGGGCGACAGGTTGAGGTAGCTGTGCGACGGTCGCGCAAAACAATAAATGCAGCCGTGTTCGCAGCCGCGATACGGGTTGATCGCCTGGCTGAAGGCGATGTCCGGCGAGTCGTTGCGGCTGATCACGCTGCGCGCGCGTTCCTCGGTGACCTCGGTGCGAGGGCGTGGCGCATCCTCGTCCAGCAGCGCGCTTTGCCAGCCGTCGTCCTCGGCCTGATGGCGGATGCTTTCGAAGCGGCCCTCGGGATTGGACGCAGCACCGCGGCCCTTGAGCGGGCGGGCGGCGCGGGCCGGATCGGACGGCGGCTCGGGCAGTGGACTGGGCGGCGATGGATGGTCCATCCGCGTAGTTTCGCGCGGCGGGGTCTCAACGCGCGCGACATCCTGGCGATGTGAACGTGCTCCTCCCGGGCACCCCGGGGCGGCGCTATGATGCGCCCGTCCGGCCGCCGCGGGCGGCGTCTTTCAACGTGTCGGGGCTCTCTCATGCGCTGGCTGCTGTTCGTACTTACCGCGTTGGCCTTCATGCTGTGCTTCACCCGCCACAGTCCCGGCGCGTGGGGACTCTGGTTGCTGCTCGGACTGATCGGCATCGTCGCCACCACGCTGGCATTTGCGCAGGCGCGCATCGCGGGAAATTCGCGCAGCGACAGCCTCTCCGAGTACGACTTGCGACGGTTGCGCGAAGGCAAGGAGCCGCTCAATCACGATCGCTCCACATCGCAACGTTGACCCTGTGACGGTCGCGGCCCCGGGGCGTCGCGTCGCTTTCCAAAGCCTCGTCTGACCTGGAGTTCGTCATGAGCGGTACCAGCTTGATCATCTTTCTCCTCATCGGCGCGATCGCCGGCTGGCTCGCTGGCCTGATCGTGCGCGGTTTCGGCTTCGGCCTGCTCGGCAACATCGTGGTAGGCATCGTCGGTGCGTTCCTGGCCGGCTGGCTGCTGCCCACGCTCGGGGTCAGCTTCAGCCTCGGCAATCCGATCGTGACCTCGATCGTCTACGCGATGATCGGCGCCATCGTGCTGCTGGTGTTGATCGGCCTGATCAGACGCGCCTGAGCTTCGGCGCCACGAAAAAACGCAGCGGCTTGCGCCGCTGCGTTTTCTTTTGGACGTCCAGACGTCCTGCCATTTCAGAAGCTCATGCCGACAAGTCGACGTCCTTGGTCTCGCGTACGAACAGCAGGCCGATCACGAACGTCATCAGCGCAATCACCACCGGATACCACAAGCCCGCGTAGAAGTTGCCGGTGGCCGCCACGATGCCGAACGAGACCGAGGGCAGGAAGCCGCCGAACCATCCGTTGCCGATGTGATACGGCAGGCTCATCGAGGTGTAGCGGATCTTGGTGGGGAACATCTCCACCAGCCAGGCCGCGATCGGCCCGTAGACCATCGTCACGTAGAGCACCAGGAGCGTCAACAGCAGCACCAGCATGGTCTTGTTGGACTGTGCCGGGTCGGCCTTGACCGGGTAGCCGGCATCGGCGAGCGCCTTGCCCAAGCTTTCGCCGAACGCCTTGTTCTGCGCGGCGAACTCGGCCTTCGCCAGAGTACCGCCCTCGAACGAGGAGAACGGCTTGCCGCCCACCGTCACCACCGCCACCGTGCCCGGAGCGGCCGTGACGTTCTCATACGGCACACCACGCTTGGCCAGGTAGCTCTTGGCGACGTCGCAGGAACTGGTGAATACCTTCTTGCCGATCAGGTCGATCTGCACGCTGCAGCCGGCGGGGTCGGCCTGCACCTGGATCGGCGCGGCCACGCTGGCCGCCTCGATCGCCGGGTTGCCGTAGTGGGTCAGCGCCTTGAAGATCGGAAAGTAGGTCAGCGCGGCCAGCAAACAACCGGCCAGCACCACCGGCTTGCGCCCGATCTTGTCCGACAGCCAGCCGAACACCACGAAGAACGGCGTGCCGATCAACAACGCCGCCGCAATCAGCAATTGGGTGGTGGTGGCATCGATCTTCAGCGTGCTGCCGAGGAAGTACATCGCGTAGAACTGGCCGCAGTACCACACCACGGCCTGGCCGGCGGTGGCGCCGAACAGAGCCAGCAGCACCAGCCGCGCATTGCCCCAGCGCAGGAATGATTCGGTGAGCGGCGCCTTCGAATGCTTGCCTTCGGCCTTCATCTGCTTGAACAGCGGCGATTCGGCCAGCTGCAGGCGGATATATACCGAAACCGCCAGCAGCAGCGATGACAGCAGGAACGGAATGCGCCAGCCCCAGTCGTCGAACTTGTCGCCGAGTAGCCATTTGCAACCCAGGATCACCAGCAGCGACAGGAACAGGCCGAAGGTGGCGGTGATCTGGATGAAGCTGGTGTACAGCCCGCGCTTGCCCTTGGGGGCATGCTCGGCCACATAGGTAGCCGCGCCGCCGTATTCGCCACCGAGCGCCAGGCCCTGCAGCATGCGCAAGGCGATCAGGATCACCGGCGCGGCGACACCGATCGAGCCGTAACTCGGCAACACGCCCACCAGGAAGGTCGACAGGCCCATGATCACGATGGTGATCAGGAACGTGTACTTGCGCCCGACCATGTCGCCGACCCGCCCGAACACCAGCGCGCCGAACGGACGCACGGCAAAGCCGGCCGCAAACGCCAGCAAGGCGAACACCAGCTGGCTGGCCTCGTTGAGTCCGGAGAAGAACTGCTTGCCGATGATCACCGCCAGCGAGCCGTACAGGTAGAAGTCGTACCACTCGAACACGGTGCCCAGGCTGGAGGCCAGGATGATCCGTTTGTGATTGACGTCGAGCGCGGTGCCGTCATCGAGCGCGGTTGTCGCCATGATGTTCCCCTCACGAGATGATGAACGTCCTTTCCCCGTCACGGGAAAGCCTTTGGGGAATGCCGACCCCATCGCGCAGCGGATCGCATTCGGTGTTTCTCCTCCCGACGGGGAGGGGTGGCCTGCAGCCGCCGCGGATCAAGATCGCGCCCCGGCGGGCGAAGGCGGCGGCGCCCCGCCAGTGCCGCCATGAAAGTCAGAAGTGGTACAGCGCGTTCAGGCTGACCTGGTTGCCGCTGGTGGTCTTGCGATCGACGCCGTCACTGGTGGAATCAAGCTTGTCGTACATCCATTCGACGCCGAGCTCGTACGCGCCGCTGGCATATTGCAGGCTAAGTGCGGCCTGGCGGCTGCGGAGCAGGCCGGTGGAGCCATGGCCGAGCCAGCTGACCACGTCATTCGCCTTGGGTTTGGCGATCGAGTAGAACGCGTTTGCGCTCCAGTTCGGCGTGAAGCTGTAGCCCGCCTGCAGGAAGCCGCCGGTTTCCTGGATGTCGCCGAACTGGGCCATCGATCCGAAGATCTCGCCCAGTCCGTTGCCGCTATAGGCCAGCCCCTTGAACAGCCACGGTCCCGGATGCCAGCTACCGCCCACCTCGAAACCGGTGCTCTTGAGGCTCGATTTCACCGGCGTTGGTTCAGTGGCGCCGACGCCGCGCAGATCGACCCGGCTGTAATGCGCCACGACATAGGCCAGCCAGCTCTTGTCCTGCACCCGCAGGCGCGCCTCCACCTGCGGCCGGAAGCCAACGTTGCCCGCGGTCAGGTAATTGACGTTGTTGCCTGGGCCGTTCCAGTTCCCCTCGAAGACACCCAGGTCAAACCGCCACTTGGGGCCGGAACTGCCGTGGTTGAGATCCTGCATCCACACCACGCCGGGAAAGCGCCAGCCGATCAGACCGGTGCCGTAGCCCAGCGGAAACGCGATGTGCGCCAGCGAGGTCGGCACGTTGTCCAGCGGAAACATCAGATCCCACTGCTGACCGATCCGCACGGTGCTGCCGGTGTCGGCATTGGCCAGATCCATGTAGGCCTGGCGCAGGCGCGGATTCGGCTGCTGCTGGCTGTAGGGACCGGTGCCGTTGAAGCCGCCGAAGAAGTCCGCCTCGATGCGGCCGCCACCGGTCCAGTTGCCGGCGAACTTCGCACCGCTGAAGTCGAACCAGAAGCGGGTGTTGCGGACATCGACGCCGCTGAGCGAGCCGTTCGAACCGGGCGCGGGGAATTCGGCGTTCTGGCCGTTGCCGAAAGTGAAGGTCTTGTTCTGGCTGAAAGCGCTGACGTTGACGAAACCGTGCATCGCCACCGAAATGCCCGGCGCACTACTGAACACCGGCGCCGGCGGCGTGCCGGCGGGTGCCGCGGCCACACTCTGGGCGGGCACGGCGGGCGCCGGCGCGGCCTTCTGCGCCTGGATCATCGCCTTCAATTCGTTCAACTGCTGCTCCAGCTGCGCCACGCGCTGCTCGAGCTGCTGCTCGCGGGTGTCGCTTTGCGCATGGGCACC
>DHXA01000238.1:0-1255 GCA_002413455.1 Rhodanobacter sp. UBA5168 | reverse complement strand
CGGTTGATACGTCATGGCTTGCCTCTCCCCAGGTCGATGACACGCCGAGCATGGCGATGCTGCGGCGCACATGACTATTCGCCATTGGTCTAAGTTCGACCAAAGTCGAGGCGCGGCGGCGACGCTGGCACCGCAGCGGCCGGGCTACACTCGAACTGTCGAGCGCCACCGGCGAGGCCACCTCCGTCGGCATGGTTTCTCCCCCTCATTCCCCTCATGTCGAGCAGGAGCCTGTCATGTCGAAGCTTTATCCGGTGACCGCCGAGTTTGCCGCCGCAGCGCGTCTGCGCCACGACGACTACACGCGGCTGTACGCCGAATCGATCAGTGACCCGGAAGGATTCTGGGGCCGCATCGGCCAGCGGCTGGACTGGATCCGGCCCGCGACGAAGATCAAGAACGTCTCGTTCGACCCGCGCGATCTGCATATCCGGTGGTACGAGGATGGCCAGCTCAACGTCTCCAGCAACTGCCTGGATCGCCACCTGGCCGAGCGTGGCGACAAGACGGCCATCATCTTCGAAGGCGACGATCCGAACGACTCGCGCCGGATCACCTACCGCGAGCTGCACACCGAAGTGTGCAAGTTTGCCAACACGCTGAAGAACCTCGGCGTGGTCAAGGGCGATCGCATCGCGATCTACCTGCCGATGATTCCCGAGGCGGCGGTGGCGATGCTGGCCTGCGCCCGGCTCGGCGCGATCCACTCGGTGGTGTTCGGCGGTTTCTCGCCCGACTCGCTGGCCGGACGCATCGCCGATTCCACCGCGAAGGTGGTGATCACCGCCGACGAGGGCCTGCGCGCCGGCAAGCGCATCCCGCTCAAGGTGAACGTGGACGCGGCGCTGGAACGACCCGGCACCAACAGCGTGGAAACCGTGATCGTGGTGCGCCGCACCGGTGGCGCGGTGGCGATGCAATCGCCGCGCGATCGCTATTACCACACGCTGATGGAAGGCCAGTCGGCCCACTGCGCGCCGACCCCGGTCGAGGCCGAGCATCCGCTGTTCATCCTGTACACCTCCGGCTCCACCGGCAAGCCGAAGGGCGTGCAGCACAGCACCGGCGGCTATCTGGTGTTCGCCAGCTATACGCATGAACTGGTGTTCGACCTGCGCGAGGACGACATCTACTGGTGCACCGCCGACGTCGGCTGGGTCACCGGGCACAGCTACGTGGTGTACGGGCCGCTGACCAACGGCGCGACCACGGTGATGTTCGAGGGCGTGCCCAATTATCCGGACGTGAGCCGCTT
>DHXA01000103.1:12023-12253 GCA_002413455.1 Rhodanobacter sp. UBA5168 | reverse complement strand
ACCATCGCCACCCTGTTCTTCGTGCCAGTGGTGTTCCGCATCATCCACGCCCGCTATGTCCACGCACCTGACCCGATGCCTGCTTCGGGAGAACCCGCCCATGCCTGATACACACCCTGCTTCCACGCCGCCGCCGTCGCCCCGTCGGCTGCGCCTGGCCGCACTGATCGCCGCGGTGATCGTCGCCGTCGTGGTGATCCTCGGGATCGCCACGCGCATCTCCGAGGCGG
>DHXA01000103.1:11507-11794 GCA_002413455.1 Rhodanobacter sp. UBA5168 | reverse complement strand
GCCACGCGCATCTCCGAGGCGCGCCAGCTGAAGCGCTGGACCGACCGGCAGACCACGCCCACGGTCAACGTGGTCGCGCCCACCAGCAACAGCACCGGCGCGGCGCTGGACCTGCCCGGGCGGATCGAGGCGTATGCGCGCGCGCCGATCTACGCGCGCGTCGGCGGCTACCTGAAATCCTGGAAGGTCGACATCGGCGCGCCGGTCAAGGCCGGCCAGTTGCTGGCGGAGATCGAGACGCCGGACCTCGATCAGCAGCTGCTGCAGGCCGAGGCCGACCTGGCCAG
>DHXA01000103.1:0-11284 GCA_002413455.1 Rhodanobacter sp. UBA5168 | reverse complement strand
GCCGACCTGGCCAGCGCGCAGGCCAACGTCGCACTCGCCGCGACCACCGCCAAACGCTGGCAGTCGATGCTCAAGTCCGATTCGGTCGCCAGGCAGGAAGTGGACGAGAAGACCGGTGACTTCACCGCCAAGCGCGCCCTGGCCGATGCCGCGAAGGCCAACGTCGAGCGCATCCAGGCGATGAAGGGCTATAGCCGCATCGTCGCGCCGTTCGATGGCGTGGTCACGGCGCGCAATACCGACATTGGCGCGCTGATCAATCCCGGCAGTGCCGGTGTAGGCCAGGCGCTGTTCGTGGTGTCGGACGTGCGCAAGCTGCGCGTCTACGTGGACGTACCGCAAAGCGACGTGCCGTCGATTCCGCTGGGAGCGAGCGCAACGCTCGACGTGCCGGAATATCCCGGACGCAGCTTCGCCGCCAGGGTCGAGGCGTCGGCGCACGCGATCACTGCCGGTTCGGGCACCACCCTGGTCCAGCTCGGCGTGGACAACCGCGATGGCAAGTTGCTGCCGGGAAGTTTTGCCAACGTGCATTTCCATCTGGCGGCGGACACCGCCGCGTTGAGCGTGCCGGCCAGCGCGCTGGTGTTCGATGCCAGCGGCATCCGGCTGGCGACGGTGGGCGCGGGCGACAAGGTCGCCTTCAGGCAGGTCACCATCGCGCGCGACTATGGCAAGAGCGTGGAAATCGGCTCCGGCCTGCGCGCCGGCGACAAGGTGATCGACAGCCCGCCCGATGGCCTTGCCGATGGCGACCATGTGCAGATCGCCACCTCCTCCGACTCGGCCAGGCCGCATGCGAAAGCCTGAGCATCTGCTGTTTCTGCTCCTCGGCGCGGCGCTGGCCGGCTGCTCGCTGGCGCCTGCCTACCAGGTGCCGGCCGTACCCGTCGCGGCGGCCTATCAGGACACCGGCCCGTGGCAGCCCGCGCAGCCGTCCGATCAATTGCCGCGCGACCGCTGGTGGCAGCTGTACCACGACGACGTGCTCGATCATCTGCAACAGCGCCTGCTCGCCAGCAATGCCGACCTGGCCGCCGCGCTGGCGCATTACCGGCAGGCGCAGGCGTTCAACCTGCAGGCGCGCTCGAGCCTGTTTCCGCAGGTCAGCGCGAACGTCAACGGGCAGCGCGATCGCCAGTCCGATACCAAGCCGTTGCGCGGCGCGACGTCGCCGACGGAGTACAACTCGTTCACCGCCGGCGCCGAAGTCGACTACGAGCTCGACCTGTGGGGCCGCGTGCGCAACACGGTGGAAGCCGGCAGGGACGACACGCTGGCCGCCGCCGCCGATCTCGCCTCGGCGCAGCTGAGCCTGCAGGCGCAACTGGCCGACAGCTATGTCCAGTTGCGCGGCATCGACCAGCAGCTCGCGCTGCTGCAACAGAGCATCGACGCCTTCAGCAAGGCCCTGCAGCTCACCCGTGACCTGCACGCCGGCGGCATCGTGTCGGGCCTGGATGTGGCGCGCGCGCAGACCCAGCTGTCCTCGGCGAAATCACAATGGTCGCAGGCGCTGGCCCAGCGCGCGCTGCTGCAGGATGCGATCGCCGTGCTGGTAGGCGACTCTGCCGATCAGTTCACGCTGGCGGCGCAGACGGCCACGATCAACCTGCCGCAGGTGCCCGGCAGTGTGCCTTCGGTCCTGTTGCAGCGGCGCCCCGACATCGCGGCGGCCGAGCGTCGCGTGGCCGCCGCCAATGCGCGCATCGGGGTGGCGCGCGCGGCGTATTTCCCCTCGCTCACGCTGAGTGCGCAGGGCGGTTTCCAGAGCGCCGCCTATGCCGGCCTGCTGGCTGCACCGAATCACTTCTGGGCGATCGGTCCGAGCCTGTTCGAGGCGATCTTCGATGGCGGTCGCCGCAAGGCCGGCGTCGAGGCCGCGAAAGCCGCGACCGACGAAGCCGGTGCGCGCTATCGCGGCGTGGTGCTGAATGCGTTCGCGCAGGTCGAGGACAATCTGGCCCAGCTCGATCATGTCGGCGTGGCGCTGACCGACCAGAAGGATGCCGCCGATGCCGCGCAGCATTCGGTGGATCTGGCGATGGACCGCTACAAGCAGGGCGCGGTCGGCTATCTCGACGTGGTGCAGGCGCAGACCGCCGCACTCGACGCGCAGCGCAGCCTGCTCGATCTGGATACCCAGCAGCTGCGCGCCAGCGTGCAGCTGATCCGTGCGCTGGGCGGCGGCTGGTCGGTGGAGCGGCTGGCTCACGCCGGGGAGTCCGCCAGCACCCGCGAGCGCTAGCCGGCGATCGCCAACGATCGACCGGGGCCCACTGGACCAGTGGATCAGCTCAGTGGCGTTCCGCGCTGGCGTGACCGAGGGCCATGCCCTTGAGCACATTCAACGCCTGCGACAATGCATAGTCGCCGGTCGCCAGTGTGGCATCGGCGGCACTGCCGTCGTCGTTGATGTCGGTGCCCGGCTTGATATTTTCATTGGCCAGATGATTCGGCAGGTCGGCTTCGGAACTGATCAGCGACGGGCCGCTGTCGGACTTGTTCACGGTGAGATCGGCCAAGGCGATGTCCGGCCTGATGCCCTGGGCCTGGATCGAGGTGCCGTTCGGCGTGTAGTAGCGCGCGGTGGTGATCTTCACCGCATGGTCGGCGTCCAGCGGCAGCACGGTCTGCACCACGCCCTTGCCGAACGTGCGCTGGCCCATGATCAGCGCGCGGCGATTGTCCTTCAGCGCGCCGGAGACGATCTCGGCAGCCGAGGCGGTGCCGTTGTTCGTCAGCACGATCATCGGCGCACCGTTGAGCTGATCACCGGGATGCGCGTTGAAACTCATGTTGGCGTCCTGCAGCCGGCCGCGGGTGGTGACAATGATGCCGGAGTCGAGGAAGTCGTCGCTGACGCCCACGGCAGCTGTAAGCAGGCCGCCTGGGTTGTTGCGAAGATCCAGCACCGCGCCCTTCTGCGGACCGCTCTTCTTGACGAGTTCGCCGAGCTTGCGGTCCAGGTCGCCGGCGGTGTCGTCCTGGAACTGGCTGATCCGCAGATAAGCGTAGCCCGGTTCCAGCTCGCGCACCTTGACGCTGCTGATCGAGATGTTCTCGCGCACCAGCTGCAGGTCGATCAGCTTGTCGCTGTTCTGGTGCGCGATGGTCAGCGCGATCTTGCTGCCGGGTTTGCCGCGCAGTTGCTTGAACATGTCGTCCACGTTCTGCGGATCGATCAACGTGCCGTTGATCTTGACGATGTTGTCGCCGGGCTTGATGCCGGCACGTGCTGCCGGGGTATCGTCGATTGGCGAGACGATGCGCAGGCCGCCGTCGACCTGAAGCACCTCGATGCCGAGGCCGCTGTATTCGCCGGTGGTGTCTTCGTTGAGCTGGGCCAGGCCGTCCTTGTCGAGGTATTCGCTATGCGGATCGAGGCCGCTGAGCATGCCGGTGATCGCTGCCTTCATCAGGGTCTTGTTGTCGACCTTCTCCACATAGGCCTGACGCACCACTTCGTAGACGCGGCTGAAGTTGCGGATGTCGTCCAGGCTCACCTGATCGTCGCTGGAACTGGAACTGGCCGGTGCGTCGGCATGGCTGTCGGTAGGAGGCAAGTCGACCGGCGGGGCCGCCACGCTGGATGCTGGGGCAGGCGCGCGCTGGGCATCGGCGCGTGGCGTCGACAGCAACAGGGGCACGGCCAGCAGCAGGGAGGTCAGGCCGATGAACGGGCCGTGGGTGGAAAGGCGCATGCGGGTAACTCCATACAGCGGCAACATCGCGCGAATAACGCGACGGAATGATGAACCTTCAAATGGGACAACGGAATATCGGTGTAATTCCTCGCCCGCATCCAGCCTGCAACGGCGGGGCGATCGGGTCAACGGCGCTGGCTCAGCCAACTGCGTGGATCGACCGGCTGGCCACCCTTGCGCAGCTCGAAATACACGCCGGTATTGACGCCGGTGGGTGCGCTGGCGGTGCCGATCGTTTCGCCCGCCTCGACCTGGTCGCCAACGGCATGCAGCAAGGTCTCGTTGTTGCCGTACATGCTCATCCAGCCGTTGCCGTGGTTGACGATGGTCAGCATGCCGTAGCCGCGCAGGAAACCGGCATAGATCACCCGGCCGCGCGCCACCGCATGGATCTCGCTGCCACCGGCGGCCTTGATCAGCACGCCGCTGCCATAGCTGTTGACCACGCCGCTGGCCGGCCATGGCAGGTTGCCGCGGATATTCGCGTTGGCGCTGCCCACCGCGAGCGGGGGTGGCGGTTTGCGGCCGGGGTGCTGCCTGGCGGCCGCGGCACGGGCTGCGGCTTCACGCGCGGCCTCGTCGATCACCTTTTGCAGTTTGTCGACCAGATGGTTGAGCGATTGGGCGTTCTGCTTCAGCGCCGCCAGTCGTTGTGCCTGATCCTTGTACTGCGCGTCGGTTTCGGCCGCCAGCTTTTGTTGTGCGGCGCGCTCCTGGGCAAGCGTGCGGGCCTGCTGCTCGCGCTGGGCCCGGGTTGCCTGCAGCGCCTGCTGCTCGGCCGTGATCGCATCCTCCAGTTCCTGCAGCTTCGCCAGATCGGCCATCAGTTGCTGCACCCGCTTTACGCGGTCGTGCTGGAAATATTTCGAATACACCAGCGCACGCGAAATGCGCGCCACGCCCTCATCGCCCAGCAGCAGGCGCAGGTCGGAGCCGTGGCCCAGCGCATAGGTGGCACGCAGCAGCTCGGCGATCGCCGCACGCTGGCGGTCCAGGGTCTGCTTCAGGGTACTGCGCTGCGCCTGCAGTTGATCCAGCTGCTGTTGCTTGGTCGCCAGTTCGGTATCGGTCTGGCGTACTGCCCGCGCCGCGCCGGCCAGCGCATTCGCCTGTTTGGCCAGCTCCGCGTTGACGCTGTCGCGGCGTGCGGCCGTATCGGCTTGCTGTTTCGCCAGCGCCTCCATCTTGCCGCGCAGATCGGCCAGCTTCTGTTTCGCTTCAGCCTGCTCGCTCCTGTTTGCACCATCCTGGCGTGCCTGCACCGACATGATGGCTGCGCAGCTCAATAGCATGGCGAGAATCAGGCCGCGGACGGGATGGGCGGCGAAATGGGTGGGCTTGGGCATGCGGCGGATTATCCCCTAGCCAACCGGCCGGTGCGAGGCGGCGTGGCGGCGCGCGCGGGTGGGTGGGACGAAACGCCGGCCACTCGCCGTGGCACACCCGAATCGATCGCGGTAGTCCGGAACAGGGGGCAATGCCAGCGACTGCGTCGATCTCGATCGATAATGGACGTATGGACGTCCATATGATTGATCCAGAAAAATGCGTCTATTGTTCATAATTCATCGACAAATCAAGCATGTGACGTGCCATTTTTCCTGGAATATGTCGAAAAATTACACGCGCGTGAAGAGAGCTTGAAGTCGCCAGGAAATGGTGAAAAACTGCGCTTGCAACTCCCCTCGCTTGCTGGTTTGGCGGACTTCGCCGCTTCCCCATCGAGCGCGTTGCACCCACAATGAGGACAAGTCGATGAAGCCCAACAAGCTCGCTTTGGCGCTGGCTGGTTTGCTGTTGACACCCGTTGTCACTGCCGTTGCACAAACCACGCCCCCCGCTTCCGATACCAGCGGCCAGCAGCCCCCCGATCAGCAAAAAGCCCAGCAATTGCAGGCGATCACCGTCACCGGTTCGGCGCTGCCGCGCGTTGATCTGGAAACGCCCTCGCCGGTCACCGTGATCACCGCCGCGCAGATCGAGCGCAGTGGGTTGAAAACCGTCAACGACGTGGTGCGCGCTATTTCCGCGGACAATAGCGGTTCGATTCCCACCGCCTTTACCGCAGGATTTGCCGCGGGCTCCGCGGGTGTCGCGCTGCGCGGCCTCACCGTGAACTCGACCCTGGTGCTGATCGACGGTCGCCGCTCGGCCAACTATCCATTGGCGGATGACGGCCAGCGCACGTTCGTCGATCTCAACACGATCCCGGTGAATGCGATCGAGCGTATCGACGTACTGAAAGACGGCGCCTCCTCGCTGTACGGCGCCGATGCGATCGCGGGCGTCGTCAACATCATCCTCAAGCACGACTACAAGGGGCTGGAGGGCACGGCCGACATCGGCACCTCGCAGAAGGGTGGCGGCACCACCCGCCGCGCGACCCTGCTGTTCGGCGGAGGCGATTTGGAACAGGACGGCTGGAACGCCTATGGCAGCATCGAGGCGCAGAGCGACAGCCGCATCTGGGCGCGCGACCGCGGCTACCCGTACAACTCCACCGACCTCAGCCGGATCGGCGGCAGCGACCTCACGAACGGCCAGCCCGGTTTCAATGCCGGCACGATCTACGGCATGGTCCGGCCAGCCGTGCTTGGCCCCAACGGACCGGGCGGCATGTTGACCGGCACCGCGGTCGACGGCTCGTTGTGGCAGCCGCTGCGGCCGTGCGGTCCGGACACGACACCGGTGACCAATGACCTTGGCAGCGGTTGCGAGCAGAATTTCGTCAGCCAGTACACCGACCTGCAGCCAAAGGAGAAACGCCTTGGCGCCTACGGCCGCTTGACCATCAAGATCGGCGCTACCAGCGAGGCCTACGTGAGCGGCAGCGTGTACAGCAACAAGACCGAGGTTGCCGGCGGGCCGCCGCAGATCCGCGCGGGCACGCCGGTCAACACGCGCTCGATCGTGCTGCCGGCGACCTTGCCGGACGGTTCGGACAACCCGAACAATCCGTTCGCGCAACCGGCGCTGATCACCTATGCGTTCGGCGGTATCCGGGGCGGCGCGAAGCAGGACAACAACAACACGCGGTTGGTCGGTGGCATCCACGGCACCATGGGCGACTGGAACTACGACAGCGCGCTGGTGTTCAACCACAACGAGCTGACCGTCGACAACTACGGCTTCCTCAACTACAACAGGCTGGTCCAGGTCGTGAACGACGGCAGCTACAACTTCCTCGATCCCTCGCAGAACTCGCCGCAACTGCTCGCCGAGCTGGCGCCGGTGCTGCACAAGAAATCCACCACCGACCTGCAGTCGATCGACTTCCATGTCTCGCGTCCGCTGATGGACTTACCCGGCGGCTCGCTGGGTTTTGCCACCGGCGTCGACGTGCGCCACGAGGAGCAGAAGGATCCCGACCTCAACCCGGGCCTGCAGGCACAGGGCCTCGGTGTGGCGCATACCTTCGGCAAGCGCACCGTGTCCGGCGCCTACGCCGAGCTGGATGCGCCGTTCCTGGAGTCGCTGGAAGTCGATGTCTCCGGCCGTTTCGACCATTACTCCGACTTCGGCAACAACTTCTCGCCGAAGGTCGGTTTCAAGTGGAAGCCGATCGAATCGCTGGCGGTTCGCGGCACGTGGTCGAAGGGCTTCCGCGCACCGAGCTTCGCCGAGAACGGATCCAGCGAATCGGAGGGCTTCGCCACCTACACGGTGCCTGACGACTACGCCGCGGCACACGGCAACAACGCGTATGTGCGGCCCTACGGCCTCGCCTACGACACCATCGGCAATCCGAACATCAAGCCCGAACGTTCGAAGAGCTGGACCTTCGGCCTGGTCTATCAGCCGATCGAACAACTGAGCGCCTCGCTGGACTACTACGACATCAAGAAGACCGGCGTGATCGGCCAGCAGGATACGCAGGCCGTCCTCGACGCCTACTTCGCCGGCCAGCCGCTGCCGCCGAATTCGGCCATCATCGCCGACGTGCCCGATCCGGAGAATCCCACGCTGCTGCCGAAGCCGGTCGTGGTGATGGCGCCGTACGTCAACCAGAACTCGCTGCAGACCAAGGGCGTCGATCTTGACCTGATCGGCAATTTCGATTTCGGCGGAGGTATGAAACTGCGCAGCGAGTTCAACGCCACGCGCATCTTCGAGTGGAACCTGACCCTGCAAGACGGCACGGTGCAGCGCTTCGTCGGTACGCATGGACCGTATGCGTTGTCCTCGGGTGCTGGCACGCCGCGTGACCGCGCTTCCTGGTCGAACAGCCTCAGCTCCGGCAAGGCGACCGTCACCGGCACGCTCTACTACACCAGCGCCATCACGATGACCGCGCCGGACAACGGCGAGGGCTGCATCTCGGTGGACGACAATGGCGACCCGTTCCCGCCCAGCTGCCACGTGGCTTCGTTCACCACGTTCGACCTGACCGGGAGCTACGACATCAACGACCACTTCTCGTTGACCGCCTCGATCCTGAATGCCTTCAATCGCGAGGCGCCGTTTGATCCGAGCAATTACGCAGGCAACAACTACAACCCGACCTGGGCGCAGGCCGGCATGGTCGGCCGGTTCTACACGCTGGGCGTGAAATACAAGATGTAAATCCGGCCGGCCGATGCGGAGGCTTCGGCCGGCGAGGTACGTGCGCCGGGCAACCGGCGCGCGTACCTCGCGCAGCGGCAGCGTGGTGCGGTCCAGCGGCGGAAGATCCCGTTGGAAGTCTAGACGTCCATATCCATACCTCACACCCGCCTTTGACGCGACGCAACAATTGTGTTTTAGTCAGGGCCGCTCCTGTGCAGAACGATCGGTGCCCCCGGCATCGCGGCAGCCTGCGCAGCCCGGAGGGGTGAGATGGCGGCAAGCGGTTTGGCAACGTTGTACGACCCGGCATTCGAGCATGACAGCTGTGGCTTCGGCCTGGTCGCGCAGATCGATGGCTGTGCCAGCACCTGGGTGATCGACACTGCATTTGCCGCGCTGGCGAAACTTTCCCATCGCGGCGGTGTGAATGCCGACGGCATCAGTGGCGACGGTTGCGGCGTGCTGATCCATCGACCGGCGGACTGGTTGCGTGCGCTGGCCGCCGCCGATGGCATCGTGCCGGCCTCGCGCTTTGCGGCGGGTCTGGTGTTCCTCGATCCGGCGGGTGGCGAAGCTGCCGCGATCGAGTTCGAGCGGCATCTGGCGGAGGCGGGGTTGGCGCTGGCCGGCTGGCGCGAGGTGATGATCGACGCGCAGGCCTGCGGGCCGCTCGCCAGTTCCACCTGCCCGCGCGTGCGTCAGGTGTTCGTGAATGCCGCCGCGGGCATGGGTGACGACGCGTTCGAGCGCGCGCTGTTCCGTGCGCGCCGGCGCGCCGAGGCGGCACTGAAGCACGATGCGCAGTTCTATGTCGTGAGCCTGTCCGCCCAGGTGATCGGCTACAAGGCGATGGCTGCACCAGGCCGGCTACGCGAGGTGTTCGCCGACCTGCGACATTCCGCGCTGACCAGCGACGCCGTGGTGTTCCACCAGCGCTTCTCCACCAACACCACGCCGCAGTGGCGGCTGGCGCAACCGTTCCGTTTGTTGGCGCACAACGGCGAGATCAACACCATCCGCGGCAACCGCCGCTGGATGCAGGCGCGCGAGGCGGTGCTGCGTTCGCCGCTGGTCGACCTCACCGACATCGGCCCGCTGGTGCGCCAGGACGGTTCGGATTCGGAAAGCCTGGACAACGCGCTGGAAGTGTTGCTCGCCGGCGGCCTCGACATGCTCACGGCGATGCGCGTGCTGGTGCCGCCGGCCTATGCCGCACGCGAGGATCTGGACGAGGATCTCACCGGTTTCTACGAGTACTACGCATTGCACAGCGAACCGTGGGACGGGCCGGCCGGGCTGGTGATGTGCGACGGCCGCTACGCGGTGTGCACGCTCGATCGCAACGGCCTGCGCCCGGCGCGCTGGGCGCTATCCGACGACAACCACCTGATCGTCGCCTCCGAGGCCGGATTGTGGGACATGCCGGCGGCACGCGTGGTGGCGAAAGGCCGGCTCGGTCCGGGCCAGATGCTGGCGGTGGATTTCGACGAAGGACGATTGCTGCACGATGCCGATATCGACGCGATCAACCGCAGTCGCGCACCATTTCGCGATTGGCTGCGCGAAGGCGTCAGCTATCTCGAATCGGATCTGATCGACCCCAGCCTTGCCGCCGAGCCGTTGCCGGCGAATGAGTTGCGGCGATGTCAAAAGCTCTACGGACTGAGCCGCGAGGAACGCGAGAGCGTGCTCAAGGTGCTCGCTGAAACCGAAGCCGAGGCCACCGGCTCGATGGGCGACGACACCCCGATGGCAGCCATGTCGCGGCAGATCCGTCCGTTGTTCGACCGCTTCCGCGAAGGCTTCGCCCAGGTCACCAATCCACCGATCGACCCGTTGCGCGAGCGGCTGGTGATGTCGCTGGTCACCCAGATCGGCCGCGAAGGCAACCTGTTCGAACTATCGGCGCAGAACGCGAAACAGGTCCTGCTCAACTCGCCGATCTGCTCGCAGCGCAAGCTGCGCCAGATCCTGGCACTGCCGCAGTTCGTCGACGCCACCGTGCGCATCGACCTGTGCTATCCGGCGGACGAAGGTCTCGAAGCGGCGCTGCGTCGTTTCTGTCGCGAAGCGGAGCAGGGCGTGCGCGCCGGCGCCGGCATGGTATTCATCACCGACCGCTATCCGAGCCGGGAGACGCTGCCGGCGCACGCGCTGCTGGCGGTGGGTGCGATCCACGCGCATCTGATCGAGACCGGCCTGCGCTGTCAGTGCAACCTGCTGGTGGAAACCGCCACTGCGCGCGATGCGCATCAGTTCGCCTGCCTGATCGGTTTCGGCGCCACCGCCATCTATCCGTGGCTGGCTTACCAGAGCCTGTTCGAGCTGGGTCGCGACGGGCATATCCATGGCGGCGACAGCAGCCAGCGCGAGATCGGTCGCAGCTACCGGCGCGGCATCCGCAAGGGCCTGCTGAAGATCCTGTCGAAGATGGGCATCTCCACGGTTGCCGGCTACCGCGGCGCGCAGTTGTTCGAGATCGTCGGTCTCGCACCGGACGTGGTGGAACTGTGCTTTGCCGGTACGCCGTCGCGTGTCGGCGGCGCGGGTTTCGCGGACCTCGAACACGACCAGCGCCTGCTCGCCGCCGAGGCGTGGAACGAGGCGCAGCCGCTGCGCGCCGGCGGCCTCTATAAATTCGTCCACGGCGGCGAATACCACATGTACAACCCGGACGTGATCGATACCTTGCAGACCGCGGTGCGAACCGGCTCCATGGCCGACTACCGCCGCTACGCGAATCACGTCGACGCGCGCCCGCCATCCGCCCTGCGCGACCTGCTGCTGCCGCACTCCGCCGGTACCGCGATTCCGCTGGACGAGGTCGAGCCGGTCGAGGCGATCCTCAAACGTTTCGATTCCGCGGGCATGTCGCTCGGCGCGCTGTCGCCCGAAGCGCACGAGGCGCTGGCGATCGCGATGAACCGGCTCGGCGGCCGCAGCAATTCCGGCGAAGGTGGTGAGGATCCCGCGCGCTACGGCACCGAGAAGATGTCGAAGATCAAGCAGGTCGCCTCCGGCCGCTTCGGCGT
>DHXA01000163.1:2139-3440 GCA_002413455.1 Rhodanobacter sp. UBA5168 | reverse complement strand
ACAGGCCTTACAATCCGGGCATGAATGAAAAATCTTCCTACACGATCGACGCGCAGGTCGAAACGCGCTTCGTCCCCGATCAATCGAAGCCCGGTGACAATCGCTACGTTTTCGCCTACACCGTCACCCTGCGCAATGCCGGCGCGATGCCGGCACGCCTGCTCACGCGCCGCTGGATGATCACCGATGCCAATGGCAAGGTGGAGGAAGTGACCGGCGATGGCGTGGTCGGCGAGCAACCCTGGATGCGCCCCGGCGATGATTTCGAGTACACCTCGGGCGCCGTGCTGGAAACGCCGGTGGGCACCATGGGCGGCAGCTATCAGATGCTGGCCGATGACGGCACGGAGTTCGAGGCACCCATTCCGACCTTCACCTTGTCCATCCCGCGCACGCTGCACTGATGGCCCTGCTCTGACATGGCTACGTACGCGATCGGCGACGTGCAGGGCTGCTATCCCGAACTGCAACGCCTCCTCGACAAGCTGCGTTTCGATCCGGCGCAGGACCAACTGTGGTTCTGCGGCGACCTGGTCAACCGTGGCGGCCGGTCACTGGATACGCTGCGGCTGATCCACGGCTTGCGCGAACAAAGCGTCGTCACACTCGGCAATCATGATCTGAGCCTGCTCGCGATTGCCCAGCGCAGGCCCGATGCGCAGGCGCGGGTGAATCCTGAATTGCGTGAGGTGCTGTTCGCCGACGACGCACCGGTGCTGTTCGAATGGCTGCGTTCGCAGAAGCTGCTGCACCACGACGAACAACTCAACTGGACCATGGTGCATGCGGGCCTGGCGCCGATGTGGACGTTGCGACAGGCCCAGCGCGCGGCCGAGGATGTGGAGCGTGAACTGTCCAGTCCGCGTCATCCGCGCCTGCTGCGCAACCTGTTCGGCAATCGGCCCGCGATGTGGTCGAGCCGTCTGCAGGGCCTGGATCGCCAACGCGCCACGATCAACACGATGACCCGGATGCGCTATTGCGACGTCAACGGGCGCATCGACTTCGATGCCAAGGACATCCCCGGAACACAGAAACCCGGGCTGTATCCCTGGTATGAAGTGCCCGGCATGCGCCGACGTGATACCCGCATTGTCTGCGGCCATTGGTCGGCGCTGGGTCGCTTTGCCGGACTCGGCGTGCATGCGATCGATACCGGCTGCGTATGGGGCGGACAGCTCACCGCCTTGCGACTGGATGGCGAAGAGCCGCAATACATCACGGTGAACGCCGAACCGCATCGCAAGCGGCCGCCGGGGGTCGAGGATTGATTCACCGCATGAAAAACCCCGCCGCGGCGG
>DHXA01000163.1:833-1933 GCA_002413455.1 Rhodanobacter sp. UBA5168 | reverse complement strand
AAACCCCGCCGCGGCGGGGTTTTTCATGACTGCCTGCCGAAAGCTCAGGCCAGCTGGCCGTGACAGTGCTTGTACTTTTTCCCCGAACCGCACGGGCACGGCTCGTTGCGACCAACTTTGGGGCCATCGTGCTGCGCCGGCGACGGCGCCAGGCGCATGCCGGCACCTGCAGGCACCTCTGCCTCGCCACCAAAGGCGCCAGCCGGCGGCGCACCGCCACCAGTCGCCAGCATCTGCTTCTGCAGGCGATCCGCCAGGCGCTGCTGCTCGGCCTCCATCGCGGCGACTTCCTCTTCGCTGCGGATGCGGATCCGCGCCAGCATCTGCACCACCTCGGTCTTGATCCGGCCAAGCATCTCGGAGAACAGCTTGAACGATTCGCGCTTGAACGCCTGCTTCGGATCCTGCTGCGCGTAACCGACCAGATAGATGCCCTGACGCAGGTAGTCCATGTTGGACAAGTGATCCTTCCAGGCGTTGTCCACCACCGTCAGCATGATGTGTTTTTCCAGCTGGCGCATGGTGTCGGCGCCGATCTGGGTTTCCTTCGCCTGGAACAATTCGTTCACCGCGTTGCGCACGTGCGCGAGGATCATCTCGGCGTCGATCTCGTGCTGCTGCTCGATCCAGTGCTTCAGCTCCAACGACAGGCCGAATTCGCTTTCCAGCTCGCGATCGAGGCCGGCCAGATCCCACTGCTCGTCGATGCTCTCTGCAGGGACGTAGGCACGCACCATGGTCTCCACCACATCCTCGCGGATATCCGCGACGGTGGCCGACACATCCTCGCCCTCCAGCAGTTCGTCGCGCTGGGTGTAGATCACCTTGCGCTGGTCATTCGCGACGTCGTCGAATTCCAGCAGATGCTTACGGATGTCGAAGTTGTGCTGTTCGACCTTGCGCTGGGCCTTCTCGATCTGCCGGCTGATCATGCGGTCTTCCAGCGCGTCGTCGTCCTTCATGCCGAAGCGCTTCATCCAGCGCACCAGGCCTTCGCCGCCGAAGATACGCAGCAGGTTGTCCTCCAGCGACAGGTAAAAGCGTGAGGAACCCGGATCACCCTGTCGGCCGGAACGACCGCGCAGCTGGTTGTCGATGCG
>DHXA01000163.1:0-614 GCA_002413455.1 Rhodanobacter sp. UBA5168 | reverse complement strand
CGCGACTCGTGCCGCTCGGTGCCTATGATGTGCAGGCCGCCAGCGGCGAGTACCTGCTCGTGCAACTTCTTCCACTCGGTCTTGACGCGCTGGCGATCCATCTCGCTGGCGTCTTCGGGCAAGGCCGCCAAGGCCGCTTCCAGACTGCCGCCGAGCACGATGTCGGTACCGCGACCGGCCATGTTGGTGGCGATGGTGACCTGGCCGGGCGCACCGGCTTGCGCCACGATGTGTGCCTCGCGCTCGTGCTGCTTGGCGTTGAGCACTTCGTGCGCGACATTGGCCTTCGTCAGCATGCCCGAAAGCAGTTCCGACACCTCGATCGAAGTGGTACCGACCAATACCGGCTGGCCGCGCTTGTGGCAGTCCTTGATGTCCTCGATCACCGAACGGTATTTCGGATCCTGGGCGAGGAAGATCATGTCCGAGTTGTCCACGCGGATCATCGGCTTGTGAGTGGGAATGACCACCACTTCAAGACCGTAGATGCTCTGGAACTCGAACGCCTCGGTATCGGCCGTGCCGGTCATGCCGGCCAGCTTCTTGTACATGCGGAACAGGTTCTGGAACGTCACCGTGGCCAGCGTCTGGTTCTCGCGCTGGATCGGCACGCC
>DHXA01000027.1:681-11838 GCA_002413455.1 Rhodanobacter sp. UBA5168 | reverse complement strand
TTCATGCGCATGCGCGAGTGGCGCGAGCTGCATCGGCAGTTGCTGCTGGTGGTGCAGGATCTTGGGTGGAAGCTGGATGCGAACGCGCCCTCTTCCCCGTCGCAGGCGGTGGGCGAGATGGCTGCGGTGAGGGAGCGCTCGGCGTCGAAGCGAGCGTCCCTTTCTCCCAACGCGCTTCCCCGCGAGCGTGGGAAAGTGCTTGAGCGTGGTGCCGCGCGCGAGCACGTGGTTGCAACGATCAATGAGGCGGATGCAAATCGTCACTACGAATCGGTGCATCGCGCTTTGCTCGCCGGCCTGCCCACCCAGGTCGGGCGCAAGGACGAGAAGGGCGTGTACCAGAGCACGCGCGAGCGCAAATTCCATGTATTCCCCGGCTCGGCCTTGTCCAAGGTGCCGCCGAACTGGATCTTTTCCGCGCAGATCCTCGACGTGGGCGGGCGCGTGTGGGGCATGACGAACGCGCGGGTGGAGCCACTGTGGATCGAGCAGCAGGCAGCGCACCTGCTGCGCACGAGTTGCCGCGATGCGCACTGGTCGAAGAAGCGCGGCTGCGTGGTGGCGTATGAGCAGGTCAGCCTGTTCGGCCTGGTGCTGGTGGAGAAACGTCCGGTGACGTTCCAGCAACAGGATCCGGTGCTGGCACATGCGATCTTTCTGCGCGAAGCGCTAACCCGCGGCGATATAGACAGTCGTGCGGATTTCGTGCGCGCGAACCAGCGCGTGCTGGAAGACGCGCTCGGCATCGAGGCGAAGCAGCGTCGCGAAGGATTGATCCGCCACGAGGACAATCTGGTCGCGTTCTTCGAGGGCAAGCTGCCCGAGGAGATCGCCAGCAGTCGCGCACTGGATGCGTGGTACCGCAAGGCGCGCCCGGCCGAGCAGGCCGCGTTGCGCTGGTCGCTGGACGATGTGATGGTCGGTGGCGCGGGGCTGGATGTGAAGGCGTTTCCCGCCACCCTGGAAATCACGCCGCAGCGTTACAAACTGGAATACCGTTTCGTCCCTGGCGACGAAGCCGACGGCGTCACCCTGCATCTGCCGTTGGCGATGCTGAACGCGCTGCCGCCCGCGCGTTGCGAATGGCTGGTCCCCGGCCTGCTGGGCGAGAAGGTGGCCGAGCTGATCCGTGGTCTGCCCAAGGCACTGCGCCGCAACTTCGTGCCGGCGCCGGACTTCGCGCGGGCGTTTGTCGAGGCCGAATCGCCGCGCGACGAGCCGCTCACGAAAACGCTGGCGACGTTCCTCAAGCGCGCCACCGGTGTCGACATTGCCGCCGCCGAATTTGCTGCCATCGAGCTGCCGGCGCATTTCCGCATGCGTTACCGCCTGCATGACGAGGGCGGAAAGACGCTGGCCAGCAACCGTGATCTCGCCGCGTTGCGCGGGCAGTGGGAAGGCCAGGCGCGCGAAGCGTTCTCGCGCAAGACCGACATCGAACTCACCCGTGAGGACGTGGCCACCTGGGACTTCGAGGAGATCCCGGCGCAGGTGCGTTCCGACGGCGGCCTGATCGCGTTTCCTGCACTGGTCGACCTGGGCGAGACGGTGGCGTTGCGCGTGTTCGAGCGCAGCGACGAGGCGCGCGCGGCGCACGTTCAAGGCGTGGTGCGATTGTTGCGCAATGCGCTGGCCAGCGACGCGAAACAGGCGCGTCGGCGCCTGCCGGTCGGCAATGCGCTGGCGCTGAAATACGCGCCGCTCGGCGGTGTCGATGGTCTGCGCGAGGATCTGCTCGAAGGCGGTTTCAGCGACCTGCTCGATCAGCACGATCTGGACGTGCGCACGGCCGGCACATTCGAGAAGCTGCGCACGCAGTTTTCGCGCGAACTGTTCGGCGCCGGCGTCGAGCGGTTGAAGCTGGCCGAGCCGATCGTTGAAGCGCAGGCCGAACTGAAGCCGTGGCTGCAACCGCCGCTGCTGGGTTTCGCACGAGCCAGCTACGACGACCTGCGCGAACAGCTCGACGCGCTGCTGACGCCGGGCTTCCTGCGCGAGCTGCCGACGGCGCGGCTGGTGCATTACCCGCGCTATCTGAAGGCGATGCGCCTGCGCGGCGAGCGGCTGCGCCAGGATCCGGCGAAGGACCAGCAGCGCATGCTGCAGGTCATGCCGTACTGGCGCGCGTACCTGCAGCACCGTGCGGCCGGCGCCGACGCGGCCGCGCTGGCCGAGCTGCGCTGGCTGATCGAGGAGTGGCGCGTGTCGCTGTTCGCGCAGGAGCTGAAGACGGCCGAACCGGTTTCGGCAAAACGGCTGGCGAAGGCACTGGCGGCGCTGGGCTGAGCGCAAGTCTTCGGCGGGCGCCACGCGAATTACCGCTGAAAGCTTGGGCACTGCAGCTACTATGGACGTCCGAACCGGACATTCCTTCGCATGGCGCCGCCCGTCACACCCACCAGCCTGCAGCCTTGGCGCGATCGCGCCGGCACGCTGCCGCCGGTGCTGGCCGAGGCATTGCAGGCCTGCGCGGCGCATCCCGTTCCCGAAGCCGAATGCGGCGACGTGCTGGATCTGCTCGGCATGCTCGGCTGCGACGCGCAGACCCAGGCGGCGGCCTTGTGGTTCGAACTGGCACGGGTCGATCCGGCACTGTGGAAGAGCCACGCCGCGAAGCTGCCGGCGGAACTGCAGCGGCTGGTCGGTGGACAGCAGGCGGCCGAACAGGTGTGGGCGTTGCACGCCCAGCGGGCGCCCGGAGGTGCGGCCGAAGGCTTGCGTCGCCTGTTGCTGGCGATCGTGCGCGACCTGCGCGTGGTCTTCGTGCTGCTGGCGCGGCAGCTGGCGCGGATGCGTGCGGCGGCCTCACTGCCACTGGAGCAGGCGGCCGCGCTGGCGCAGCTGACCCGCGACATCCATGCACCGCTGGCGAACCGGCTCGGCATCTGGCAGCTGAAATGGGAGCTGGAGGATCTGGCGTTCCGCTTCCTGCAGCCGGACACCTACCGCCGCATCGCCAGGCTGCTCGACGAGCGGCGCAGCGACCGCGAGAGTTTCATCCGCGAGTCGCTGGACGAGTTGCAGCGCTCGCTCGCCGCCGCCGGCATCCATGCCGAGCTGGCCGGACGGCCCAAGCACATCTATTCGATCTGGAAGAAGATGCAGCGCAAGTCGCTGGACTTCTCCGACATGTACGACATCCGCGCGGTGCGCGTGCTGGTCGACAACATCACCGACTGCTACGCCGCGCTGGGCGTCGTGCATGCGCGCTGGCCGCATTTGCCGGGCGAGTTCGACGACTACATCGCGCGGCCCAAGGCGAACGGCTACCGGTCGCTGCACACCGCCGTGCTGGGACCGGAAGGCAAGACGCTGGAAGTGCAGATCCGCACCCACGAGATGCACCGGGCGAACGAACTGGGCGTGGCCGCGCACTGGCGCTACAAGGAAGGCGGCAGCAGCGACGCCGAGTTCGAGGCGAAGATCGCCTGGATGCGCAAGCTGCTGGAGCCGCGCGGCGACGACGACAGCGCGCTGGCCGCCGAGCTGCACACCGAGCTGCTGGAAGACCGCGTCTACCTGCTGACGCCCAAGGGCGAGGTGTTCGATCTCGCGCGCGGTTCGACCGTGCTGGATTTCGCCTACCTGGTGCATACCGAGGTCGGCCATCGCTGTCGCGGCGCCAAGGTCAACGGCCGCATCGTGCCGCTGACGTTCCAGCCGCAGAGCGGCGATCGGGTGGAAATCCTCACCACCAAACTGGGCGAGCCCAGCCGCGACTGGCTGTCGCCGCACCATGGATATCTCAACACCGCGCGGGCGAAGGACAAGGTGCGCGCGTGGTTCCGCCGGATCGCGCACGACGCGAACCTCGCGGTGGGCCGCAGCATGTTCGAGCGCGAGCTGAAGCGGTTGGCGCTGTCGGGCGCGGACGTGACGAAGCTGCCCGCGCACTTCCATCTGCAGACCCACGACGAATTGCTGGTCGCTCTGGCGCTGGGCGAGATCACGCCGGGCCAGATCGCCCGCGTGGTGCAGGAAGCCGCGCAGCCGCCGGCGCCTCCGCCACCACCGGTGACCGCACGGCCGGTCACGCTCGATCACAGCGCGCTCAGCATCGAGGGCATCGGCAACCTGCTGACCACGCTGGCACGCTGCTGCCAGCCGCTGCCCGGCGATCCGGTGCGCGGCTTCATCACCAGAGGCCGGGGCGTGTCGGTACATCGTGCCGATTGCGGCAGCCTCGCGCGGTTGCTGCGGCGCGACCCGGACCGGGTGATCGAGGTGAGCTGGGGCAGCGCCGCCAGCCAGGCCTACGAGGTCGACATCGAGCTGCGCGGCTACGACCGCAAGGGTTTGCAGAAGGACGTCACCAGTGTCATCAGCAACGCCGGCACGCACATCATCGCCTCGTCCAGCCGCCAGTTCGCGCACACTGGCGAGGTGGAGATGCGTTTCACCCTGCGCGTGCGCGACTTCGAGCAGCTCTCGACCCTGCTCGGCAAATTGCTGGCGCTGCCCAATGTGATCGACGTGCGGCGGGTCGGCGTCGGCTGAATGACCCCGCAATGCCGGTCTGGCGCGGGCAAGGTAGCCCACAGCCCGATGCTAAGCTGTGGCGACAGCATTCACAGCCGCGGATCATGAGCGAACGCCGAGATCAGCAAGACCCACACCCCCCCTTGCGCACCGAGCCCACCCTGGGTGATCTCGATCGCATGGATGCGCCGCGCGGACCATCCCGCGACGACTTGCCCGAAGTAACCTTCGAGCCGCGCCACTCGCATGCCAGACGGGGCGCATCCAGGCACCACCGACGTCGTCGGGGCTGGCTTGTTCCGCTGTTGTTGCTGCTGCTGGTTGCGGCAGCCGGCACACTCTGGGTCAACCAGAACCGTTTGCGCGGCATGCTGCCGCGCACCGACTTCAACACGGTGCTGACGCAAGCGCAGCAAGCCCTGCAGGATGGACGTCTGGACGGCCAGGATGGGACCAGCGCACGCGAGCTGTTTCAGGCCGCGACGGCGCTGGAGCCGGACAATGACCGCGCCCGTGCCGGCCTGCGCCAGGTCGGCCTGGCCGAACTGGCGCAGGCCGATGCCGCACTGCAGGCGGGTCACCTCGATCAGGCGACGCAGCAGGCGGCGACCGCCCGCGAGCTGCTCGGCGGCGGCAGCGACATCGATCGGCTGGATCACGCGATCAGTGTCGTTCATGCCGCGCAGGTGCAGACAGTGGATCTCGTGGACCAGGCGCAGCAGGCATTGGCGGCGGGCAAGCTGGTCGGCGCCGATGGTGCTGGCGAGCTGTACCAGCGCGTGCTGCGCGCCGATCCCGACAACGCGGTGGCGGCACACGGGCTCGATCAGGTCGGCTACGCGCTGGCGGTGCGGGCGCGCAAGGCGTTCGATGCGAAGGATACCGTCGCGGCCGGCGCCAATATCGAACAACTCGCAGCGCTGCAGCCTAACAACGGCGCGCTGCCGGCGCTGCGTGCGCTGCAGGCGCAGACCCGCAAGCAGGACAACAGTGCGCTGGATGCTGCGCTCAGCCAGGGGCAGGACGCCTTGCGTGACGGTCGCATCGGCGGCGCCGGCGACGATACCGCACTCGCCCACTTCCAGGACGCACTCAAGCTCGACCCGGACAATGCCCAGGCCCGGATCGGGCTCGGCAAAGTCGCGCAGGCCTTGACGGTGCAGGCGAGCGCGGCGATCGATGCCGGCGATATGACACAGGCGAACCGGTTGCTCGATCAGGCGGCGCTGCTGGCGCCGAAGTCGGCGGACCTTGCGGCTGCGCGCGCGCGCCTGGGCAGTGCCGCGCCAGCGCAGGCGCCGGCGCCTGTCGCAAAAGCAGACGCAAATACTGCAAGTGCGGACGAGGCCGAAGCGCCGCCCGCACCGGTGGTGCTTTCGCCGCAGCAGAGTGCGGCGGCGGCGCGACTGGTGCAGCGCGCGCAGCAGGCCGCGAAGAACGGCGACATCATGTTGCCCCCTGGCGACAGCGCGTATGACCTGTATCGCAGCGCGTTGGCGATCGACGGCAACAACGAATTGGCCCTGCGTGGGCTGCAGGTGCTGCCCGGACAGGTGGAGCTTCAGTTCAACCAGGCGCTGGCCGCGGGCAAACTGGTTCGGGCCGACGACATGCTGGCGAACCTGGCCGAGCTGGCGCCGGGCGGTGCGGCGCAGAGTGCGCTGAGCGATCGGCTGGCCGGCGCATGGCTCGATCAGGCCGAGCAGCAGCTCGCGCGCGGTGATCGCGTCGACGCCAGCCAGTCGCTGGATCATGCCCGCAAGCTGGCACCGAATCATCCGCGCGTGCTCGATCTGACCGCCCGATTGCAGGGCAGCCAATGAGTGCTGCATGACCGTGCTGGTGTTCGGCGGAAGCAGCCAGATCGGCCACTTCCTGCTGCCGCGCCTGCAGGCCAGTGGTGAGCCCGTGCTGGCGTTGAGCCGTCGTCCGCGTTCACCGCAGGCCGGGGTGAGTTGGCTGCCGGGCGCCTTGCCCAATGATGTGCCGGCACTGCAGCCGCTGTCGGCGATCATCAGTTTCGGCCCTCTGCAGGGGTTGGCCGACTGGCTGGCCCAGGTCAGCCTGAGCGACGCGCCGCGGGTGGTCGCCATCAGTTCGATGAGTGCCGAGACCAAGCGCGATTCCAGCTTGCCGGCCGAACGTGAGATATCGCGCCAGCTGCGCGACGGCGAGAACGCGCTGGCGACAGCCTGCGCACGTCACGGCTGCGCATGGACGGTGCTGCGGCCGACCCTGGTTTACGGTGCCGGCCTGGACAAGAGCCTCACCCCGATTGCCCGCCGCGCGATGCGCATGCGACTGTTTCCGTTGCCGTCCGGTCGCGGCCTGCGTCAGCCCGTGCATGCGGACGATATTGCGCAAGCCGTGCTGGCCGCGCTCGAATGCCCGGCCTCGGCGGGCCGGATCCTGCCGATCGGTGGCGGTGAGCGGCTACCTGTCGGCGAGATGTTTGCGCGCCTGCGCCGCAGCCTGGTGTGCACCACCGTACCGTTGCCGCTGCCGGCATGGCTGTTGTGGCTGGGCCCGCATGTGCTGCCGCCGCTGCGCGGTCCGCTGAGTCGCCTGCACACCGATCTGGTGGCCGACAACGGTGAATTGCAGCGGTTGCTCGGCATCTACCCGCGCCCGTTCCGTCCCGAGCCCGCGATGTGGACGCCGCCCGAATAAGCGCCTGTCCCGTGTGGGAGCAACTTCAGCCGCGATGTTCCTGCAACTTCTACCGGTGAGTACGCTGCCAACTGACGACCGACCGCACTGCCCGCGTTTCGCCATGAAACCTGCCGCTGCGTTCATATGCGCGCCGGGTGGCAGGCCCTATGATCGAACCACTTGATTGCTGGATTTCCCCACGTTGGACTTCTTGACCCGCCTTCGTTCGTTCGCCCGCCATTGCTGGCCGTGGCTGCGCATTCCGTTCTGGATCGGCATGGGCCTGTTGTTCGGCTTCGTGCTGCCGTACACGCTGGTATTGAACAAGCGCGTGCAGGATCGCTTCAACGATCTGGTGTTCGCCGTGCCCACCCGGGTCTATGCGCGACCGCTGCCGCTGGCCGCCGACATGCCGATGACACCCGCCGCGCTGGAGCTGGAGCTGACCTTCGCCGGCTACAGCAATGACGGTCATGGCCAGGTCGCCGGCAGCTGGCTGAAGCGGGGCACGCGCTACACGATCACCTCGCGCGGTTATGCCGGCCCCGATGGCGGCGAATTGCCCAAACGCATCCGTGTCGCGCTCGGCAAGGGCACCGTGCAGTCGGTGCAGGACGCCGCCAGCGGCAAGAAAATCGCGCTGGCGCATCTGGATCCGGCGCGTATCGCCACGTTGTACGGCGCGACCCAGGAAGAGCGCCGCTTCGTCCATCTGGCCGATGTGCCGCCATTGCTGCTGAGCGGGTTGCAGGCGGTCGAGGATCGCGATTTCAAGCATCACATCGGCATCGACTTCAGCGCCATCGTGCGCGCCGCGTTCGCCAACATGCGCGCCGGCCATACCGTGCAGGGCGGTTCCACGCTGACCCAGCAGCTGGTGCGCAACCTGTTCCTCAGCCGCGACCAGAACTTCACGCGCAAGATCAACGAAGCGCTGATGTCGCTGCTGCTGGAGGCGCACTACGACAAGGGGCGGATTCTCGAGGCGTACGTCAACGACGTCTTCCTCGGCCAGCAGGGCGGGCAGGCGGTGCACGGTTTTGCGGCGGCATCGGAGTTCTATTTCGGCCGTCGGCTGGAGGACCTGCGTCCGCAGGAGATCGCGCTGCTGGTCGGCATGGTGAAAGGGCCGAGCTATTACGATCCGCGCCGTTCGCCGGAACGTGCGCTGAGCCGGCGAAACATCGTGCTGCAGGAGTTTGCCACCACCGGGCTGCTCACCGCCGCGCAACTCAATGCGGCGCAGGCCGCGCCGCTGGATATCGTCAGCAACGGCCAGTTGCCGCACAACCGCTTCCCGGCCTTCATGCAATTGGTGCGCACGCAGATCATTGCCGACTTCGACGAACAGGCATTGCGCGACGGCAACCTGTCGATCTTCACCACGCTCGATCCGGCGGCGCAGCTGTATGCCGAGCAGGCGATCACCAGCACGATGAAAAGCCTGGGCAAGCGCGCCGATCCGCTGCAGGCAGCGGCCGTGGTGACCAATGCGCAGACCGGCAGCGTGCTGGCCGTCGTCGGCAGCAAGATTCCCGGCGACCAGGGCTTCAATCGCGCGCTCGATGCGCGCCGGCCGATCGGTTCCACGATCAAGCCGTTGGTCTATCTGGTGGCGCTGACCCAGCCGGATCGCTGGAACCTTGCCAGCCTGCTCGACGACAGTCCGATCAGCATGCGCCAGCCCGACGGCAGCATGTGGACGCCGCAAAACGACGACAACCAGAGCCATGGCCAGTTGCCCATGGTGGATGCACTGGCCAAGTCATGGAACCTTGCCACCATCCACCTCGGTCTGCAGGTGGGGCTGCCGCGGATCAAGTCGTTCCTCGAATCGTTCGGGCTCACCGATGTCAATCCCAGTCCGTCGCTGCTGATCGGCGCGATCGACCTGGCGCCGCTGCAGCTGGCGCAGCTCTACCAATACTTTGCCGCCGACGGTCACGCCTTGCCACTGGTTGCAGTGCGCGGTGTGGTCGACGGCAACGGTCGCACCATCAAGCGGTACCAGGTGCAGGGCGGCAGCGGTGAATATCAGGAGGCAGTGCGCCTGACCAGGTGGGCGATGCAGCAGGTGGCCGTGTACGGCACCGCCAGTTCGATCGGCAATTCAAGCCTGGCGTGGCTGCATGCCGCCGGCAAGACCGGCACCAGCAACGACACCCGCGACAGCTGGTTCGCCGGCTACACCGGCGAACATCTGGCGGTGTTCTGGATGGGTCGCGACGACAACAAGTCGACCGGCCTGTTCGGCGCCACCGGCGCGCTGCGCGCGTGGCGCGACCTGTTCGCCAAGCTGCCCACCCGGCCGTTGTCTGCAGCGCCCGGCGACGGGCTGGAGATGGCCTGGATCAACCCGGCCGACGGCAAGCGCACCGAATCGCAATGTACGGGCGCGCGGCAATTTCCGGTCATCGCCGGCTCGTTGCCCGCTGACACCGAAGGCTGCTTCTGGCAGGGCGTGCAAGGCCTGTTCGGCGGCAGCAATCCTCCCCCCGCCAGCAGTGCGCCGTTGCCTGCGCCCATCCGGAATTGATCATGCGGCATAAGTCAAAACGTCTACTTGCCCCTTTGCCGATATTCGCAGTGAGCCTGCTGGCCGGTTGCGGCATTTTCGCCACGACTTCCAAGACCGCCGAGCACTCGTCCGTGCCGGGCTACGACCTGGTCGGCGCCATCCGCGCCGCTGGCGACCGCGAAAAATCCATCATCGACGTCAACCCGTTGCGCGACCCCAGCGTCGCCGCACTGCAGGACGCCGCGCAGCACGATGAGCAGACCGGCAAGTATGCCGATGCCGCGGGCAAACTCGATCAGGCGATCAGGCTCAGCCCGAATTCGCCCGACCTGCTGCAGGAGCGTGCCGAGATCGCGGTTCGCCTGCGGGATTTTGCCGCGGCCGAAAAGCTCTCTCATCAGTCATGGTCGCTGGGCCCCAAGCTGGGGCCACTGTGCGCGCGCAATTGGCAGACCGTCGTGGAGATGCGTCTGCAGGCCGGAGACGTGGCCGGCGCGCAGACCGCGCGAAAGTGGGTGCAGCAGTGCCACAAGGCAGGCGTTCCGCGGTACTGATCGGGAACCCACGGGCCTCATCGTTCGATCGGCACGGGCGCCGCCAGGGCATCCAGCAAGCCGCCATAGCGCACTATTTCGCCGAGCAACGGCAGGGCGAAACTCACGCTGAAGCGATAACGAGCATTCTCGATGCGCTTGTACGCTTCACCACGCGGCAGCAGCCAGCGCGGAACCGGCAAACGGCCAAGCTGCGCGCCGGTGCAGCGCCAGTACCAGCCACCGTCGATCACGTCCGCCTGCAACTTCAGTGCGACCAGCGCGGTGCTTTCAGTCCACCCGCCGGTCGGCCAATGACCGTAGGGCCGAAAGGTCGATGCGAAGCAGGCGCCATCATCGAAGCAGCGATCCCCATGCAACGCGACATCGTCGTGACTGATGGCGACTTCCAGCGTGTGCTCTCCGGTTTCGCATGGGATGCCGAGTCGGCGCGCGATCCGCCGTCCGGCGAATCCCGCGAGGCCGGCGCCGAAGTGGATCGCGACCGGGCCGCGCAGCGTACCGCCGGATCGGTGCAAATCCTGCAGCGACGGGTGCAGGCCATCGAATGCCGGATCGAACCGGCGGCTGGCTACGCTAGCGCGCATGCGCCCGCCTGCAGGCACTGGTCATGATCGGCTGACCGTGGATGTCGACCAGGTCGAGCGCGGGTGCGAACAACCTCACGCGGGCTCTCCTTCGATGGCGGCGCGCGATGTTGTCCAGTAGACGCGCTGGCGTTGGTCGAGGTTCCCGTCGCGGTTTCGTCTCGCCGGTCCGCTCCGCCATACTTGGCGGATGACCGACCTCGATGACACCGAGTCCGACGACATCGGCACCCTGCTCGGTGCCGATGGACCGTTCGCGCGCGAGCTGCCGAACTTCGCGCCGAGGCTGGCGCAGCAGGCGATGGCGCGGGCCGTGCAGCAGGCGATTGCCGGGCGCGACACATTGATCGCCGAGGCCGGCACCGGC
>DHXA01000027.1:0-625 GCA_002413455.1 Rhodanobacter sp. UBA5168 | reverse complement strand
GCGAGCTGCCGAACTTCGCGCCGAGGCTGGCGCAGCAGGCGATGGCGCGGGCCGTGCAGCAGGCGATTGCCGGGCGCGACACATTGATCGCCGAGGCCGGCACCGGCACTGGCAAGACCTTCGCCTACCTGGTGCCGGCGCTGCTGTCGGGCGAGCGGGTGATCATCTCCACCGGCACCAAGACGCTGCAGGACCAGCTGTATTTCCGCGACCTGCCGAAGGTGCGCTCGGTACTCGGCGCGCGGCTGAAGACGGCGTTGCTGAAAGGCCGCGCGAACTACCTGTGCCTGTACCGGCTCGATCAGACCGTGCGCGAAGGCGCCACCTTCGAGCGCGCCCAGGCCGCGCAGCTGGCGACGATCCGCGCGTGGTCCGCACGCACGCGCCGCGGCGACCGGATGGAGCTGGCCGAGGTGCCGGAGGAATCGCCGCTGTGGCCGCGCGTCACTTCCACACCGGAAAACTGCCTCGGCGTCGAGTGCCCGTTCTTCGACGATTGCCACGTGGTGAAGGCTCGCCGGGAAGCGCTGGAGGCCGACGTGGTGGTGGTCAACCATCACCTGCTGTTCGCCGATCTTGCGCTGAAGCAAGAGGGCTTCGGCGAGATCCTGCCCGGCGCAGCGGC